>CAYYVZ010000218.1:0-8759 GCA_964475235.1 uncultured Myxococcales bacterium | reverse complement strand
CGGGCCGTGCCCCCGAAGGCGCAGGACTCGCGGTGGCCACGCGCACGCTCGACAGCGGCGCCGCCCTCGCCAAGCTCGATGCGATTCGCCGGGCGCAGGGAGGGCTTCGAATACCGAGGCATGCCGCGCATCGACACCCGGTCCTCGCCCCTGCGGCAGGACGCGTCGGCGAGATCGACAATCGCCGGCTCGCCCGCGCGGCGAAGCTGGCGGGAGCGCCGCAGGACGCCGCCGCAGGTGCGCAGCTGCTCGTTCGGCTCGGCGACGAGGTCGAGACCGGCCAGCCGCTCTTTTCCATTCACGCGGAGACGCCCGGCGAGCTCGACTATGCGCTGGAGTTCGTCGCCTCCCAGCCGCCCATCGTGGCGATCGACCGCACGTGAATCCGCTCGCGCCCGAAGGACTGTCCGGCGCCGAGGCCGCAGCGCGGCTCTCCCGCGACGGCTTCAACGAGCTGCCGTCTCCGGAACGTCGAGGCTTCCTGCGCATCGTTCGCGAAGTTCTCTCCGAACCGATGTTCGGCCTGCTGCTTGCCGCCGGCATCATCTACCTTCTGCTCGGAGACTTCGGCGAAGCGATCGCGCTGCTCGTCTTCGCCAACCTGTCGGTGCTCATCGCCGTGGCCCAGGAGACACGCAGCGAGCGCGTGCTCGATGCGCTGCGCGAAATGACGAGTCCCACGGCACTGGTCGTGCGCGACGGAGAGCAGCGTCGCATTCCCGCCCGCGAGCTCGTGCGAGGCGACCTGCTGCTCGTCGCAGAGGGGGACCGCATTCCAGCCGATGCGACCTTGCGGGAGGGCGCAGGGGTAGAAGTCGACGAATCGCTTCTGACCGGCGAGTCGCTGCCGGTCAGCAAGCGCACCGCGTTCGAATCGGATCTCACGCTTCCTGTACCCCCGCCCGGCGGCGACGACCTTCCCTTCCTTTACGGCGGGACGCTGATCGTGCGGGGCAGCGGACGCGCGGAAGTAACCGCCATCGGCTCGGCGAGCGAGATGGGCAAGATCGGGCGCTCTCTCGGCTCCATCCAGGCCGAGCCGCCGCGCCTCCAGGCGCAGACGCGGCGGCTGGTGCGCATCTTCGGCGCGGCCGGAGCCTCGCTCAGCCTGCTCGTCATCGCACTCTATGCGCTGCTGCGCGGCTCCTTCGTCGATGCGCTCCTCGCGGGCATCGCGGTCGGGATGACGCTGCTTCCCGAAGAGTTCCCGCTCATCCTGACGGTCTTCATGGTGATGGGCGCGTGGCGCATTTCCCGGTCGCGAGTGCTCACGCGCCGCTCATCCGCCATCGAATCGCTCGGCGCGGCCACCATCCTGTGTACCGACAAGACCGGCACGCTGACGCACAACCGCATGACCGTCGTAGCGCTGAGCGCAGGCACACCGGGGACCGACCCACTCTGTGACTGGACGGCGAACACTCCGCCGCGGGACATCCCGGCCGGCGCGCTGCCCGTCGTGAGGGCCGCCCTGCTTGCGAGCTCTCGCGACGCACTCGACCCCATGGATCGCGCCTGCCACGTGCTTGCCGAAGCTGCCGACCCGAACGCCCGCACCTGGCTCGAGGCTCACGCGCCGCTTCGCGTGTTCGCGCTGACGCCCGATCTTCCGGCGATGACGGTGGTTTGTCAGGGCGACAGCCCGAATTCGCTGCTCGCGGCAACCAAGGGCGCTCCGGAGGCGGTCGCGAAGCTCTGCCGCTTCGGCGCGGAGGAAAACGCGGCACTGGCGAAGGCGGTGGACCGCATGGCTGCCGGCGGCGTGCGCGTGCTCGCGGTGGCCGAGGCCGCCGTCGTCGGCCCGGGCGCCCCCGCGTCACCGTTCGACGTGCCGTTCCGGTTCGCCGGACTCCTGGGCTTTGCCGATCCCCTGCGCGACAGCGTGCCTGCCGCCGTCGCCGAATGCCGCCGCGCGGGAGTCCGCGTCGTGATGATCACGGGAGACTACCCGGCGACGGCCCAGGCGATCGCGCGCGACGCCGGAATCGACGCCGCCACGGTCCTCTCCGGCGCGGACCTGGAAGCGCTCGACGACGAGACGCTCACGCTGCGCGTGCGCGATTGCTCGGTGTTCGCGCGGATCCTTCCGCTGCACAAATTGCGAATCGTCGAAGCGCTCAAGGCCGCCGGGGAAATCGTCGCGATGACGGGCGACGGGGTCAACGACGCCCCGTCGCTGCGCGCCGCCCACATCGGGATCGCGATGGGAGTACGCGGCACGGACGTCGCGCGCGAAGCGTCTTCGATCGTGCTGCTCGACGACGACTTCGCTTCCATCCCGCAGACGCTCCGCCTCGGGCGGCGCATCTTCGACAACCTGCGCAAGGCGATGGGGTACGTGCTCGCCCTGCACGTGCCGATCGCCGGACTGGCCGTTCTGCCGCTGCTGCTCGGCATGCCGCTCATCCTGACTCCGACGATGATCGCATTCCTCGAGATGATCATCGATCCGGTCTGCTCGGTGGTGTTCGAAGCCGAAACAGAGGAGCGCAACGTCATGCAGCGGCCGCCGCGCGACCCGGCGTCGCCGATTCTTCCGCAACGGCTGCTCGCGTGGTGTGCATTCCAGGGAGTGACGGCCCTTCTGTCAGTCACGCTCGTGTTCCTGTGGGCTCTTTCGAACGGGATCCCCGAGAGCGAAGTCCGATCCGTGGTGTTCGCGTCTCTCGTCACGACCAACGTGGCGCTGATCTTCGTGAACCGGTCCTTCGGCGGTTCCGCGACGGAAGTTCTGGGCCGCCCGAACCGTATCCTCTGGATCGTGCTGGCGACGGTCGCGTTGCTGGTGTTCGTCGTGATCGGCTGGAGCCCGGCGCGCGAGCTGTTCCGCTTCGGGCCCATGCACCCGCACGACATGGCGGTGTGCGTGCTGGCGGGCACCGTGCTGTTTGCGGTCCTTCAGCTCGCCAAGCGCGTTCCCGTGCTGCGACTGGCGTCGTAGCCGGGCGGACAGGAGTGCGGAGAACCCCGATGAACGAGAGCACCGATCCGCTTCGATACTCGGTCGACGAACGCTTGCGGGACGGCGGCTCGGTTCACATCCGTTCGGTGTGTCCGGACGACAGGGAGCGGCTCGAAGAGCACTTCCACTCGCTTTCCGCCCATTCCGTGTACACCCGGTTCTTCAGTCCGAAGAAGGAGCTCACGCCCGTCGAGCTCACCTACTATACGGAAATGGACGGCACCGAGAGAGTGGGGCTCGTGGCGACGCTGCCGATCGGCGGGCACGAGAGAATCGTCGGCGTGGGCCGCTACTTCCGAATGACCGGAGCCGGCGAGCGCCACCGTGCCGAGGTCGCATTCGCGGTCTCGGACGATCACCAGCGCCGGGGGATCGCTTCCGCGCTTCTCGAGCATCTCGCTCGCATCGCCCGCGGCCACGGCATCACGGAGTTCGTCGCCGAAGTCCTCGGCGAGAACAACGAGATGATGGGGGTGTTCGCCCGAAGAGGCTTCAAGGTGAATCGTTCGATCGATCACGGGGTCTATCACGTCAGGTTTCCCACTGCGGAAACGGCTTCGCACTAGTTTTCCATCGCGATCGCCGTATAGTCGCCCGGCTTTGAACGATTCCTCTCGCGCCGGCGTCCGGGTCGCGGTGCTCGGCGCCAGCGGCTACGTCGGGGGCCGGCTTCTTCGTCCCCTGCTTCATGCCGGATACGATGTCCGCGCGGTCGCGCGCCGGCCGGAATACCTGGTCGCGCGGGTGCCGTCCGGCGTCGAGGTCGTTCGCGGCGACGCGCTCGACCGCGAGTCGCTCGTCGCCGCACTGCAGGGCTGCGCCAGCGCGTACTACCTGGTGCACTCGATGTCGTCCTCGGGCTCGTTCGAGGAGCAGGACCGCGAGGCGGCAACCAATTTCGCCGCCGCCGCCGCCGAAGCCGGCATCGCGCGCATCGTCTACCTGGGCGGCCTCGGCGACGATACCGAGGAGCTTTCGACGCACCTGCGCAGCCGGCACGAAACGGGCCGCATCCTGCGCGAAGGCAAGGTGCCGACCGTGGAACTGCGCGCGTCGGTGGTCATCGGCTCGGGGAGCCTGTCGTTCGAGATGGTGCGCGCGCTGACGGAGCGGCTGCCCGTGATGATCACTCCGAGCTGGGTTCGCGTGCCGGCGCAGCCGATCGCGATCGCCGACCTGCTCGACTACCTGGTCGCGGCGCTCGCCATTCCGGTCGACGGCAGCCGCGTGTTCGAGATCGGCGGCGCCGACGTCGTCTCGTACGGCGGCATCATGCAGGAGTACGCACGGCAGCGCGGCCTCGGCCGGGCGATGATCCCGTTTCCGTTCCTGACGCCGTGGCTGTCGAGCCTGTGGCTGGGTTTCGTGACGCCGCTCTACGCCCGCATCGGTCGCAAGCTGATCGAAAGCATCGTTCACCCCACCGTCGTACGCGACGATTCGGCCGCGCGTGTGTTCGCCGTCCGCCCGATGGGACTGCAGCAGGCCATCGCGTCGGCGCTCGTCAACGAAGACAACGAGCTCGCGGAAACGCGCTGGTCGGACGCCCTGTCGGCGGTCGGACGTCCGACCGACTCCGGCAACGTGCCGGTCGGCAACCGGCTGATCGACTCGCGATCTGCGTTCGTCGCCGTACCGCCCGCTGCGGCGTTCGCACCGGTGCGCCGAATCGGCGGCCGGCGAGGCTGGTATCACGCCGACGTCCTGTGGCGGATTCGCGGCGTCCTCGACCTGTGGGCGGGTGGCGTCGGACTGCGCCGCGGACGGCGCGATCCGGAAAGTCTTCGCGTCGGAGATGCGCTCGACTGGTGGCGCGTCGAAGCGTTCGAACCGGACCGCCGGCTGCTGCTGTTCGCCGAGATGAAAGTGCCCGGGCGGGCGTGGCTCGAATTCGAAGTGACGGAGGCCGACGGCGGTTCGACCATACGCCAGACCGCGGTCTTCGATCCGGCGGGACTTGCCGGCCTGGCCTACTGGTACGGCGTCTACCCGCTTCACGCGATCGTCTTCCAGGGCCTGCTCGACGCGATCGTCCGACTTGCACGCACGGAAACGACTCCTCGCCCCGAGGCGAGATAGACCGCCTATCCCCGACCCTCCTCCCGAGTCCACGATCCGATCAACCTGCTGAGCTCCCCGATCTGCACCGGCTTGACCAGATGATGGTCGAACCCCGCCTCCTTCGACTTCGCGCGATCTTCTTCCTGCCCCCACCCCGTAAGCGCGACGACGATCATCGACTTCCCCCACGCCTGCTCGCGAATGCGACGGCATACTTCGAGCCCGTTCATGCGGGGCAGACCGATGTCGAGAAGCACGAGCTCCGGCCGGAACCGCTCCGCCTCCTCGAGCGCCTCCGGGCCGTCGTGCACGGTGCTCATGGTGTGGCCGCGCAGCGCGAGCAGCATCGACAGCGAGTCCGCGCTGTCCTTGTTGTCGTCCACGACGAGGATGCGCCAGGAGCGCGAGGCCTCGCCGGACGGGGAGGACGCCCGCTCGCGATCCGCCGGCGAATCGACGACCAGCGGAAGCCGCACGATCATCTCGGTTCCGCAGCCGGGCCCCTCGCTGCGCGCTTCGATGGTGCCGCCGTGCATCTCGACCAGCTCCTTCGCGAGCGTCAGCCCGATGCCGAGCCCTCCCTGCGCGCGCTCGAGCGTCTGGTCCACCTGCGTGAACATCTCGAAGATGCGCGGCAGCATCTCGACCGGGATCCCGACGCCGGTGTCCCTTACGGCCACGACCAGCTCGTCGCCGCGCGCCTCGGCGACGAGCTCGATGCGGCCGCCCGGCTCCGTGTACTTGCATGCGTTGTGGATCAGGTTGCTCAGCACCTGCGAGAGACGCACCGCATCCGCCTGCAGGTAGAGCGGCTCGGCGGGCAGCGAAACCCGGACGTCGTGCCTCTGGCTTTCGGCCAGCGGCCGGCAGAGCTCGACCGCCTGCAGGGCCACGGTGCGAAGCTCGACGCGCTCGCGCCGCAGCTGGATCTTGCCGCGGCTGATCCGCGCCACGTCGAGCAGGTCGTCGACGAGGTGCACCATCTGGTCGATCTGGCGCTCCATGGTCGCGACGGCCTGGTCGGCCACCGGCTTGTTCTCGCGGGCGAGGCGCAGGATCTCCAGCGAGTTGCGCATCGGCGCCAGCGGATTGCGCAGCTCGTGGGCGAGCGTGGCCAGGAACTCGTCCTTGCGGCGGTCGGCCGCCTGCAGGCTCGCACGCGATTCGGCCAGCTCGCGGTCGGCCCGCCGCCTTTCGGTGACGTCGCGGAAGATCAGCACGCAGCCGACGATCCGGCCGCTGCGGTCGCGGATCGGCGCGGCGCTGTCGTCGATCGGAATGCGCCGGGAATCCTTCGACAGCAGCACCGTGTGACTCGCCAGACCCGCGATCGCACCGTCGCGCAGCGCTCTCGCCGCCGGAGTCTCGACGCTCCGCTGCGTATGTTCGTCCACGATGGAGAAGACTTCATCGAGCGGCCGGCCTTCGGCGTCGGCCTGCGTCCAGCCGGTGAGCGCCTCGGCGACGCCGTTCATATAGGCAACCCGGGCCTCGGCGTCGGTCGTGATGACGCCGTCGCCGATGCTGGCCAGCGTGGTACGCAGCCGCTCGTGCTCGGCGTACAGGGTTCGCTGCGCGCTGCGCGTGGATTCGGCCAGCACGATGAGGACCGAGCAGGTCACGGCGTACACTCCGAAACCCACGACCTGCTCCTGCACTGGTGTCGCCTGAGCGAGCGGCGTGAACAGAAGGCCGCAGGCGAGAAACCCGAACACGGCCGACAGAAGCGCCGGCAGCCAGCCGCCGATGTAGGCCACGACGGCCACGGCAGAGAAGGTCGTTACGAACGGAAACTGACCGGGAAGAAATGGATCGAGCAGCCAGCGCAGCGCGACAATCGCGACGACGGCAACGGCAGTCAGCACCAGCGCCGCGGGGACGCTCATGGGATTCCGGAAGGCTTGCTGGAAAGCCGTCATCGGGCCGCTCCTCGTCTGTCGAAGGATACAGGCGGAAAGGACGGTGTCCCCTCCGTGTCGTTCCCCCCGCGCGACTGTACTTCGCGGCATGGGCAGAAGGAACGGGTCGAGCGACCGCGCAGGGGAACAACCCTGTTGCTGAGCCTCGGGATGCCCGGCAACAATCGTTCATGCTCACGCAACACCTGCTGTCTGGCGCCCTGAGCGCCGCCGCGCTCGTCGCAACCCTGGCCGCCCAGAGCGCTTTCGCCTTCACCACCACCCACCACGTCTCCACCACCGGCAGCGACGCCACCGGCGACGGCACGCCCGGCAACCCCTGGGCCACCATCACCCATGCCCTTGCGAACGTCGCCGACGACGCCCTGATTCTCGTGGCTCCCGGCACCTACGGCCGCGTCGAGCTGGAAGGCCGCTTCGACACGGGCGTGACTGTCCGATCCTCGACGCCCTACCAGGCCCGTCTTCGGTACGACGCGACGGTCGTGCGTTGCTTCTACGGAAAGGGCATCACGATGGAGGGCTTCGACATCGCGCACGACGGTCCCGGGGCCGGCGCGCTGCTCATGCAGGTACAGGATGCGACCGGCGACGCCGACCCCGTCGAAGACATCACGATCCGCAACAACATCTTCCACGACAGCTACAACAACGACCTCCTCAAGATCAACAACAACGCCCGCGACGTCCGCGTGCTGGGCAACATGTTCTACAACCAGGCGGGCTCCGACGAGCACATCGACATCAACAGCGTTGCGGACGTGCTGGTCGAGGGCAACGTCTTCTTCAACGACTTCGCCGGCAGCGGGCGCAGCGACACCGACACGTCGAGCTACGTCGTCATCAAGGACAGCAACGCGAACACCGACGGCCGCCTCGGCTCCGAGAACGTCACCGTGCGCCGCAACGTCTTCCTGCACTGGGAAGGCTCGAGCGGACAGGGCTTCGTGCGGGTGGGCGAAGACGGCACGGCCAACTTCGAAGCCATCGGCGTGCTGATCGAGAACAACCTCATGCTCGGCAACGGCACGGCCACGATCCGCTCGCCGCTCCAGTTCCAGGGCGTCCAGGACGTCACGGCGCGCGCCAACACCATCGTCGGCAACATGCCCGCCCTCGAATACGGTTTCCGCATCGTCACCGTCGGCGCCTCGCCCGCGAGCGACGGCGTCCATGTTCACAACAACATCTGGTCGGATCCGACCGGCACGATGGGCAACACGTTCAACCGCGGCGGCGCCACCGTGAACCTGACCTTTGACAACAACCTCTACTTCAACGACGGCAACCCGTTCCCGACCTCGTCCGAATCGATCGTCGAGGTCAGCGACGATGCCGGCGCCATCCTCGGCGATCCGCTGCTGCCGGATCCGACGACGGCGCCGCTGCCTCGCTGGAACGAAGGTGCGGGGACGTTCGCCGACGGTTCGACCAGCATCGCCGAGGTGTTCGAGAATCTGGTGCTCGACTTCGGCGTTCCTGCCTCCGGCAGCGCCGCGATCGGCGCGGCGGATGCCGCGAACATGCCGGCCGACGATATTTTGGGGAATGCGCGCAGCGAAGGCGGAGCGCCGGACGTCGGCGCGTTCGAGAAGGCTTCGTGCGAGGGCGCCGGCGAAGGCGAACCTTGCAACGACGGCAACCCCTGTACCGCGAACGACGAGTGCACGGGCGGGGAGTGCGCGGGCGACCCCGTGCCACTGAACGGCACTCCCTGCGACGACGGGAACGGGTGCACTGCCGGTGACGTCTGCAGCGCGGGCGCATGTACCGGTAACGCGGCCACCGCCGACGGCGATCCCTGCGACGACGGCAAT
>CAYYVZ010000217.1:0-8771 GCA_964475235.1 uncultured Myxococcales bacterium | reverse complement strand
GGACACGCAGGCCCCCGACCCGGCGCTCCGCTCACTGCCCGCGATCGTCCCGCTCGCGGCCTCTCTCTTCTCCCAACTCCTCCGTCTGGCCGTCCGGATTCGTACCGGAGGGGTCTGGCGGCGTTCGGTTTCGTCCGAAGTCGCTCCGATTTGTACGGTTCCGGAATGGCTCGATTTCCGAAAGTTCTTATTTTTCAAACACTTTCTCGCTCCGGTGCAGGTGGCGCCGGGCTTGCTCTCTCCTCTGCCAACGACGGCCGGACACGGCCGCAAACGGAAAGTGGAGGAAGTGGAGATGAGGAAGACCCAGGAAACCCGGAACGAGACGGCAGCCACCCGCAAGACGCGTTTCTCGCGCACGCGTCCGCGTTCATTCTTCTCGGCTTCGGCCGACGAGTCGCTCCCGGAGGAAGGCCAGCAGCGCACACCGGAGCGTGCTCTCGCGCTGGCAGTGCTCGAGGATGCGGTGGCCTGCTACGCCGGAAAGCTCAAGGCTCCGCGCGAGAATCCGAAGATCCTTCGCCGCCAGGCGGCCTTCTGGCTGAGTTGCGAGGACTGGGATTCGCCGTTCTCCTTCAACAACGTCTGCGAAGCGCTTGCTCTCGACCCGACGGCGCTGCGCGAGCGTATCCTCTCGGATTCGCACGCGAGCCGCTGATCGCCCCGGCCCCCCGCGGGACCTGTGTCCCGCGGGGGCCGTCCATTCCAGCCATCCGCCGATACATTCGCCGCCCATTCCGCGAACCAACCGCTTCGGCCGCCGGCCGGTAGCCGCTTCTCCCAGCCGTCGGCTCGCCTGGCAACGTCCGCAACGCCGTCGCACGGCGCTGCCCCGCGGCGGGCGAGCCGGGCGCCCGCGCACGGGCCAAGGCTCGCTCAGGCTTGCAAAGCTGCGCGAATAGCGGCTCTATGCGACGCAGGCGTGCAAGGCCGGGGGATCGGGTCCCTCGCGCGATTGCAATGTCGCCGGGGGGACAATGGCCGTTCCGGCCCTGTCCTGTGCTCGTCTGGAGGATCTGGAATCGGCGTGTCGGCGGAGAACGACGAACAGCAGCGAGTCCTGTCGGAGGTCTCTCACGACCTCGCGAACCGCTTTCATCGCTCGTACTATTTTCTCGAGCTGCTCGGAGATTCCCTCGATCCGGCGAACGACGGCGCGGTTTCCCTGCTGGGAAAGCTGCGCAGTACCGTCGAAGAGCTCGAATCCATGACCAGGCAGGTGCTGGACTACATGCGTCCGATGGAGCTGCGAACGCTGCGCGTGCGGCTTTCGGACCTCACCGTGAGCATGCGCCAGCATGCCGGCCTGCGCGAGATCGAGATGCGCGGTGACCAGCAGGCAGGCGCCTGCGAAGTCGACGTCGATCCCGCGCGCATCTCCGAAGCGCTCGCGTTCGTGTGCAAGGCCGCGATGGAAGGTGACGAAACGAGGGAGCCGATGGTCGTCGAGCTGGTCGGAGGCGACCCGGTGGGCCTTCGCGTGTACCGGCTGGCGGGCGCGACCGCAGGCGTCGCTACCGATATTTCCCTGGCGCTTACGGCGAGGATCGCGCGTCTCCACGGCGGCGCCCTCGAAATCGACAACACGGGCGGAGCATCTCTCACGCTTCGGCTTCCTCTGGCGCAGGGAGGCGCCTGACGAATGGCCCAGCGAATTCTCGTCGTAGACGACGATCCACTCATCTGCCGGCAGCTCGAGAGCCTTTTTCGCGAGCGCCACTACGAGGTCGACACGTGCGGAAGTGCGACGGAAGCCATCGCACTGCTCGAGCAGTACGATTACGCGCTCGGGGTGGTCGATCTCAAGATTCCCGGCACCGACGGCCTCAGCCTCACCAAGCAGATCCACGAGCGCTGGAGCGATTTCGGCGTCATCATCATCACCGGCTATGCGTCGATCAAGGGCGCGGTCGAAGCGATCCGGCAGGGCGCGAACGACTACATCACCAAGCCGTTCGAGCGCGAGGAAATCCTGCTCGCGACCGAGAAAATCCTCGAAAAACGGCGGCTGCTCGACGAGATCAGCTACCTCAGGAGCCAGCTCTCCGAACGCTACGCATTTGCGAACATGGTCAGCCGCAATCCGGCCATGCACGAGATCTTCCGCACCATCGAGGCGCTCTCGCAGAACGACGCGACGGTGCTCATCACGGGAGAATCGGGCACCGGCAAGGAGCTCGCGGCACGCGCGGTGCACTTCCAGGGCCGCCGCAAGAGCGGGCGCTTCGTCGCGATCAACTGCGCGGCGTTTCCCGACAGCCTGCTGGAAGCCGAGCTCTTCGGCCACGAGCGCGGCGCGTTCACCGGCGCGGTGCAGGACCGTGTCGGCAAGATCGAGCTCGCCAGCGGCGGGACCCTCTTTCTCGACGAGATCGAGAGCATCTCGCTGCAGATGCAGCTCAAGCTGCTGCGCGTGCTCGAGCAGCGTGAGGTCGAGAAGCTCGGCGGAAATCGCGTGATCAAGGTGAACATCCGGGTGATCGCCGCGACCAACCGCGACCTCGAGCCGCTCATCGCCAAGGGCGAGATCCGCGAGGACTTCTTTTACCGTATCAACGTGGTTCCCATCGTGATTCCGCCGCTGCGCGACCGGCTCGAAGACATTCCGCTTCTCGTTACCGAGATGCTCAAGAACAACCCGCACTCGCGCGAGCGCGGCGGCATGCGCATCTCGAACAAGGCGCTGCAGGCGCTGATGAGCTACCACTGGCCCGGCAACGTTCGGGAGCTCGGGAACGTACTCGAACGGTCGATCCTCAAGGCCAGCGGCCCGATGATCAAGGACGTGGACCTGCCGACCGGCTCGGGCGCGCCCGCCACCACGACGGGCTCGGGTCGTGCGCGAGACTACGAGCTGCCGCTGCGCGAGTTCCTGAAACGGGCGGAGAAGGACTACCTGGCTTCCGTCCTGCGGCGGGCGAGGGGAGGAATTTCCTCGACTTCGAAGCACGCGATGGTCGATGCCGCCACTCTGCACCGCAAGATGAAGCAGCACGGCCTGCGGCGCGAAGACTTCCGCCGGCCGCGCGAGCCGCAGTCCGGAACCTGAAGACACTGCACTGCAGCCGCCAGCACGCGGCTCGCGCCGCGTGTCCGTCGAAGCCGCGATTTCCTGCGTTCCGCGCTTGGGAAGCCTCGCGCCGCATGCGATAAACGAAGACGAGCGGTCCCCACACCGGACCGTCGAGGCAGAGGATGTACGCCCACTTCTACCACCTCTCGGAAAACCCCTTCAATCTCACCCCGGACCCGAAGTTCCACTACATCAACGAGTCGACGCGCGAGGCGCTCGCGGCGGTGCTCTACGGCATCAAGTCGCGCAAGGGCTTCCTCACGCTCATCGGCGAGGCAGGAACGGGCAAGACCACGCTGCTCAGGCGCATCGTCGACGAGATCGAGGGCGAGACCCGCGTCGTCTTCGTTTTCAACCCGGGTGTAAGTTTCGACGAGCTTCTCGAGTTCCTCTGCATGGAGCTGGGCATCCGCTCCGAAGGCGGCGGACGCCTCAAGCTGATGGAGAAGCTCAACCAGTTCCTGCTGGAGCAGCTGACCGACGGCCGTAACGTGGTCGTCATCATCGACGAGGCCCAGACCCTCGAAGACGCCGTGCTCGAGGAGCTCCGCCTCCTGTCGAACCTCGAGACCTCCAAGGAAAAGATCCTCCAGATCGTTCTGTCCGGACAGCCCGAGCTCGAGGAGAAGCTGCGCCACCCGAACCTTCGCCAGCTCCGCCAGAGAATCGGCGTGCGGGCGACGCTCAAGCCCATGCGCAGCGACGAGATCCGGGCGTACGTCGAGACGCGCCTTCGCAGCGCCGGAGGCCAGAAGGCCGAGCTGTTCACCCAGGCTGCCCTGATGCGCTGCTGGAAAGCGTCGCAGGGAATCCCGCGCGTCATCAACGTGATCTGCGACAACGCGATGATGGTGGCGTTCGCCGAAGGCAGCGACCGAATCACCGTGTCGGTGATGAACGCCGCGATTCGCGATCTCGACGGCGCCACGCGCTCGGATGCATGGATGGCCGACGTCCAGGAGTGGCTGTCGCTTCCCGCCATTCGCTACGGTGCCATCGGCGCAGCCGTGCTGGCCGGCGCCTTCGTGCTCGGCCGCGGTTTCGAGAATCCGTTCGCGAGCGCCCCGGCCGTTCCCGCCGTCCCCGCCGTTGCGACTTCTGCGCCCGCCACGCCGGCCCCGCCGCCCGCTGTCGCGAAGGCTCCGGAGCCCCCTCGCGCCCCCGAGCGCGCCGTCGCCGCGGCACCCGCGCCGAACCCGCCCGTTCCTTCGCCCGCACCCGTGGCGGCGTCACCGGCGCCGCCGGCCGTGAACCCCGGCTGGCCCGAGTCGATCGTGTCCGCTCCCGCCGCCGTTCCTCCGCCGTCCGATGCGGGTGCCGTCACCCAGCGGGGCATCCCGATGGGCGATACGGTCAAGGGCAGCATGCGCCGCGCCGAGGAGTCCGCACGATCGACAGCCGCCCGCCTCTACGGCGGGGAGCCCGGACCCGCGGACGAGCCCGGCGAGGTCGAGACCAACGCCAACGAGCCCGTCGCCGATCAACTCGCTGCGCTGCGCGCCGAGCAGGAGAGCGAGGCCCGGGTCCGACAGGCCGAGGCGGAGCAGGCTGCCGCCCGCGCCCGCCGGTTGGCCGAGGAAGAGCAGGCCCGTGCCAGGCGTGCCGCGGAAGAAGAAGCCCGCGCGAGGAAAGTGGCGGAGGAAGACAAGGCGCGGCGCGCGGCCGAAGACACGGCGGCCGCCGCAGCAGCAGCCCGTGCGGCGGAAGACACCGCCAATGCCGCCGCAGCCGCCCGGACGGCTGCGGATACGGCGCGCGGCCAGTCCGCCCATCCCGAAGTCCCGGCGCCGCGCCTGGCATCCGAAGCCCCGCCTTCCATGGCTGCGCCGCCGGCCGGGCTCGCGGGCGGCCTCGAGACCGTCGCTTCCACCTCCTCCGGTGCGGCCAAGGCCCCGAAATCGACGGAGAAACCCGTCGTCGGTCGGCACGTCCGCGTGACCCGCGGCGACACGGTCTGGGCGATCGCGATGCAATACTACGGGACCGTGGACCCCTCGGCCCTGACGGCCATCTACCGGCACAACCCGGGTATCCGGAACGCGCATCAGCTGCCGGTAGGGAGCGATGTCTTCGTTCCCTTCCTCAAGCCCGAGCACATGGTCGATCCGGTCAAGGGCGGCGGCTATCGCGTCGTCGTGGCCGAGAGCCCCGAGGCCGGCGAAATCGCGAAGGCGTCGAGCTGGGCCGCATCGCGCTTGCCAGGCAAGGAGCTCAAGACGACGACCAAGGGCAAGGACAATCCGGTGCGAACGGTGTACGCGACCGGCTTCACGGGGCGCGACGCCGCGCTCAACGCCGCCAGGCAGCTTCTCGGCCCCGGCTCGCAATGACGAGACGCGGCAGATTCGTGTCTTGTTGCGTGCTTGGACGACAGGTACTCTCCCCGCATCCATCGCGATCGGCAGCCGTCATCTCCAGCGGGTGGTGAAGGGCGGACCGCACGGTGCAAGCGAACGCGAATCCCGGTTTCCGACCCGCTCCGCGACATAGCGGAACGGGTGAAAGCTGCGGTGCGCATTGACGATTTGTTGTAAGTTTCCCTAGGATGCTCTATTCGTCAGGACCCGGGTTTCGAGCAGAAGAACGCATCGTTGGCGGGGGTGCGTCATCTGATTTGCCCGCGGACGGATCGGATCGATCCGGACAGGGGTGGGGAGTTTCCGTGCGGGGACGAAGGAGGACCAGCGGCAGCGGGCTCGAAAGAGCGACCGAAGCAGTTGGCAGAGTGTCCCTTCGTTCAACCTGTAAGCCGGATTCGCTGCTCCTTGACGTAGCGCGGCAAGCCGTCGCGGGAGGCGGATCCGCACGATGCGTCGTCGCATCGGCGCATGGTTCGGGAAGTGGACGAAGTGTGACTGGGAATCGGCGGACGGGGTTCATGAAAGCACGCGTACTCAGGACAGTGTTGCCGGCCCTGCTCATGCTTGCCGGCTGTGCGCTGCCCAGTGCGAACCCGATCCCTCTCACCGGTCCCAACACCCCTCTCGAAATCGGCGCGTCTTCCGAGCAGGTCGTCTCTCCGATTTACCGGCTGCAGCCGGGCGATCGCATCGAGATCTACTCGCAGTTCCACGAGCAACTCTCCGGCGAAGCCACGGTCGGTCCGGACGGACAACTCGGGGTGCCTTCGCTCGGCCAGTTCCAGGCGGTCGGTCTGACGTCCGACGAGATGGCTGCCGAGATCACGCGCCGCGCGTCGCTGACGTACCGCGAACCGCAGATCACCGTGGCCGTCAAGGAGTTCACCACTTACCGCGCCTACATCGGCGGCGAAGTGAAGAAGCCCGGATACGTCGTGCTGAAGCCCGGCATGACGACGCTGCGCGCGGTGCTCGAGCGCGGCGGGTTCGCCTACACGGCCCGTCTCGACAGCGTGCTCCACATCGCCTGGAACGCCCAGGGCGGCTACTCGGCCAAGCGCCTCGACCTCCGCCGCGTGCTCGAGACCGGCGATACCACGCAGGATCTCGCTCTGGGCCCGAACGACGTCATTTACGTACCTGCCACCTGGATCACCAATGCCGACCTCTGGGTGCGGCAGTGGATCGTCGACCTGATCCCGATTCGCGAACCGACCACGAAGCCGCTCGGTTTCTGACGAGGACCGGGAAAAAGCGATGGATCAGCGATCACTCTATCTCCTGCGGCAGGCCATCACCGCCATCTTCAAGCGGTGGCGCACGGTCGCGCTCGTCATCGCGTTCATCGTGGTGCCGTTCAACTTCTTCAACTTCCTGATCCGCCAGCCCGTCTACAGTGCGCGTGCCAAGGTGATGATCACGAAGGATCGTGCATACGCCGAGGTCTCGCCGCTCGACCGCGAGCGCGCCGTTTCCGACCTGCCGAACGAAATGGTCGTGAACTCCGAGTTGCAGCTGATCCGCAGCCGCGACCTCATGCGTCGTCTCCACGACGAGCTCGAGACGCAGTCGGCGACCAATCCCGACGGCGCGTTCCCGGTACCGACCGTGGTGCAGCTCGAGCAGCGCGTCGCCGCTGTGCGCAAGCCGCAGTCGAACGTCGTCGAGGTGTCCTACCGCAGCTCCGACCAGGACTTCGCGATTCACGTCGTCAATACGCTCGTCAACCTCTACTCGCGCTACCACATCGAGACCCACAAGGCGCTCGGCGCGCTCTCGTTCTTCGACAAGGAGACGCAGACCGCCAAAGAGAGCTTCGTCAACGCCGATCTCGAGCTGGAGCGCTTCGACGCTGCGCACGGCCTCACGTCGGTGGCGACCGAGAAGGACAACATGCTCAGGCAGCGGGCGCAGCTCGAAGCCGACCTGCGCCGCACCGAGGCCCAGGTCACCGAGCTGACGACCAAGGTTGCCGCCGTCGAGGCCGAGCTGGAGTACATTCCAGAGCAGGAGGCCGTCGAGACCGAAATGGTCCCGAATCCGTTGCTCGGCTACCTGCGCCAGAACATGGCGCGCCTCGAGATGGAGCGCGAGCGCCTGCTTCAGCTCTACACGCCGCAGCACCGTCTCGTCGTCGACGTCGAGACCGAGCTCGCCGCGATTCGCTCGCAGGTCGCCAGCCAGGAAGGAACCGTCGTCGGCCGCAAGAAGATGGCGCAGACACCGACGCGCCGCCGTCTTCAGGAGGACCTCCTGTCGTCGCAGGCCGAGCTCGGCGCCCTCGAAGCCCGCCGCGCGATGCTGGCCGAGCGCATCACCGACTACGAAGGCAAGATCCGCGTTCTGCATGCCAAACACTACGAGGTCATGCGGCTTCGCCGCGACCGCGAAGAGGCGAAGAAGAAGTACGACGCCGTGCTCGGCAAGCTGAACGAAGTGAAAGTCTCCGAGGCCATGGACCTTGCCGGCCTGTCCAACATCTCGATCATCGAAGCTGCTGCGGCCCCGCTCGAGCGCGAGGCCGACTACCGCGGTGTGACACTTGCTCTCACGACGTTCCTCGCGCTGTTCCTCGGAATCAGTGCGGCCGTCGTCGTCGAGCTCATCAACCCGGTCATGAACAGCGATCTCGACGTGCGCCACCACCTCGACCTGCCCGTGCTGGCGGCGATTCCCGCGGCGGCCGGTCCCGGAGGCCCGGGCGGCAACCTGAACTTCCAGGGCAACAACCTGCAGGAGAACCAGCAGTACAATCAGGGCAACCAGCAGGGCAACAACACGAGCGGATACCGGATCGGCAACGCGCGCCGCACCGGCAACAACCGCGGCAACGGCGGCAACAGTGGTGGAGGCGGACGTCCGGTCTAGCCGGGCGCAAGTTTGAGATGACCAAGCGATGAGCAAGACCTACGAAGCACTCAAACGTGCAGAGGCTCTTCGCGCCCAGGAGCGTGCGGCCCAGACGTTCGACGTCGACCACGGCACGCCGACAATTCCGCTGCACGGTGCCGACGAGTACTACGAGCTTCGCCGCGCCCTCATGGGCTCGGCCGTCGGCGACACCGTCCGTTCGGTGCTCGTCGTCAGCTCGCTGCACGGCGAGGGAACTTCGAGCGTCGCGTGTCTTCTCGCCCGTGCGATCGCCGGCGGCGGCCGTTCGCGCGCGCTGCTCGTCGACATCAACCTGCGTACACCGGCCCTTTGGCGTCTCATGAACGTGAGCGGCCAGGCCGGCTTCATGAACGTCATCGCCGAGGACAAGCGCCTCGACGAGGTCGTGCAGCCGACCGACCTCGACGGCGTCGCGATCGTGACCGCCGGCAACGGCCGTCTCTCGG
>CAYYVZ010000216.1:6089-8784 GCA_964475235.1 uncultured Myxococcales bacterium | reverse complement strand
CCCTGAAGCGCTGCGGCTGATCGCCGACGGCCGCGTGAAGGTCGAAGGCCGGATGGTGCGCATCGAAGGACGCGCCGGGATCGAGGACGAGTGCCTCATCAGTCCTGCCATCGACGATGACTGACGCCGGCTGCGCTCTACGCTTCCCCGGTCGTCGAAAGTCGACGATTCTCCGTCGATGCTCCGGAACAGGGCATCTTTTCAGCGCCGGTCGCTGTAGAAGCGAGCCAGCTTCTCCGCGGGTACTCCCGCGAGGTAGAGCGATTTGAGCGACCACATCCGCAACGTCGTGACCCAGACGCCTTCCTTGCGCCAGCGCCGCGACGACGTGACGACGGGCGACGCCGGGATCGCCATCGCGCCGCGAGCGCGCAACTCCCTGACCAGCGCAACGTCCTCGAACAGATGCCCCTCGCGGTAGCCGCCGACCGCCTCGAACTCTTTTCGCCTCACGAAGATCGCCTGGTCCCCCGTGGCGCTGCGAAAGAGGCGCGAACGTCTCGAGATCAGCCAGGCGATCGCCCTCAGCAGCACCCCGCCTTCGTCGAAGCGCACGTCGAAGCGGCCCCACGTGGCGCGCCCATCCTCGAGGACGCGCTCGATCTCGCGACGAAAACCGGGCGGAAGGTGAGTGTCGGCGTGAACGAAGAGCAGCACGTCGCCGCGCGCCCTCTCTGCGCCGGCGTTCATCTGCCGCCCGCGGCCGCGCGTGCTCCCGACGACGACGGCTCCCGCGCGGCGAGCGATCTCCATGGTGCGGTCACGGCTGCCGCCGTCGACGACGATGACCTCGTCGACGGCAGCAAGCCCGGCGCGAGCCGACGCGAGGGCCGGCCCCAGGGCCGCCTCTTCATCGAGAACCGGAACGACGACACTCAGAATCATGGGCGCAGCGATGCCGGCCGGCGCGCCCGGCTCGCATGGCGAGGCGCTGCGCTCTGGACCGGATAGGGCTCGCTGATAGCATGCCCGGCATGTCGCAAAAGAGATGGTTTGCCATGGCAGCGATCGGCCGCGACCGGCCGGGCATCGTCGCCGATCTCTCGGAGTGTGTGTACGGCTGCGGCTGCAACCTCGAGGATGCGAGCATGACCATGCTCGGCAGCGAGTTCGCAACCCTCATGCTCGTGAGCGGCACCGGCGCCGATCTCCAGGAGCAACTCTACCAGGCCACCAAGCGCCTGGAATGGGAGCGCAGCCTCACGGTCTTTCTGAGGCCGGTCGAAGGCCCCGGGCTTCCGGCCGGCATGGCCGACTACACGCTTTCGGCCGTAGGCGTCGACAAGGCCGGCATCGTCGCCGGTGTGTCTCGCGCACTCGCCGACCATGGCGTGCTGATCACCGATCTTCGAGGTGAAGCAAAACCTGTGGCCGAGAGCGGCACCCCCCTGTATACGCTACAGATTCGCATGCGGGTTCCGGATAGTTGCCCGATCTCCAAGCTGCAGGCCGACCTGGACAAGTCCGGCGCCGACCTCGGCATCGAGATCACCGTCCAGGCCCTCCCCCAGCTCGCCGCCTGCTGAGGAACCCGGGGACGGATCCCGATTGGGCTCACGTGCGGCTTGTTGCGCGGCGGTTGGTGCTGGGGTGCTCGCGAGGGCCGCTTCAGGAGCGCAGCGACGTGCTGTAGGCCCCGCGAGCACCCCAGCGCCGACCGCCGCCCCCGACCGTGGGCCGAGCCTTAGGCGACCCTCCCCGCCCGGAACAGAACCTTCCCGTCCACCACCACGAACTCGTCCCGGACGCAGAGCTGAACCGCCTTGGTGAGAACCTTGGCCTCGAGCGCCCGCCCGTTGGCCTTGACCGTCTCCAGCGAGTCTTCGCCCACTCGGATGTGGAAGACGTCCTGGAGCACGATCGGGCCCTTGTCGAGCTCCTCCGTGACGATATGGGCGGTACAGCCGCAGACGCGGATGCCCGCCTCGTAGGCCTGCTTGTAGGCGTTGGCCCCCGGATAGTACGGCAGCAGGGACGGATGAATGTTGAGAACCTTGTTCGCGTAGGCTCGCGTGAGGTCCGGTGTCAGAACCTGCATATAGCGCGCGAGAACGACCAGGTCCGGGCCGACTTTCCCGAGCTCGCGCGCGAGGAACTGCATGTGAGCGGGCTTGTCCGTCGAAGCCATCCACCGGAACGGAATCCCCGCAGCCCTGGCGATCGGCTCGAGGTCGGGGTGGTTCGAGAGCACGACTGCGAGCTCGGCATCCAGCTCGCCGTCGCGACGTGCGGCGATCAGGGCCTCGAGACAGTGCGGTTCCTTCGAGACGAGCAGGGCGAGGCGTTTCTGCGTGCGCTCACCGTGCAACCGGACCGTCACGTCCATCTGCATCTCGGAACCGATGCCCTTGAGGTCGAGGATCAGCGAATCGAGGTTGATGTCGAGGTCCTTCAGGTCGACGAGCATCGACATGATGAAGAGACCCTCCATCACGTTCTGGTCGATCTTCTCGATGTTGACGCTGTGCTGGGCGAGGTACGTGCAGACTCGGGCGACGACACCCTTCTGGTCACGCCCGAGGACCGAGACGACGGCGGGGTTGGAAGCAGGCATCGGGCGGTCTTAATGGCGGCGGCGGCGAGGCCCAAAAAGGCGCGCCCCCGCCCCAGCCGGGCACCCCCCACCCCCCCGATTATCTGGGGAAAGGGAACGTGATTTGGGCACACCCGCCGCCCCCAACGGACAATAGAGAGC
>CAYYVZ010000216.1:0-6079 GCA_964475235.1 uncultured Myxococcales bacterium | reverse complement strand
CGGGGGGGTTCTTCTGGGGGGGGGGGGCGGCCCCAAACGCGGCCCCCCCCCGCCACTGCCGGGAACCGCCCTCCCGGCCTTTGAGCTGGGGAAAGGCTACTTGATGTGGCCTCTCCAGCCGCGCCGATCGTAGATTCGCTCGCGGCGCAGCTTGCGGCCGCGATTCTCGCTGCGACGGAGCAGCGACTGGCATTTCATGCTGCGAAGGCCGGCGCGGATATAGTCAGGGTCGATGCGAAGTGTCTGACAGATGTTCTCGAAGGAGAAGGGCCAGTCCGAATCGCGCTCGCATACCCACCGGTCCACTTCGCAGAATCGCTTGCGCCGCTCGGGCACCGGCGAGTTGAGACCGCGCTGGAAGGTGACCAGAGCCTCTTCGAGGACGGCGAGCATCAGGCGATTCTCGGGCTCGCGGGACGGCTCGACGCCTGTCTGTTCCACGGCTCCGAATACGACTGCTGGATGACTCATGGTGCTACCTCCTCCCAGGTTGCGGTCGTTGGTCGATCGGACTTTGCCAGTGTTTCCTCACTCGGCGCAGTCCACGTTTCCCCGTGACTTAGTGATAACGGCCACAGCGTCGGAGGGTCAACGAATGGTGGCGGCCGCCACTCGATTTTGTGCGCCATGCCGCAACGCGCCGTGGATGCGTTGCAGTCGCGCTTGCCCGGCCGGTTGCAGGGGCAATTCGCAGAGGCATCCTTCCGTTCACCCAAGAAGGCGTTCATCCATGGGGACGCGCTGCCGCACGACGCAGTCCCGCTCCGTGGTTTGGAAGCGCGCTCAGTGATGGTCCGGGTCGGTCAATCCCTGATCTTCCGCGTTGTTCCACGGCAGGGACCGTGTTAACCGCTGCAGACTGGAGAAGTGAGAAAGGATCGTCCGGACCAGCCCGTTCCCACCCGGACGCCCGATTGAGATCATGAAGACGTTAGCGGGACATACGTTCGCACTGGTCGCGGTCGCCCTGTCGGCGTCGTTTGCTCTCGCCATGAACGGCGAGCTCGACCAGGGCGTACTCAAAGCTGAACGGACACTCAGGGCGGCAGAGATGCGGCCTTACGACGACACCGCCGTCGCCTTTTATCGTCAGGCGATCAAGGAGGCCGAAGCCGCTCTCGTCCGGAACCCCAACTCCGCCGGCGCGAACTTCGTGTACTTCGCAGCCAGGGGCCGAATTCTCCTGGCGGACGGCCTGACCAGGAACATCCTCGAGCTGCGTGAGCTGGACCGGAAGCACCTGGATCGCGCGATCGAGCTGGACCCCGACTACTTCAACGCAATCGCCGCCAAGGGAGGCGTCCTGCTCGACCTGCCCCGCCTGCTCGGCGGCGATCCTTCCGAAGGCCTGCGCCTGCTGAAGCGGGCTCACCAGCTCAATCCGGGCGGCCCGGGCACGCGTGTCTCCCTTGCCAAGGCTCTCGCGCGCAACGGCGATCTCGAGGAAGCGAAGAAGCAGGTGCGTATCGCGGCGCACCACGCCTGCATCCAGGGCCGCCGCAAGACCCTCGACGATGCCGTCGCCCTCTCCGAAGAGCTCGGCATGGAGATCGCCCAGGCCGGGGCAGAGGCCGATCCCCAGCAGTGAGCCGGTCGGGCCAGAGACGCAGCTTCGCCGACCTCGTCGCGATTCTCCACCGGCTTCGCTCGCCCGGCGGTTGCCCGTGGGACGCCGAGCAGACCCACGAATCGCTGCGGCCCTACCTCATCGAGGAAGCCTACGAAGTTCTCGAGGCAATCGATGCGTCCGACGACGCGGAGCTGCGCGACGAGCTCGGCGACCTGCTCCTGCAGGTGGTCTTCCACAGCGAGCTCGCGAGCGAGCGAAGCGCCTTCGACATCGGCGACGTCGTGGAGAACATCTGCGCGAAGCTCGTACGCCGTCATCCCCACGTCTTCGCCGATGTGAAGGTCGGCTCGGCGGCCGAGGTCGAACGCAACTGGTCGGAGATCAAGAAGATCGAGCGCGCCGGCCGCGGACAGGAAAGATCGTCTGTGCTCGACGGAGTCCCGCGCGCGCTGCCGGCGCTCACGCGTGCGCATCGCCTCGGTGAAAAGGCTTCCTCGGTCGGCTTCGACTGGAGCGCCGCCGCGGAGGTGCGCCTCAAGGTCGCCGAGGAGCTTGCCGAGGCGGACGCAGCCGCCGCGGCCGGCGATCCGGACGCCTTCGAAGAAGAGCTCGGCGATCTTCTTTTCGCGATCGCGAGCTGGGCACGGCTGTCGGATCTCCACGCGGAACACGCCCTCGAAGGAGCGCTCGCCAAGTTCTCGGAGCGCTTCCGTGCGCTCGAGCGCGAGATGGACGAGCAGGGCCGCGACATGAAGACCTGCTCGCCCGACGAGCTCGAGGCGGCCTGGCAGCACACCAAGCGACGGCTCCAAGCCTCGTAGCTGCTTCTTTTCTCCCCGCTAGACCGGCGGCCGGCGTCCGTCCGCAGCGTCGTTCCCCGCACGGGCGAGACCGGCCGCCTGCATCAATTCGAGGATCTCGCGGCTGCCGAGCGCCGCGGAGGCCGCGAAGTACGCCGCACAGCCGAGCACGACTCCGCCGCCCACGCGCGCGATCGCGATTCCGGCGAAGTCGGCCTCGCCAAGCATGGCCAGCCATGTGAGCACGACCAGCGCCATCGCACCGGCAGCCGCGAGATGCAGCATCGCCGAGCGCGCGAAAGACGCGAGCGACATCGACGGAAGGCGTCGGCGCAGCAACGCAAGCAGCAGCAGCGCGTTGGCAGTCGCGGCGAGCCCCGTCGCGAGGGAGAGCCCCGCGTGCCGAAGGTCGGCCACCGACAGAACGCGCGAAGCCGCATCCAGCATCGACGCTCCCCACCACGGCTGGCCGTGCGACGGCGCGCCCATGAACGCGATCGACAGCACGACGTTGAGGACCATCGTGGCGATTCCGGCGGTCACCGGCACGCGAGTCGCCTCGAGCGCGAAGAAAGCCGACGAGAGCACGCGCACGAGCCCGACACCGACGAGTCCGGGTACGCCCGCCTCGAGCGCTCGCGCGGTCATCGCCGTGTCCGTCGCAGAAAAGCTGCCGCGCTCGAAGAGCAGCGACGTGATGTCGTGCGAAAGCAGCCAGAGACCCACCGCCGCGGGCAGGCAGAACGCGATCGTCAGAGACATGGAGTGGACGACCGTCTCGCCCATCGATTCGTAGTCTTTGCCGGACGCCTGCGCGGACAGGCTCGGAAGCGCCGCCGTGCCGACCGCGACTGCGACGATGCCGAGCGGAAACTCGAAGAGTCGGTCGGCGTACCAGAGATACGAAACCGAGCCCGCCGGCAGCAGCGACGCGAAGACCGTGCCGAGCAGCACGTTCACCTGATAGACGGAGCCGCCGACGAGGGCGGCGAACACGAGCCCGCCGCAACGACGAACGGCCGGATGCGCGAGCTCGGCGAACATCGCGGGGCGCAGACCGTAGCTCCACAGTGCCGGGAACTGGATCGCCACCTGCGCGGCGCCGCCGGCCAGCACGCCCGCCACCAGTGCCCACGCCGGGGCTTCCATGCGAGGCGCGGCGAAGAGCGCGAACGCGATCATCGACAGGTTCATGAGAACCGGCCCCGCGGCGGGTAGCGCGAAGTGCCGGAAGGTGTGGTGCACGCCCATCGCCCACGCCGCGCTGCCGACGAGGAGCAGGTACGGGAAGGTCCAGCGCGTGAGCGAAACCGTCAGTTCCTGCTTGGCCGGATCGCTCGCGAACCCAGGCGCGAACAGAGTCGTGAGCGGCCCGGAGAACGCCATGCCGAGCAACGTGAGGGCCGCCAGCACGATCAAGGCAGCGCCGCCGACGGCCGCTGCCGCCCGTATGGCCGCAGCCCGGCCCCCACTCGTCAGGCTGTCGGTGAAGACCGGCACGAAGGCCGCCGAGGTCGCCCCCTCGGCCACGACTCGCCGCATCAGGTTGGGAATGCGGAATGCAACGAAGAACGCATCGGCGCCGGCCCCCGTCCCGAAGACTGCGCTGATGGCCGCGTCGCGAACGAGGCCGGCCACGCGCGACGCCATCGTCATCGCCGCGACCACCCGGGCCGCACGCGAAATGCGTGCCCTCTCGTCGCCGCTTCCGCCCGCTCCGTCGCCGGACGCGTCAGGTTGACCGCCTCTGGAGGCGCTGATATCAGGCACTGTTTCGCCCATTCTCAGGAGGTTCCGTGGCCAATCATCCTTCGGCGCTCAAGCGCCACCGGCAGTCCGAGAAAGCCCGTCTTGCCAACCGATCGGTGCGCGCCAAGCTGCGCACGATGGTCCGTCAGCTCCGCGAGGCCGTCGCCGCCGGCGACGCCGACTCGGCGTCCACCAGGCTCCGCGAGGCCACCAGCCAGCTGCAGAAGGCCGCCAGCAAGGGCGTGCTTCACCGCCGCACGGCCGACCGCCAGAGCGGCCGTCTCGCGCGCACCGTCGCCGCGCTGAAGAGCTGATCCCGGTTCGATCCGGCACCGGCCGGTCGCCCGGCCAAGTGCCCCGCCGGTTGCCCGGCTGGGGCCCGGCCGGTTTTCGTCTCCCGGCCCCCTCCCCCGATTCCCATTCGATCGTGCCGACGTCGCCCGCGAGCCCCCGCGAGCCGCGTTCCCCGGTCCGTCAGAGGCCTTCGGTCATCCGCGCGTAGACCGTCTCGGCGAGGTCGCGCATCGCAGCTTCGCGGGCCGCCGCCTTTCGCTCCTCTCCGATCTGCTCCGTGTGGAACGCCGCCAGGGCGTCCACGCGAGTCGAGTCGCTCCCCTGGAACGCCGAGCTCGTCGTCACGACGGCTCCTTCGACGGCCGCCTGGCCGCGTGTGGCGGCGATGCGCGTGGCCGACCACAGGACGGATTCGTCGCCGCGCGCGAGCTCGGCATCCACTGCGATCGTGCGCTGATAGTCGAGCACCTCGTCGAACTCGTCGAAGGCGACGGCGCGCGTGCGATCGGTCGTGATGCGCACGAAGAGCTCGGCGTCCGCGCTGCCGTCGACGGGTCGGAAGCGGCCGGCCCATCGGATGACGCGCCGGAGCTCGCGCGCCAGCGCGTCGGCAAGCACGGGGTCGCTCCTTTGCGGGCCCTCGACGTGCACGCGAATCGTTTTCACGTCCGTCGGAAGCGCGTCGGAGCGCACGAGGCTGTAGCCGCAGCCCGAAAGCGCGACCAGCGCGACGAGTGCGGCCCTCCACGTGGTTTTCGACGGCATCCTCACACCACCACGCTCACGAGACGTCCCTTCACGTAGACGGTCTTCTTCGGGGCGCGGCCGGCGAGCTCGGCCTGGATCTTCGTATCGGCGAGCGCCACGGCGACGGCGTCCGCCTCGGCCGCATCGGGCGAGATCCGGATGCGCGACCGCACCTTGCCGTTGATCTGCACGGCGACTTCGATGGACTCGCGTACCAGCGCGGCTTCGTCGAAAGTCGGCCACGGCACGGCTTCGAGGTCGCTTGCGGTCAGTTTCTCCCAGAGCTCGGCCGAAAGGTGCGGCGCGAACGGTGCGAGCAGGCGCAGCACGGTCGCGACGGCGAACGGAATCACGGGATCCGCGGCGTCGGCCGCCCGGCGGTCGTAGATCGCGTTCACGAGCTCCATGATCGCCGCCACGGCCGTGTTGAAGTGCATGCGCTCGCCGATGTCGCGCGTCACGCGGCGGATCGTGTCGTGCACGACCTGGCGAAGCGCGGCCGAATCGGCGCCGAGGCCGTGGCCGCCCGGGTCTTCCCATGCGAGAGGCTTGTCGCCGAGCGGCGCCGCGAGACGCCAGACCCGTGCAAGGAAGCGGTGGCTGCCCTCGACGCCGCGCTCGCTCCAGTCGAGGTCCTTTTCCGGCGGCGCCGCAAACATCGAGAACAGGCGAGCCGTGTCGGCGCCGTACACGCGAACGAGCTCGTCGGGATCGACGACGTTGCCCTTTGACTTGCTCATCTTGGCGCCGTCCTTGATGACCATGCCCTGGGTGAGCAGGTTCGTGAACGGTTCGTCGAGGTCGATCCAGCCGAGGTCGCGCAGCACGCGCGTAAAGAAGCGCGAGTACAGCAGGTGCAGCACGGCGTGCTCGACACCGCCGATGTACTGCGAGACCGGCAGCCAGCGCGAGATCGCCT
>CAYYVZ010000215.1:0-8785 GCA_964475235.1 uncultured Myxococcales bacterium | reverse complement strand
CGGCGCGGCATTCGGTCGTGAGGAACTGATCCGCCGGGCAGTCGGCTTCCGATCCCGTGCAGGTCTCCGAGGTATCGCACACGCCGGCGACGGCGCGGCATTCGGTCGTGAGGAACTGATCCGCCGGGCAGTCGGCTTCCGATCCTGTGCAGGTCTCCGAAGTGTCGCAGACACCGGCGACGGCGCGGCATTCGGTCGTGAGGAACTGATCGGCCGGGCAGTCAGCCTCCGATCCCGTGCAGGTCTCGGAGGTGTCGCAGACGCCGGCGACCGCGCGGCACAGCGACGTCAGGAACACATCGGCCGGGCAGTCGGCCTCGGAACCGGTGCAGGTTTCCTCGGTGTCGCAGACGCCCGCCACCGCGCGGCACGTGGTGGTGAGGAACTGATCGGTGGGGCAGTCGGCTTCGGATCCGGTGCAGGTTTCCTCGGTGTCGCAGACGCCCGCCACTGCGCGGCACGTGGTGGTGAGGAACTGGTCGGTCGGGCAGTCGGCGTCGGAACCGGTGCAGGTTTCCTCGGTGTCGCAGACGCCCGTCACCGCGCGGCACGTCGTGGACGTCGGCAGGAAGCCGTCGGCCGGACAGACCGGGTTCGATCCGGTGCAGGTCTCGGCGACGTCGCACACGCCGTTGGCGGCGCGGCAGACGACCTCGACGAAGGAATCGACCGGACAGTTGCCCGAGGTTCCGGTGCACTGCTCCGGTGCGTCACAGACGCCGTTCGAGCCGCGACACAGGGTCGCTGAGCTCGAGAACGTGTTGCCGGGACAGCTCGCCGAGGTTCCGGTGCACTGTTCGGCAATGTCGCAGATACCGTTCTGGGCGCGGCAGGTGGTCATCGTCGAAAGGAACATGTTGCCGGGGCACTGCGCCGACGTTCCGGTGCAGTTCTCGGCGATGTCGCAGATACCGCCCGAGCTGCGGCACACGGCCGTCGTTCCCATGAAGCTTTCGCCCGGACAGTTGGCGGAGCTTCCCGTGCAGTTCTCGGCGATGTCGCAGACGCCGCCGGAGGCACGGCACGAGAAGCTGGTCGGACGGAAGCTGTTGCCGGGGCAGTTCGCCGAGGTGCCGCTGCAGTTCTCGGGAAGGTCGCAGACGCCGCCGGAGCTGCGGCACAGAGTCACGGTCGGCTCGAAGCCGTTGCCGGGGCAGGCCGCGGTCGAGCCGGTGCAGTTCTCCTGAACGTCGCAGATGCCGGCCTCGGGGCGGCAGATCGTGGTTGTCGCGACGAAGGTGTTGCCGGGGCACTGGGCCGAGGTGCCGGTGCAGTTTTCCGCGATGTCGCAGATGCCGCCCGACCCACGACACACCGTCGAAGTCGGCTGGAAGCCGTCGCCAGGACAGCTGGCGCCGGTACCGGTGCAGTTCTCGGCGGTGTCGCAGACGCCGTTCGTGCCGCGGCAGAGCGTTCCAGTGCCGGCGAAGCCGTCACCCGGACACGCCGCCTGCGATCCGTTGCAGTTCTCCGGGACGTCGCAGATGCCGCCCGCGGCGCGGCAGACGGAAGTCGAGAACTCGTTGGTCGGGCATTCGTCGCTGGTGCCGGTGCAGACTTCCTGGACGTCGCAGATGCCCGTGGAGCTGCGGCAGAGCGTACCCTGGGGGGAGAAGCAGTTGTCGTCGTCCTCGTCGCAGGTGTTGCCGCAGACCGGGCCCCCGTCGCAGGGATCGCCCGCGGAGATGCAGTCGCCGTTGCTGCACGTGTCGGTGCCGTTGCAGAACAGGCCGTCGTCGCAATTGGCCGTGTTGTTCACGGTCACGCAGCCGAACGAGTCGGCGTCCGGATGGTCGTGGTCGCAGATGTTGTCGGTGCAGACAGTCGGTACGTCCTCGAGACAGTCGGCGTTCGACTCGCACATCGGCACGGGGGTGTCGGTGTTGACGAACTGGCAGTTGCACTTGGCTCCCGTGCCGGGGCCCACGTCCGCAATGCTGTCGCAATTGCCCGAGGAGTTGTTGTCCCAGACCGAGCAGGCGCTGATGTCGAAGAAGCCGTCGCTGTCGCCGTCGACGCACGCTGCGGTGATGCTGACCGTCACCGCGGCCGTTCCGCTCACGTCGCCGCACTGGTCGCCGTCGGAGTCGCCCGACTCGGTCGGGTCGAGGATGGCGACGTAGCAGTCGTCGAGGGTCGACTCGAGAGGATCGTCGCCGATGAAGTACGCGATGTCGTAGCGTGTGCTGGCGTTCGTCGCGACGTTGAGCAATCCGTCGAAGGTGAAGTCGTCGCCCTCGAAATCGCAGGGTTCATGGATGGTGGTGACTTCGATCGAGGTCAGGCTGACGTCGTTCGACGTGCAGCTGAGCCCCGTGTCGCCGGCCTGCTCTTCGAGACACGCTGCGGCCTCGGAATCGCGCGGCTGAACGAGCGTGAAGGCGCCGGCTGCGGCGACCACGGCGATCCACGAAGCCGCGACCTGTCGCAGAGCAATCGAACTACGAAACGAATTCATGCGTTCCCCCTGTCAGCGATCGTCCACGTGCTGCGACACACCGGCCGCCGTGACGATCTTGTTCTCCACCACTACTCGCGAGCAGTGAGGGGAGGACGACCGTTCCCACCGGCTTTCGCCGCGCTCGTCCTCACCACCGGATCCTTTACCGGCGGCGACTTAGAGCATGGTAAGAGGTGCTCGTGCAAACCGGACGGACGTGGCCGAGTAAGACTGACCACATCCGGACTTGCGCGATTTCGAAGCGCACGTCACCCGCTCCGCCGGACGGCGCATGCCGGGGGGCCGTCGAGCCTTGCGAGGCGCCCTCCGCGCTCCCGCGGGACCACCCGATCGAGGCTGCCAGTCATCGAAATGGTGAGGCCGGACCGAAGTCTGCCGTGCAGACCCCATTAGATGGCGGTTTCGTCATCGGACGTGACGACAACGATCTGCGGCCCGGCGTCCGAGAAGCCGCGGTACGGTCCCGTACGGCTCTCAGCCGGCGAACGCCGGCAGTACCTTCTCGGCGAACAGCGCGGCCGGCTCGCGCACGTCCCGGCCGAACATTTCCATCACGAAGTGCGTGCACCCCTTGGCCACGTAGCCGCGGATCTTCTCGGTGACGACCTCGGGGGAGCCCCAGATGCCGTGCTCGCGAAGTCCCGCTCCCATGTGCCCGCCGTAGACCTTCTCGGCCTTGCCGACCGCCACCTCGGCCTCCTCCTGGGTCGGCATGATCACGCACAGGCACTGCTGCGAGATCTCGATGTCGCCGAAGTCGCGGCCTTCGCGGTCACAGTGCGCACGCAGCACGTCGATCTTGGCGACGAGGTCGCGCTGGTTGACCGCCAGGTTGTTCCAGATGTCGGCGTGCCGGGCCGCGAGTCGCAGCAGCACCTTCTCGCCGCCGCCGCCGATGAGAATGCGCGGCCGCACCGACGGGCGCGGCTCGCAGACCACGTCCTCGATGCGATAGACGGCGCCGCGGAACGTAGGTTGCTCCTCGGTCCAGACGCGCTTCATGATCTCGCAGGTGTCGTTCAGCGCGGCAAGACGGGTTCTCACGTCGGGGAAGTCGCAGCCGTAGCCTTCGAACTCGGACGCGAACCAGCCGGAGCCGAGGCCCGCGATGATTCGGCCCGGTCCCGCGATCTCGTCGATGGTCGCGATCTGCTTGGCGAGCACGGCCGGGTTGCGGAAGAAGGGCGGGGTGACGAGGGCGCCGAGCTGGAGCTTCGACGTGACCGCAGCCACGGCGGACAGCAGGCTGTAAGCCTCGAGAATCGGTATGTTGGGCATCGGTACGCCGTAGAGGTGGTCGCAGACCCACGCGCTGTGGAACCCGGCCGCATCGATCTCGGTCGCGGCGGCTTTCGTGTCGGCCCACGAGCGCTTGATCTGCGGCAGCGTCACGCCGAATTTCACTGGCTTCTGCATCACCCGTTCTCCTTGTCCTGTCTGCGTCCGGGTTTCCGGGCCTCGAGCTCGGAACGTCCTAGCGCCCGAGCACGGCCCTGGCCTCGGCGGCCTCGCGAAACGACGCGCCGGGCTCGAGCCGGTCGACGATCGGCGCGAGCACGGCCTCGATGTCCGATGCGCGCGAAGTTTTTTCCAGCAGATGCACGAGGTCGAGCGCCACGCGCAGCTCGAGCACCGTCGCCTCCTGCATGTGCGCGATCTCGATGCCTTCGCGGTAGTACGCTTCCGCGCGCGAAGCCGCGCCGCCCGTGTTCCTCGCGAGCTCGATTTCGGCGCGTCCGCGCAGGACGTCGGCGCGGTGCAGCCATTCCCCGTTGTCCGAGCCGAGCGCCCAAGCCCGATCGAGCAGCTCCGCCGCCTCGTCGAGCTCGCCGACCCTGATCAGCGTGCGCGCGAGGATCGCGAGGTAGCCGGGCAGGCCCATGCGCGCGCCCATCGCCTCCAGCGCCGCGATGGCGGCCCTCATGCGAGGAAGCCCGGACGCCGGCTCGAGCGACGCTTCGGCACGCCCGATGATCCACTCCTGGTGCGCGAGCCAGAACTGCAGGCCGTTGCTCTGCGCGATCTCGTGCGACTCGCGGTGTACGCGGATGCAGCTCGCGCCGTTGCCGAGCTCGAGATGAATCCAGCCCATGAACCCGATCGCGAACATGAGCGAGACGTGGTGGCCGAACTGGCGCGCGAGCTCGACGGCTTCGATGCTGGACGCTTCGGCTTCGTCGTCGCGTCCCTGCGCGTTGCGAACGAGGCAGCGGTACGCATGCCCGACGATGCCGGGGTCCTGCCCGTAGAGCATGACGTGCTGGTGGTGCATGGAGCGGTCGTAGAGCGCGACGCCAGCCTCGATCTGCCGGTCGCATTCGCCGATGTTGCCGCGCCACCAGTGCATCACCCACAGCGCGTGCCGCGCCTCGATCAGCATGTCGCGGTCGCCCTCGCGTTCGGCCAGCTCGAGGAGCTGGTTGGCCATCGGCAGGGCCTCGTTGCTGCGCCCGCACACGCACCAGAACGCCCACAGGCCCCAGAGCACCGGGAAAAGCTGCGGCCCGTCGCCGAGCGCGCGGCAATGCTCGCGCGCGCGCATGAAGATCTTTTCGACCTCGGGCGACGTGTAGCCTTCGAGCGCCGAAAGCGAAGGGCCGGCTGCCAGCTCGAGCATCAGCAGCTCGACGGTCTTCTCGGCGCTGTCCGGCAGCAGGGCGAAGTGCGCTCGCGCGCGCGCGATCAGGGCCAGGGCTTCACGAGGTGCACCACGCCGCGAAGCGTTCTCGGCCGCGACGCGCAGGTGGTGCGCGGCGCGCGCGTGCTCTCCAGCTTCCTCGAAGTGGCGGCCGAGCACGGCCGCCACCGGCGCGGGATCGCCGGGGTGTGCAGCGGCCAGCCTTTCGGCGACGCGAAGGTGCAGCCTTCGGCGGCGCGCGGTCGGAATGCCGCGGTAGAGCGCGTCGCCGTAGAGCGCATGCCGGAACGTGTACGCGCTCGCCGACGTTCCGTCGGGCCACGTCGCGGTTCCGGAGCGATCGAGGAGAACGCGGCGCTGCGCCATCGTTTCGCAGAGGTCTTCCGTTTCGAGCAGGTCGCGATCGAGCGCGGCGGCGGCCGCCGCCGCGGAGAACGTCGCTCCGACGACGCTCGCGGCTTCGACGAGCGCACGTTCGTCGGTCTCCAGCCGGTCGAGCTGCGACGCGACCATCGACAACAGACCGTTGGGGACGCTGCCTTCGAGCTCGGAGACGCGTCCGTCGAGATGCCACGACCCTCCCGAGGCCGAGATGTGTCCCTGGGAGACGAGATCCTCGAGCATGGAGACGACGAAAAGGGGATGCCCCTCCGTTCGCCGGTGCACGACCTCCGTCAGCTCGCCCGTAAACGGTGCCTCGTCGAAGCGCCGCGCCACGAGCCGGCCGACGTCTTCTTCGGCCAGGGGTTCGAGCTCGACGTTCTGGCAGCGTCCCTGGCGCTGCAGCTCGTGGTGGACGGCTCGGATCGGATTATCGCTCAGGATCGCGTCGACGGGGCGGTACGTCGCGACCACGAGCAGGCGCGCGGGGCCCTGCCGCCGCGCGAGGAAGGCGAGCAGGTCGGCCGTCGCCGAATCGCACCAGTGCAGGTCCTCCAGGGCGATCACCAGCAGCCGGTCCGCCGCGAACGTTTCGAGCGCCTGGGCGAGCTCGCGCATCATGCGGCCGGCCGTGACGCCGCGAAGCTCGCGGTCGAGCTCCAGCCGGTCCGCTTCCTCGATGAGCCACGGAAGCTGCGCCAGCCACGTGGGCGCCACGCGGCGGATGACCGGCACGGCTTCGGCGGCGGACGGACCGCGGCAAAGGTCGCCGAGAACGTCGAGCAGCGGCAGGTAGGCTTCCGCCGTCCCGTAGTGCTCGATCGACTGCCCGCGTGCCACCGTCGCCCGCGAGTGCGAATCGCCGCCGTTCTTCGCCGCATGGGAGAGGAAGGAGTCGAGCAGCGTCGTCTTGCCGATGCCGGGCTCTCCCGAAAGGAAAACGACCTGGCGAGTGCCTGTCTCGGCGGACGCGCGAAGCGCCTCGAGCCGCTCGAGCTCCTTCGTCCGCCCGAACATCGAGGCGGGAGCCACGACCTGCTCGACGACGGCGGCGCTTCGGGCGGCGGAGGGCTGTCCAAGGAAGCGGAACCCGAGCCGGTGCACGGTCTCGATGAAGCGCGGCTCGCGGGAGTCGTCGCCGAGCGCTTCGCGCGCGTCGAAGAGGGTGCGCGCCAGCGTGGCATCGCTGACCGCCGTCTGGCCCCAGACCGCGTCGATGAGGTCTTCCTTGCGCACGAGCTGTCCGGGACGCTGAGCGAGGTGGCTGATGAGGGCGAGGCTCTTCGGCCGGAGCGAAACGACGCGGCCGTCCTGGCGCAGCTCGGGCCCGGCCAGGTCGAGATCGAAGCCTTCGAAACGAAGGACGGTTTCCGTTCGCGGTGGGGTCGCCATGCCGAAAGACGGCGATCATGCCTGCGATGCCGCGGCAGCGGCAAGACCCCCCGGACGAATCAGAGCGTGAAGTAGAACGTCGCGCCGCGGTTCGGCGCGGATTCGGCCCAGATGCGGCCGCCGTGGCGGCGGATGATGCGGTCGACGATGGCGAGGCCGACGCCGGTTCCCTCGTACGTTTCCGCAGTCTGCAGGCGCTGGAAGACGTCGAAGACCTTCGGTGCGTGGCGCATGTCGAAACCGATGCCGTTGTCGCGCACGAACAGAACCTGTTCGCCGTCGACCCTGCGGCAGCCGATCTCGATCACGGCGGGATCGCGGTCGCGGCTGAACTTGACGGCGTTGCCGATGAGGTTGACGAAAACCTGGCGGAGCAGCGCCGCATCCGCGCGGCACTTCGGCAGGTTGCCGACCACCACCTCCATGCCCTGGCCGCCGTGGCGAATGCCCACTTCCTCGAGCGCGTCCTCGACGATCGAGCTCGGCGAAATCTCGCGGATCTCCGTGGCGCGACGGCCGAGGCGCGAGAGCGCGAGCAGCCCGTCGATGAGGCCGTCCATGCGCCGGACCGACCACGCAATTCGTTCGAGCGAGTTGCGGCTCGTTTCCGTGAGCCGACCGTCGGTCTCTTCCCTGAGAATCTCCGCGTAGCCGTTGATCGCGCGCAGCGGCGCGCGCAGGTCGTGCGAAACCGAGTACGCGAAGGCTTCGAGATCCCGGTTGGCCGCCTCGAGCTGGGCCGTCCGCTCGGCGACTCGAGCCTCGAGCTCCTCGTTCAGTCGCTGGATCTGTTCGCGCACGCGGCTGCGTTCGGTCACGTCCTGGGTGGTGCCCACGAGGCGCAGAGGCTTTCCGGTCTCGGGATCGAATTCGATCTCGCCGCGTGCATGCACGACGGCCTCGGTGCCGTCCGGCCGCACGATGCGGTGCTCGCTCGAGTACACCGTACCAGTCGCGAGCGCCTTGCGAAGTGCGCTGATCAGTCCGGCCCTGTCGTCGGGATGCACGAACGAGATCGAGGCCTGGGGGCTCACCTCCACGCTGCCGGGCTCGAGGCCGAAGATGCGATAGCACTCGTCCGAAACGCGCAGGATGTTCGTGTCGAGGTCGTCCGGGGCGCCGACGACCTCGTATTCCCAGCTGCCGACGTGGGCGATGCGCTGGGAGGCGATCAGATGAGCCTCGCTGCGCTGCAGAGCGTGCAGCGCGTCGTTGCGCTCGGTCACGTCGAGGAAGGTCGTAAGATGACGGTGGGGCAGGAAGTTGGCGACGGCACGAAGCTCGAGGTCGCGGAGCTGGCCGTCGGCGCGCCACACCTGGACTTCGGTGTGGAGGGAGCCGTGCTCGAGCAGCCGTTCGCTGTTCGGCCGCGACTCGACGACGTCGCCGATGTGGTCCCAGTAGCGCGAGCCGACGATGTCCTGCACGCGTGCGCCGAAAATGCGGCAGCCCGAAGGGTTGATGTCGAGCACGCGGCCGAGATCGTCGGTGATCATCACTCCGTCGGCGCACTGCTCGAAGATCGCACGGAACTGCTCCTCGTTGGTGCGGCGCTCGAGGTCGGCGCGCTGGATCTCGTCGATGAGGCGCGCAGGCTCCTCGGCCTCCACGCGACGACGTTCCGCGAGCAGCAGGGAGTCGGTCTCGTCGCGGAACGTAATGGCGACGAACTCGATGTTGCCGCAGCCGTCGCGAAGCGGAAACGCCCGTGCCGACAACGCGATGCGCGTGCGCGCTTCCGGTCTCGGAAGCTCGGAGTGCTCGTACCAGAAGGACGGCGTCGTGATCACCTCGCCGCCGAACGCGCGCCGTACCCAGAAGAGCACGCCGCTTCTTCCGAGTACTTCGTCTTCGGCGAGCTCGAGGTCGTAACGCGGTTCGTCGCCGAACAGCTCGCGATACGCGGGATTGAC
>CAYYVZ010000214.1:0-8859 GCA_964475235.1 uncultured Myxococcales bacterium | reverse complement strand
GGATGCATCGCTCGCGAAGAGCCTCGTCGCCATCCGGATCGACGACGGCGAGCGTTTCAAGACGATGGCGACGGTCGAGCGCATCTACGACGCGTGCCTCGACGCTGGGATCGACCGCAAGGCCGTGATGGTCGCCCTCGGCGGAGGCGTGGTCGGAGACATCACGGCATTCGCCGCGTCCACGATCCTGCGCGGCGTCAGGTTCGTCATGATCCCGACGACGCTGCTTTCGCAGGTGGACTCCAGCGTGGGCGGCAAGACCGGCATGGACAGGAGCCAGGGCAAGAACCTCGTCGGCACGTTCTGGCAGCCGTCGGCCGTGCTCATCGATCCGGCCACGCTCGGCACTCTGCCCCAGCGCGAGTTGCTCGCCGGTCTGGCGGAAGTGGTGAAGACCGGCGTCATCCTCGACGCGGAACTGTTTGCGCGTCTCGAGCGCGACGCCGGCGCGCTGCTGGCGCGCGACCCCGCGGTTCTCACCGAGGTCATCGCGCGCTGCGTGCGCATCAAGGCCGACGTCGTCGAGCAGGACGAGCGCGAAGAGAAGGGCCTGCGCCGTATCCTCAACTTCGGGCACACCGTCGCGCATGCCGTCGAGCAGGTCACCGGCTACGACCGCTTCCTGCACGGCGAAGCCGTCGCGATCGGCATGGGCGTCGCGGCGCGCCTCAGCGAGAAGCGCGGGTTCTGTGCGGCCTCGGATGCGCGTCGCATCGAGAATCTCCTCGAGCGGCTCGGCCTCGAGCACCGGCTTCCCGAAGGCCTCGACCGCGAAGCCCTCGTGCGAGCCATTGCGCTCGACAAGAAGGCCGAGCGCACGAAGGTCGCCTACATCGTCTGCGAGGCCATCGGCCGCTGCCGCGCCGAGACCCTCGAGGTGACTGAGATCGCCGACGCGATATAGAAGGGGATCAAGCATGAGCGCCCAAGCCAAGAAACCCCTGCTGGTGATCCACGGACCCAACCTCAACATGCTCGGCACGCGCGAGCCCGAGGTCTACGGCACCACCACGCTCGCCGATATCGACGCGGCTCTCGCGAAGCTCGCGAAGGAGCTCGGCTGCGAGGTCGAGACCTTCCAGTCGAACGGCGAGGGCGAGCTCGTCACGCGCATCCAGCAGGCCGGCACGAAGAATGCCGGCATCGTGATCAACCCCGGTGCGTACACGCACACGAGCGTGGCGATCCGCGACGCGATCGCGTCGGTCTCGATCCCCGTCGTCGAATGCCACCTTTCCAACATCCACAAGCGCGAAGAGTTCCGTCACCGCTCCCTCGTCGTCGGAGTCGCGGCGGGACAGGTGATGGGCTTCGGCGCCGACAGTTACCTGCTCGCGCTGCGCGCGCTCGTCACGCTCCTCGCGCAGAACGCGCGGCCAACCTGATCCTGCGCAGTTGATCTCGGACGTCTCCACTTCCCAGCTCCGCAGCTCACTCGAAGAAGAGCTCCGGAGCTTCCCGGACCTTTCCTGGCGCATCCAGGGCCTCATGGGCGGCTCGCCGGCCTATGTCCTGTCGCGCGTGCTCGAAGGCTCCGGGCGTCCGACCGTCGTCGTTACCGCGACCGAGAAAGCGGCGGAAGAGATGGTCGCCGAGCTCCAGGCTTTTCTCGGCGAGAAGACCGACGACAGCTTCCTTGCGCGGCGCGTGCACTACTTTCCGTCCCGCGAGGCGCCGCCCCTCGAGATGGTCTCGCCGTCGGTGGACGTCGAGGCGTCGCGCACGTCGGCGCTTTACCAGCTCGCGCAGAGCAAGGCGCCGATCCTCGTCGCGTCGGTCGATGCGCTGGCCCAGTGGGCGATCCCGCCTGACGCCCTGCAGGCTTCGTCGCTCTACTTCGTGGTCGGCGACGATCTCTTTCTCGAGCAGCTCGTGCCGAAGCTCGAGGCCGCGGGTTATCGCAAGGTCGCGACCGTCGACGAGCAGGGCGAGCTGGCCGTGCGCGGCGGCATCGTCGATCTCTGGCCGCCGGGCTTCGAGTATCCGCTGCGCGTCGAGCTCGGCGGCGATTCGGTGGAATCGATCCGGCTCTTCGATCCGGGCGACCAGCGCTCTTTCCAGCCGAGCGAGGACCTCGCCGTGCTGCCGTCGTCGCCCGTGCCGCTCGAGCGCATGGCGGATGCCGACGTGCGAAAGCGCATCGCCGAACGCTGCGAGGAGCTGCTGCTTCCGTCTTCCGAGCGGCGGCGCCTCGACGAGTACCTCGCGTCGGGAGTGCAGTTCCCCGGCGTCGAGCTGCTCGCGCCCTACGCCTACGGGAAGCGCACCACGATTCTCGACCACCTTCCGAAGAACGCGCTGCTCGTGGTCGTGGACCCCCCGGCCGTCGAGATGTGCGTGGACTCGCTGCACGAGAGCCTCGGCGAGGCCATCGAGGCGGCGCAGAGCTCGGGCAGCTTTCATCCGGATCCCGCTCTTCTGCATCTCAGCCGTTCCGAGCTGCACGAGCTGTTCGCGCGCAAACCTCGCGTCGAGCTCGACCTTGCCGAAGCGGTGGAGTCGAGCGGTGAGGCGGGCCATCGTACCTGGCGCATCGACGTGTCGCCGAACACGCGCATCACGGCGGCGCGCGTGCACACGAAGGCCCAGCGCGGAGAGAGCGGCTTCGCGCCCGTCGTCGACGCACTGACGGGAGCACGCAACGACGGCAACCGCGTCATCCTGCTCGCGTCCGATCCGACGCAGCTCGGCCGCATCGACCATCTGCTCTCGCTCGCCGGCGTAGACCACGTCGTCAAAGGGCAGACGTTCGCGAAGGCGATGACGGGCCACAAGGCGTCGATCTGGCTGGTCGAGGGTCATCTTCACCAGGGCTTCACGCTGAGCGCCGACCACCTGCTCGTCGTGAGCGACGAGGAGATCTTCGGCGAGCGCCGCTCGCGGCCGCGGCGCCGCCGCGCGGGCCGGGCGCGCATGCTCAGCGCACTCGCCGAGCTCAAGCCCGACGATTACGTGGTGCACGTGGACCACGGCGTCGGACACTACCGCGGCCTTCGCCACATGAAGGCGGCCGGCATGGAAGGCGACTTCCTGCACATCGAGTACGCGGGCGGCGACCGCTACTACCTGCCGGTCGACCGCATCAACCTGGTCGAGAAGTACACGGGCGCATCCGGCGCCGTTCCCCAGCTCGACAAGATCGGCGGCGCGACGTGGGAGCGCACCAAGCGGCGTGCGCGCGATTCCATCCTCGAGATGGCGCGCGAGCTGCTCGACCTCGAAGCGTTCCGCCAGGTGAGCAAGCGCGAGCCGTGGGCGCGACCCGGCGCGGACTTCGAGGAGTTCGAGGCGCGTTTTCCGTTCGAAGAGACCGAAGGCCAGCTCAATGCGATCCGCGACATCGTCGAAGACCTCGCACGCGACCGGCCGATGGATCGCGTCGTCTGCGGCGACGTCGGCTACGGCAAGACCGAAGTGGCCGTGCGTGCCGCCTACCTGGCCGCAATGGCCGGCAAGCAGGTCGCCGTGCTGGTGCCGACGACGGTGCTCGCGCGCCAGCACTACGAGACGCTGCGCGGCCGCTTCGAGGGCTACCCTCTGAAAGTCGCGATGCTCTCGCGCTTCCACACCAAGGCCGAGAACGCCGATCTCGCGCAGGACCTGGCGACGGGAAAGATCGACGTCGTCGTCGGCACTCACCGCATGCTCCAGACGGACGTCGAGTTCGGCCGCCTCGGCCTCCTCGTGATCGACGAGGAGCACCGCTTCGGCGTCAAGGCCAAGGAACACCTGAAAAAGCTGCGCCGCGACGTGGACGTACTCACGATGACGGCCACGCCGATCCCGCGCACGCTGCAGCTCTCGCTCTCCGGCGTGCGCGATCTGAGCCTCATCGAGACGCCGCCCGTCGATCGCCTCGCGATCCGCACGTACGTCGCGCGCTACGACGAGGGCCTCGTCCAGCAGGCCGTCCGGCGCGAGCTCGGTCGTGGAGGCCAGGTCTTCTTCGTGCACAACCGCGTGAGCTCGATCGAAGCGACCGCGCACCGGATCGAAGAGCTCGTGCCCGGCGCGCGCGTCGGCATCGGGCACGGCCAGATGGACGAGGACGCGCTCGAGAAGGTCATGGTGGACTTCTTCGAGCACCGCATCGACGTGCTGGTCTGCACGTCAATCATCGAGTCGGGTCTCGACATCCCGAACGCAAACACGATCCTGGTGGACCGCGCAGACACGTTCGGCCTTGCGCAGCTCTACCAGATCCGCGGCCGTGTCGGCCGCTCGCACCGCCGCGCCTACGCTTACCTGCTGATTCCCGGCGAACGCATGAGCGAGGACGCACGCAAGCGTCTCGCGGTGCTGCAGGACCTCGACGACCTCGGCGCGGGTTTCCGCCTCGCGGCGCACGATCTCGAGATCCGCGGCGCGGGCAACCTGCTCGGCAAGGCCCAGTCCGGCCACATCGGTGCCGTCGGCTTCGACATGTTCCTGCGCATGATGGAGGAGGCCACGCAGGAAGTGCGCGGCATCGTTCCGGATGTCCAGGTCGAGCCGGAAATCGAGCTCGGCGCCGAAGCCTTCCTGCCCGACTGGTACGTGAGCGACATCGGCGAGCGCCTGCTGCTGTACAAGCGACTGGCGGGCGCGGCGGACGCCGAATCCGTCGATGCGCTGCGCGACGAGCTCGAGGACCGCTTCGGCACGCTGCCGAAAGAGGCGAAGGCCTTCGTGCGCATCATGCGACTGCGCCCAGCGCTCAAGCGTCTCCTTGTCCTGTCGCTCAAGGCCAGCGATAACGTCGTCGCGCTGAGGCTCGACTCGCGCTCGGCCGTGTCCGGAGACCTTCTGCTCGCCATGGCGAGCCGGCAGCCCAAACGCTACCGCCTGCGGCCGGAAGGCGTATTGATGATGACCGTGGTCCCGGGCGGCTGGGACGGCCTGGTGGACGAGATCGAAAAGCTCCTCGACGTGCTCGAGAAGGGCGACCCACGAAGCTTTGCCGATGGAGGAACGAAGGATGATCGCAGCAAACAGCAACCCAGTCCCATGCGGAGCTTCCGGCGTGCGGTTCGCTGAGGACTCGCACCGCGCCGGCACGCGGGGTGCTCGGGTGCTGGTCCGCGTGGCTGCCCTGGGGTTCGTCGCTTCGGTGGCGTTCGGCGCCGCAGCTGTGACGATCCCGAGCGTCGCGACGGCCGCGCCCGAGCCCCCGTCCACGGAGCCGCTTCGGAACTCGCGATTCGACAACGGCGTCGTCGCGGTCATCGACGGCGATCCCATCACGCTGCGCGAGCTCAAGAAGTACGGACAGAACAGCGCGCCGTTCCTTCCGCCCGAAGTTCGCGACGACTATCGCGCGCTGCTCGACTCCCTGATCGAGAGCAAGCTGCTCCGGTTCGAGTTCGAGAAGAACGGCATCGTCGCCCCCGACGAGATGGTCGATCGCTACATCGCGAGCGTGCTTCAGGAGAACAACCAGTCGCGCCAGTCCCTCGAGGCCGACATCGCCCGGGCCGGTCTCTCGTGGAAGGACTACCACGAGCGCATGCGCGAGGAGGTGCAGCGCATCCAGCTCGTGAACCTGCTGATACGCTCGCGGGTCAACGTTCCCGAAGAAGAAGTCCGCCGCGCGTGGGAGTCCGATCCCCAGTACGTCGAATCGGAGAAGATCGTCGTTGCGGCCATCTTCCTGCCGGTGACGACGTCGGGCAACGACGGCGACGCGCTCGAGCAGGCGAAGAAGGTCCAGAAGGAAGCGAGCAGCGACTTCGAGGACGCCGCGAAGAAGTACTCGAAGGGTCCGGCCGCTTCCGAGGGCGGAGTGCTCGGCGAGTTCAAGCGCGGCACCATGGCGCCGCACTTCGAGAAGGCGCTCACGGGCCTGGACGAGGGCGAAGTCTCCGAGCCCGTCTACGGCGGCGGCGGCTACTACATCGTCAAGCTCGTGGACACGAAGTCGTCGGGACGCCGCGATTTCGACGAAGTGAAGAAAGACATCGGCGATCAGATCTACGAGCAGCGCCTGAGCGACCGCTACAAGAAGTGGGTGACCGAAGACCTGCGCAAGGACCACCGCATCGACAACCTCGTGGACAGCCTCGCGCTGATCGCGGCCGGATCCGGGCCTGCGCCCGCGCCGGCACCCGTTCCGCAGCCCAAGCCGCAGTGACGGCGAAACCCCTCGTCGCCGTCAGCCTGGGCGACCCGGCCGGCATCGGACCCGAGATCGTCGTCGAGGCGGCGTCGCGTCCTGCCGTGCGCCGAGCGTGCCGGCTCGCCGTCTTCGGAGACGAAGGCGTGCTCGACGTGGCGCGCAAGGTGCGGCGCATCCGCGCGAACGCGACGAGCGCCATTGCGCTCGTCGTCCCCGTCACCTCGCTCGCGCTCCGTGGACGCGCGCTGCCGAAGCCCGGCAAGCGCTGCGGCGAGGCCTCGTTCCGCTATCTCGAAGCCGCGGCTGCCGCGACGAGCTCGGGCGAGTGCGAAGCGCTCGCGACGGCTCCGATCAACAAGTACTGGCTGCATGCGGCCGGACACCGCTACGACGGGCACACCGAATACCTGTCCGAGGTTGCGGGTTTGCCCGCGACGATGATGCTCGCCGGCCCGCGTCTGCGCGTGGTGCTCGTGACCACGCACGTCGCGCTCGCGAAGGTGCCGAAGATCCTCACGACGGCGCGCATCGTCGCAGCCGGACGCACGACGGCCGAGCACCTCGCTCGCTTCCACGGAATTGCGAGACCGCGCCTCGCCGTTGCCGCGCTCAACCCGCACGCAGGCGAGGGCGGGCTCTTCGGCGACGAAGAGGCGCGCATCGTCGCGCCGGCCGTCGCCCGCCTGAAGCGCGCCGGCATCGACGCGCGCGGCCCGTTCCCGGCCGATACGCTATTTGCCGCCGCAGTTTCCGGCTCATACGATGCCGTTCTTTGCATGTACCACGACCAGGCACTGATCCCGCTCAAGCTGATCGACTTCCGCGAGGCGGTGAACGTCTCGATGGGGCTTCCGTTCCTCCGGACGTCCCCCGATCACGGGACGGCCTACGATCTGGCCGGCACGGGCCGCGCGAGCGCCGACAGCATGGAAGCGTCGATTCTGCTCGCGGCGGCCATGGCCGTAAGCCGTTCGGACGGTGCATCCCAAGTGCGCGCCAGCGTGCGTCCCAAAGCGCGCGCCAGCGTGCGTCCCAAGGCACGCGCCAGCGTGCGTTCGAAGGAAACAAAGGCCCGACGGTGAAGCACAACCCCCAGATCTTTCGCGAGTACGACATCCGCGGCATTGCCGGTACCGACTACGACGAGTCGTTCTCCGAGCTGCTCGGAAAGGCCTTCGGCGCGCTGCTCCTCGAGCGCGGCATCGACCGCGCGGCCGTCGGCCAGGACTGCCGCCTGAGCAGCCCCGGCTTTGCCGACGCGATGAAAAAGGGCCTGCGCTCGACCGGCGTGAACGTGGTCGACGTCGGCATGTGCGCGACGCCGCTGCTGTACTTCGCCGTGCCGCACCTCGAGCTGAAGGCGGGTATCCAGATCACGGGCAGCCACAACCCGCCCGATCACAACGGCTTCAAGATCGTCGTCGGCAAGGCCACGATTTACGGCGACGACATCAAGGATCTCGCCCGCCGCATCGAGAAGAACGAGTTCCCGTCGGGAAGCGGAAGCGAAGAGTCGTACGCGATCGTTCCCGCCTACCGGGGCTTCATGGCCGAGCACTTCGGTCGCTCGGGCGGCGGGCTCAAGGTGATCGTCGACAGCGGCAACGGCACCGCCGGTCCGGTGGCGCCGGCCGTCTATCGGGGCATGGGCTGCGACGTCATCGACCTCTTCAGCGAGCCCGACGGCCGCTTTCCGAATCACCACCCGGACCCGACCGTTCCCGAGAACGTCGCGGATCTCATCGCCAAGGTGCGCGAGACGAAGGCCGATCTCGGCATTGCCTTCGACGGCGACTCGGATCGTATCGGCATCGTCGACAGCGAGGGCCGCATCATCTGGGGCGACGAGATGCTCGTGATCTTCGCGCGCGACATCCTCGCGCGACACCCCGGCGCGACCGTCGTCTCGGAGGTGAAGTGCTCGCAGCGCCTCTACGCCGACATCGAGGAGAGAGGCGGGCGCGGCATCATGTGGAAGGCCGGCCACTCCCTGCTCAAGGCCAAGATGCGCGAAACCGGCGCCCTGCTCGGCGGCGAAATGAGCGGGCACATCTTCTTCGCGGATCGCTATTTCGGCTTCGACGACGCGATCTATGCCGGCGCGCGCATGATCGAGATCCTCGCGCGCGAGGGCCGCGGGCTGGCCGACATGCTTTCCGACCTGCCGCACACGGTCTTCACGCCGGAGATCCGCGTGCCGTGCGCCGACGAACACAAGTTCCGCCTCGCGGAAGCCGCGCAGCGCCGCTTCCGCGAGCTCGGCCACCAGATCGTCGACGTGGACGGCGTCCGCGTCCTGTTCGAGCACGGCTGGGGTCTCATCCGCGCGTCGAACACGCAGCCGATCCTCGTGCTGCGCTTCGAGGCCACCGACGACGTCTCGCTTGCGCGCTACCGTCGTCTCGTCGAAGGCGAGCTCGAAAAGCTGCGCCGCGAGATCGAAGGCCAGCCGTCTCCGCCGGTCGAGCAGGAGATCGAACGGGAGTGAGCGACCAGATCGTCATTCGCGGCGCGCGACAGCACAACCTGAAGAACATCGATCTTTCGATTCCGCGCGACCGCTTCGTGGTGATCACGGGCCTCTCGGGCTCCGGCAAGTCGTCTCTCGCCTTCGACACCATCTACGCCGAAGGCCAGCGCCGCTACGTCGAGTCGCTGTCGGCCTACGCGCGCCAGTTCCTGCAGCTGATGGAGAAGCCCGACGTCGACCTGATCGAGGGCCTGTCGCCCGCGATCTCGATCGAGCAGAAGGCGACCTCGCACAA
>CAYYVZ010000213.1:0-8865 GCA_964475235.1 uncultured Myxococcales bacterium | reverse complement strand
TCGAGCGGCAGCACCGGCTCGGCCAGCAGCTTCCACACCGCCTGTCCCAGCACCCGGGCATCGCGCACCAGGTTCGCCTCGTCCACCTTGTCGATCAGGTCGTGCGGCGTGTGCCACCACCAGCCCAGTGCGTTGCGCGCCTGCGCGTGCGGCTTCCCGTTTCAGCGCCGCAGCCTGGTCGAGGTTGGCCCGCTTGTCGGGGCCCGACTTCATCTGAACGGCGGCGGCGCGGAAGGTCTGCATGGCGAAGGTCGCGGACGCTACGCGCCGCATCGGCAGTGGTCAATTCCGCCCGATACGATTGCCACTTACCTAATCTCTCCGGCCTGGCGGAAACTGTGACGGGTCACACCCTTTTTGTCACGGTGCGGCAAGTTGCGGCCGGGGTATCCCTTTGATAGCGCAGCGAGTCATCCGAGGAGATTCACGATGGGGACGGAACGGGTAATCAAGCGCTACACCAACCGGAAGCTCTACGACACGGACCAGTCGCGATATGTGACTCTGGACGACATCGCGAAGCTGATTCGTGACAACGAAGAGGTCCGCGTCATCGACAACGAGACCCAGGACGACCTCACGGCCGTCACGTTCGCCCAGATCATCCTCGAGGAAGAGAAGCGCAAGACGAACCTCGTCTCCGTTCCCTTCCTGCGCAAGCTCATCCATTCCGGCGAAGCCGCGGTCCAGGACCTGAGCGACCAGGCCAAACGTGCATTCGATCAGATCGGCGACTTCACCGGTCGTGCGGGCGGTCGCGTTCGCGAGGCCGTCGAAGAGGGCGGGCGTGCGATCGACGAGGCCATCGAAGAGAGCCGCGGGCTTGCGAGCGACCTGTTGGCCCTGCCCCAGAAACGCCTCGAGGCCCTGCAGGAGATCGCGCAGAAGCAGGTCGAGCGCATTCGCCACTCGCCGTCGCTGCAGCGCGAGATCGAGCGCCTCGAGAAGAGCATCCACAGCATCGAGCAGCTCCTGACCCGCCTGCGCGACAACGAGCAGAGCGAAGCGGCCGCGGCCGACGAGGAGATGGCAGCCGAAGGGGTCGTCATCAACCCGGACGTCGACGATGACGTCGAAGAGAAGAGCCGCGCACGGACCGGCAGTCTGCGGGGCTGAGGGCAGCGCTCGGCTATTGCGCTGCAGTCCGACGGTCGGTAGAACCACCAGACCGATGGCCAAGCGCTCGAAGAAGCACTCCCGTCCCGTCGAAGAGCCCAGCCCCCTGCTGGAACGTCTGAAAGAGATCGCGTCCGCCAGCGGCCTCGACGTCCGCGAGGAGCGGCTCCTTCGCGAAGTCGGCTATTCGGTCCGGAGCGGCGTCTGCCGCGTCTCCGACCAGGAGGTCCTCCTGCTCGACAAGAACGCCAGCCCGGCCGAGCGCATCGAAGCCGTTTGCGGCGTGCTGGCGGGCCGCGACCTCGACGCAGTCTTCATCGAACCCGATCTGCGCCGTGCGATCGGCGGCAATGCCCTCCTCGCGCAGGATGACGAAGGCCCGGCAGCACCCGCTGTCTGACGGGGACTCGTCCTCGACTCCCGGAACCGCCGAGGCGGCCGCGGAGGCCAAGGCCGAGAAGTTTCGCGAATTCATTCGCGACCACGGTCTCAAGTCCACGCGCCAGCGCGACGAGATCGCGAGCTGGTTCTTCCACCACAAGGGCCACCTGTCGGCCGAGCAGATCTACCGGGACGTGAAGCAGGAAGTCCCCGGGATCGGCTTCTCGACGGTCTATCGCACGATGAAGCTGCTGGTCGAGGCCGGCCTCGTTTCGGAGCGCCACTTCGGCGACGGCGAGGCAACGTACGAGAACGTGCATGGCCACCACGACCACTGCATCTGCACGAGGTGCGGCAAGATCACGGAGTTCGAGGACGACCAGATCGAGGCGCTGCAGCACTCGGTTGCCGAAAAGCAGGGCTTCCTGCTCGTCAGCCACAAGATGGAGCTGTACGGGCTCTGCTCGAATTGCCGGCGGAAGTGAGGCGGGCGCGCCGCCGCGCCCGCGGAGCGAGTCGTTGCGACGCAGGAGCGCTTCGTTCTCCGGTGATCAGAGGATTCGGACGAGCGCCGAGACGTCTCCCCACGCTTTGCCGCGGCGGCATTGCCGGCGCCCGTGAGCACCGGCAAGCCGCCGCGGCGGCCCGCCCCGCTGCGGACAGCGCGGGCTCAGGGCTCGGCGAGAGTCGTGGTGGTCGTCGGTACCTCGCAGGCTGAAGCGCAGGTCTCGAATCCTTCCTTGCACGCGGCGGCTCCCGCCCTTGCGGCTTCCACGCAGGTCGTCGCGCAGGCTTCGCGCTCGGCTTCGTCGGTGAGGCTTCGGCAGGGGCTGAGGCACTCCCACAGCGCGGCCTTTCCTTCCCCGGCGCACGAGCGCAGGTCGCGTGCGCAGGCGCCGCGGCATTCGTCGTCCTCGCCGATTCCGCCGCCGTCCGGGCGGCAGAGCAGCAGGCACGGCCCCGGCTGACACTGGGGTGCGCATTCACGCCGGAGCGCACCGCACTCTTCGCGAGCCGGGATCACGATCTCGTCCCGGCACGTCGCGAGGCAGGTCTCGAGCTCGGGCGTGTCTTCGCCGAACTGCTCCACGCAGCCGGCGCGGCACATCCGCATCTCGAGTCTCGCGCCGCTCATGCAGTCCAGGAAGGAGGCGTTGCAGGCGCGCGCGCAGTCGCGGCGAAGTCCGACGCACTCGCGGACACACTCGAGCACCGGACCGGGCGGCGGCGGCGCGAACTCGGCGCCGGCGCTACCGGCCAGAGACAGGAAAAGGACCGCGGCTGCGGCGGCGGCCCCGAAGGTCGTGAAACGTCTGGTTCTCATGGATCGCTCCTCTTTTTCCGGGCTTTCGTTTGAAGGCGCGCTTTGCCGGCATCCCCGAATCCGCAGTATCCGGGTCTTGCCAAGCCCGCCCTGACCCAGTATTTGGGAACATAGTCCCAAATATATGCGAGTGTCAACGCCCGAGTCCTCTGGTCCCCCACGTTTCCGATCCTTCGGGTCGGGCGCCCGCCGCGAGGGATTGGTGTGAGCGTCGGGACCGAGGACAGGGCCCGCGAGGTCCTTGGCGCCGCGCTGCTTCGGATCCTCAAGCCGCTCGTTCGCATCCTGCTTCGCCACGGCGTCCCGTTCGGCGCTTTCGCGGACCTCGCCAAGCGCACTTACGTCGAAGTGGCCGCCTCCGAATTCCAGGTCGGAAAGCGCAAGCAGACCGTTTCGCGAATCGCCGTGCTCACGGGACTGACGCGCAAGGAAGTCCGGCGCGTCACCGACCTTCCTGCTCCATCGGCCGAAGAAGAGACCAGGCGTTACAGCCGCGCGTCGCGCGTGATCTCGGGATGGACGAGTGACGCGCGCTATCTCGACGAGCACGGCGAGCCGCAGCCGCTGGCGATCGACAGCGGCTTCGCCGAGCTCGTGCGACGATTCAGCGGAGACATGCCGGTGCGTGCCGTGCTCGACGAGCTGCTGCGGGTCGGCGCCGTGGAACGCGGAGACGGCGGAACGATCCATCTGCGAACGCGCGCCTACGTTCCGAAGTCCGCCGGCACCGACACACTCGAAATCCTCGGTACCGACGTGGCCGCGCTCGCGACGACCATCGACCACAACATGACGAGTCCGCCCGGCGAGCGGTGGATCCAGCGCAAGGTGCTCTACGACAACCTGCCGGCCGAAGCGCTGCCCGCGCTGCGCCGCCTCGCCGCGACCCAGGGCCAGCAGCTGCTGGAGCTGCTGAACGCCTCGATGCGCAGCGAGGACCGAGACTGCAATCCGGACGCCAAGGGGAGCGGCCGGCACACCGCGATGGTGGGCGTCTACTGGAACGACGCCGATACCGAAGACGATGCGGAGGGAGAACGATCATGAGCATTCGAACGCGAATCGGTGCGATGCGCCTGGTGTGGCGGCTCGCCCTGGTGCTCACCGGAGGCATCGGAGGGAGCGCCCTCGTGCTCGGTCTGCCGGGATGCGGCGGCGGTCTCGAAGTCACGGGCGGCGGCATCGGAGGATCCGGCCTCGTCGCGGGCCCAATCGAAGAGCTCGGCAGCATCGTGGTCGGTGGAATCGAGTTCGACATCGACGAAGCGGACATCGTCGTGAACGGCGAAGCCGGCGCGGCCGGCGACCTGGCGCTGGGCATGTACGTCAGCGTCTACGGAACCTTCGACGAAGAGGCCGGCACCGGCGAGGCGAGCCGCGTGGATTTCGAGGAGTCCGTGAGCGGTCCGGTTCGGCTGGTCTCGCCCGACCGCCGCCGCATCGTCCTGCTCGAACAGGTCGTGATCCTCGACGACTCGACGCGACTGGCCGGACTCGCGCCCGTCGACCTGGTTCCCGGCGTCGTCGTGACGGTCAGCGGCACGCGCAACGCCGAAGGCGAGATCCTCGCCACCCGCATCGCGCGGCGAATCGCGGTGACGGGCTGCCGCGTGGTCGGCGAAGTCGAGGACCTCTCCGCGGGCGGCTCTGCGTTCCGCATCGAAAACCTCGAGATCGATGCATCCGGCGCGCTGGTCGTCGGTGGTGCGCTGGCCGAAGGCGACGACGTCGCCGTCTTCGCGCAGACGTGCGCCGCGCAGGACGTCGTCGTCGCGAAGGAGATCCGCCGCCTCGATTCGACGCGTCCGCCGTCGCCGGGTCCGCTCCGGAGCGTGCGCGGATTCGTGGTCGAGAGGATCGCGGCCGACCGATTCCGCATGCACGTGCCGAACGTCGGGCCGGTCGTCTTCACGATCAGCCCGCGTACGGTATTCGAGGGAGGAGCTCGCGCGGACATTTCACGCAACGACCTGCTGCGAGTGACCGGCGAAATCGGCAGCGACAACGTGCTGCGGGCCGGACGGGTCGTGTTCCTCGAATCCGTGTCTCCGAGCGTCGCCGGTTCGCGCTGAGCGCGAGGAGGGGGAGGTTCGGTTTCCGCGCCGCGGAGAACGCGCCTGTCCCCATTCTCGCGACGCGGGTTGAATCGGGTCGCTCAAGGCGCGAAACGTCTCTCGCATGCGCGGGGGAGGCCAGACTCAGGCAGCGGTGTTCGCAGCGGCCGCGCTTCTGTGGATCGGCGCCTGCTCGAAGGCACCGGCACCCGGCGCCGCGCAAGCGCCGGACGCCGCTGCCTCGAAAGCTGCCGCCGGCGCTCCGCACCTCAACCTGCTGCTCGTCACACTCGACACCACGCGCACCGATCACCTCGGTGCCTACGGCGACGAAGACGCGCAGACTCCCGCGTTCGACGCGCTGGCTGCGCGCGGCGCCCTGTTCGAGAACGCCTTCTCGCCGTGTCCTCTCACCCTGCCGGCGCACGCGACCATGCTGACCGGCCTTCAGCCGCCCGAGCACGGCGTGAGGATCAACGGCGAGGAAGCGCTCGGGCCTGCTCCGGCGACTCTCCCGGCGCTGCTTTCCGACGCGGGTTATCGCACGGGCGCCTTCGTCTCGGCCTTCGTGCTCAGCCGCAAGTTCGGGCTGGCGCGCGGCTTTGCGACCTACGACGACGATCTTTCCGCGGCCGAGAAGCAGGAGGTTCCGGACGAGCTGTCGCGGTCGCGTAGTGGACGCGCGACGGTCGATGCGGCGCTGTCGTGGATCGGTGGCGATGCGGCGCAGCCATTCTTCGCGTGGGTGCACCTCTACGATGCGCACCATCCGTGGATCGCGCACGACGAGCTGGCCGGCACGCCGCTTGCGGGCAAAGCCGGCTACGACGCCGACGTCGCCTACGCCGACCTCCAGCTCGGACGCCTGCTCGCCTTCCTCGACGAGCAGGGCCTGCGGGAGCGCACCGTCGTCGTCGTCGCGGGCGATCACGGCGAAGGGCTCGGCGACCACGGCGACGTCGAGCACGGCCACCTGCTCAACCATGAAGTGCTGCACGTGCCGCTGGCCGTCTTCGCACCGGGGCGCACGAAAGCGGGAAGCCGGGTCGCTGCCGTCGTGTCGCTGCGCGTCGTGATGCCGACGGCGCGCGATCTTCTCGGCGGCGGCGGGAAGGACGCGGGCACCGGGCGCAGCCTCGCCGCAGCGGTTGCCGGCTCGGCGATCGCTTCGGAGCCGAGCTACGCCGAGACGGATTTCCCGCTGCGCATGTACGGCTGGAGCCCGCTGCGCAGCCTGACCGGCGACGACTGGAAGGTCGTGCGCACCGCTCGCCCCGAGCTGTACGATCGAAAGACGGACACCGCCGAGATCTACAATCTCGCCAGCGTGCGCGCCGCGCTTCTCGCGGAGCAGGACGCAGCGCTGGCCGCGGTCGAGTCGCGCATGCGCGCAGCGTCGGAGACCGTGCCCGCCCAGCTGTCGGCCGCGGACCGCGAGAGGCTCGAGTCGCTGGGATACGCGGCGGGCTCGTCGTCCGCTCCCGCGCCGGGCGGTACCTCTGCGGACGCGAACACCGCGGGCAAGCCGCTGCGCGACAGCAATCCCAGGTCGCTCCGCGACATAAAGGACATGCTTCCCGTCAAGCAGCTCGAGACCGAGCTCGAGCGCGGGACGGCGCTCGGCTTGCTGTCGCCGGCGGAGATCGTGGAGGCGAATCGCCGCCTCGTTGCGGCAAGTCCCGAGTCCGCACGGTTCCACGCGCGGCTCGGTGCTGCGCTGCTCGATGCAGGCAAGCTCGACGAGGCCGATGCGTCTCTGCGCGAAGCGTTGCGCTTGCAACCGGACAACCCGGACGCCGGTCTCAATCTTGCTCGCGTCGAGCTGCGCCAGGGGCACCCGGCCCGCGCCCGCGACTTGCTGATGGTCGTGCTCGCGCGTCAGCCCGACCGTGCGGACGCGCATCTGTCGATGGGCCAGGCGATGGCCGCGCTCGACCAGCGCGACCTCGCGCTCGGGCACTTCCAGGAAGCGATTCGCCTCGACCCGGGGCTCGTCGCGGCCCATCGCGGCCTCGGTCGCGCGCTGCGCGACTCGGGAAAGAAAGACGCCGCGCTGGTGCCGCTCGGCCGCGCCGCCGAGCTCGCGCCGCGCGTCGCGGCAGTACAGTTCGACTACGCGGCAGGGCTTGCGGAGGCCGGCCGTCACGCGGAGTCGATTCCCGTCTTCCGTGCGGCGCTCGAGCTGGCACCGGACGATCCCGACATCCGCAACGATCTCGGCGCTGCGCTGCAGGCCGCCGGCGACCCCGAAGGTGCGATCGCCGAGTATCAGGAGACCATCCGCCGCCGGCCGAATTTCGCGCGCGCACACTACAACCTCGGAGTGCAGCTCGCCGCGCGCGGCGACGAGCGCGGCGCGATCGCGAGCTACGGTAAGGCGCTGGAGCTGCAGCCGAAGTGGGTGCAGCCGGCCGAGCGGCTCGCGTGGCTGCTCGCGACTGCGAAGGACGAGAAGCTGAGGGAACCGAAGCGCGCGGTGGCGCTTGCCGAGGAAGCGGTCGAGATCAGCGCATCGCGGAGTCCGCGCCCGATGGCGGCGCTTGCCGAAGCCTATGCCGCGGCGGGACGGCCGGAAGATGCAGTGCGAAGCGGGGAAAGGGCGCTGCAGCTCGCTCGTGTCGTCGGGAACGCCGAGCTCGCGGGTGAGATCGAGGAGCGGCTCGCGCGCTATCGCGAGGCCGCAAAGTCCGCGCCGCGCGCCGACTAGAAGTCTTCGAAGAGGCTGCCGCCGCGCCAGTCGTGGCTGTCCGCGGCGGTGCGCTTGTATCCGCCGCTCACGGAGGAAGTCGCTCCTTCGGCCGTGTTGCTGCCGCCGCCGCTGACCGAGGAAGACTCGCCGGAAGCGACGTTGTAGCTGCCGCCGCTCACCGCCGCACCCAGTGCGCTCGCCTCGTTGTTGAAACCCCCGCTCGTCGTCGCCTCCTGTCCCGATGCGCGGTTGTAGGAACCACCGATGGCGGCGCTGTCGAACGCGCTGGCCGTGTTGTTCTGACCTCCCACGACGGCGGCCTCGGCGCCGCTCGCGACATTTTTGTACCCGGCGACGACCACGGCTTCCTCGCCGCTCACGCTGGAGCTCTCGCTTCCGACGACTGCGGCGCGCGGCCCGGAGACCTCGTTACTGAGCCCGGCGAGCGTGCCGCTCGCGTAAGCGTCCTCCGTCGTCGAGTTCTTGAACCCGGCGACGACGACGCTCGACTGGCCTCCGGCCGTGTTCGACTCGCCGCCGATCACGCCGGAGTCGAGGACGGTGGCGGTGTTCTGGTAGCCGGCGACGACCACCGATTCCTGTCCAGAGGCTACGTTCAACGCTCCGCCGACCGCGACCGAGAAATTTCCGCTTGCGATGTTGCCGAGGCCGCCGATCGCCGCCGAGGCGTCGCTTTCGATCGTGTTGCTCTGGCCGGTCACGATGCCTGCGTAGCCAGTGAACGTGTGGTCCTGGCCGATCACGAGGTTGTGGGCTCCGGACTGGTCGTCGCCAAACGGTTCGAGATCCTCGTTGTAGCCGATGAAGAGGTTGCCGAGTCCGTTGAGCAGTCCGCCCGTCTCTCCGCTGCCGCTTCGGACGTGCACGTTGCAGCCCGTGAAGAACGTATCGGTGCCGTTGCGGCTGAGGCAGTTCGTCTTGCTCTCGACTACGTCGAGGCGGGCGTCGAGGGCGTCGGTGACGGTGGAGTCGGCGGCCGGGCAGTCGACGGTCACCGGCTGGCCGACGGCGAACCTGAGAAGACGGAGCGCGTCGCTGGAGGCGACCGAGCCGCTCATGTCGAGGTCGCCGCACTCGAATCCCGCGAGCGCCGGGGCCGCTCCCAGAATGCCCGCGAGCGTGAGCCCGGCGGCGAGAGGAAAGGCGCGGGCTCGAAGCGTCGTGACAGTGCGATTCATGGCGGCCTCCCCAGCCGGCCGGATCCGCACGCGGCGGATCCCGCGACTCGTGGGCTGCTATCTGCCCGCAGGGCAGGGGGTCAAGGCGGGCGCGAACGGAAC
>CAYYVZ010000212.1:0-8887 GCA_964475235.1 uncultured Myxococcales bacterium | reverse complement strand
AGCAGCGTCGCGAGCATGCGCAGCGACGTCGTCTTGCCGGCACCGTTGGGACCGAGAAGCCCGTAGATCTCGCCCTGTCCGACCGTGAGGCTGAGGCTCTTTACCGCGTCCACGCGGCCCCGCGATCCGTCGACGAAGCTGCGAGCGAGATCCTCGGTGACGAGCATCGCGCGAGTCTAGCCGGGCGGCCGCGCCCTTCCAATACGATCGTCCTCGCGAGCGCAGCGAAACCGGCTTGCTCCGGACCGGTTCGCTGACATCATGCCGAATCGTTCGACGCGGAGCCCGAGTCCGACCTCCGGGACTCGGCGGCGTGCCTTCCCGATGACAGCTCGCCCGTCCCACTCCGTACCATTCGCACGACGTGCGGCCGATTCGCTGAGCCGCCATCGACTCCTGCTCTCGCTCGTCGCCCTCGACACGGCGACCAAGATCGCGGCGTTTCTATTCCTGCCTCACGGCGAGACCATCACCATCGTCCCGGGACTCCGTCTTTTTTTGGCCGTCAACGATTGGGGGGTGATGGGCGGCGTGCACGGCATCGGTGCCGTCACGGCGAATCCGGCTTACACCGTGTTCCTCGCGTTCGGACTGCTGGTCTTCGCACACGTGATCGTGAGGCTCGGAGACTCGTCGCTCGCGTTCGGCTGGCGACTTCTGATGGGTGGTGCCGTGTTCCTCTTCGTGGCCTTTCTCGCTCAGGGCCTCGCCAGGCCGCTCTCGCACATCTCGATGCCGGCGGACGTGGTCGTGATGACGATCCGACTGGCGGCGCTGCTCGTGGCGGTGGCGTTCTACTCGGTCTCGCGAGCGCCGATGCCGCGCCTCCTCTTCACGATGTTCGCGGCCGGCGCGCTCTCGAACGGCGCCTCCTACCTGTATCCGCCGTTCGAGGTGATCGACTTCCTCATGGTGCCGATCGGTCCCTTCCTCGGGATGCTCGGGCCGGGGGCTTCCGCCGAGACGACGGTCGGCGTCGTCAACCTGGCCGATCTATACCTGTTCACCGTGCCGTTCCTCCTGCTCGCGTGGCCGCCGGTGGCCTTGGCGCTCCGCCTTCGCCGCCGCGCCGCGGCGTGACCGCATCCGCAATCGAATCCGTTCGTATCGCCCGATTTCCCGACCGCCCCGATTGCAGGCTCTCGGGCCGACCGGTAACGCTGTGTGAATTCTCTGCCGCGCTGAGGAGGTGCAGCCCGATGGACCGTCTCGCTTTCCCGTCTCGAACTGTCCGGGTCTTCGTTCTTGCCATCTCGCTCGGCCTTGCCGTTCCCGGTGCGGCAATCGCCGACAAGCTGGTCGCCAAGGGCGGCACCGTGCTCGCCGGCAAGGTCAAGTCCGTGACGGGAAAGGGCGTCGAGTTCCAGCCCGAGTTCGCCAAGGATCCGATGCTCGTGCCGTGGGACAACATCGAGGACCTCGAAACGGAGGCGAGCTACCAGGTCCTCTATGGCGAGGACGGCGAGGTCACCGGACCGATCTCGGACTACGACGAAGGCGAGCTCGAAGTCGGTGACGTCGAGATCGAGCCGAAGACCATCGTCTCGGCAACGGCGGTCGGCGACGACGGCATGACGTTTCTGGATCGCACGCGCGCGACCTGGCGCTACTGGCACGGCGGGTTCAACTTCGGGTTCAACCTGCAGCAGGCGACGACCGACGCGCTCGGGCTGTACGTCGGCCTCGCCGCGCAACGCACCACCGACAACACGCGCCTCATCTTCGGGACCGACTACCGCTACACGAACGAACGCGACCCCGACAGCGCGCCGCCGAGAAAGAAGCGCACGAAGGATTCCGTCGGCGGTCTCGTGCGCGGCGAGTACGACGTCTACAAGCACCTGTTCGTGTTCGCGTCGACCGACGCGCTCTACGATGCCGTGCAGAACCTCAGCCTGCGCGCCGTACCGAAGGCGGGCCTCGGCTACGTGTTCTGGGAAAGGGAGCCGAAGGAAGGAATCCGCGACTTCTTCCTGCTCGAGGTCGGCGGCGGCTGGGTCTACGAGAAGTACATCGACAACGGAACGCCGCCCGATCCCGTGGTCGACGAGGACGATTACTTCACCGTTGCCTTCGGTGCGGCGGCGGCCGTGCTGCTTCCGCGCGGCGCGGCTTTCGACTGGCGCTTCGACTACCTGCCGTCGGTCAGCGATTTCGCCGGCGACTACGTCATTCGCACGACAGCCGGGCTGTCGGTGCCGCTGATCGCGCCGCTGAGCGCGCGACTGGGGATCACCGACACGTACGACAGTACTCCGTCGAGCGGGTCCGAGGAGAACAGCCTGTACCTCGATACGACACTGTCGCTGATCTGGTAGCGCACCCGCGTCTCCCCGAGTGGCGGTGAGAGACGCGAAAACCTTCGATGCGATCGAAGTGCGAGCTGCCGCTGGCGTCCCAAGGGCATGGGAGATACGACCATGGCGCATACGATCCTGAAAGGCGGCACGAGAAACCCGGTGGCAGCAGACGAAGGGAAATCCGAGGGCACGAGCCGACGGAACGAGTTCGTCCTCGCGATGTCGATCTTCGTCGCGATGTCGATCATCGGCACGGCGTTCGGGCTCTGGATGGTCGGCATGCACAAGGCGAACCCGGCCGGCGCTCCGGCCACGGTCGAGGGCTCGGCGCCGGTTCCTCAGGTGCCGCCGGTCGAGTCGGCGCGCCCGGATCCGTCGCGCGCGTCGGACCAGGCCGCAGATCCCGTCAGCAAATAGCCGATTGCGAAAACGGGGACGGGTACAGGTTTCGACGAAACCTGTACCCGTCCCCGTTTTACGGTTTCACGGGCGGGCGCGGTGTCCACTTGCGCTTGAGGCGCGGGACCTGCGAGCGGGCGATCTCGTTCAGCACGCGCGTGAGCGGGCGCGGGCCGTCGCCGCCGAGCGTCTCGTCGAGGGCGCGAAGCTTGTCGAGTGTCGTACGCAGCTCGGCCGCGGTCACGGCGCCGCCGGCTTCCCGGCAGAAATTCGTGCGGCAGCCGAAGGGACGACCCTCGTAGATGGTGCAGGTGCGCTCGTCGCGGTCGAGGAAGGGGCACGCACCGTCGTCGCGCGGCGGCGGCATGCGGCGTCCGCTCGCACGCAGCACGGCGAAGAGGAAGTCGGTCTCCGCCCGCGTCACGTACGGCTCGCGGCCCGTCTCGGCGAAGCGACAGCACTGCGTCCGGCGGATGCAGTTGCGTGCAGGCAGCGAAGCCTCGGCTTCGGCATAGATCGCCTCGATGTCCTCGTGTCCGCGCATTCGTCCCTGCCGGCTAGTTGAACCAGTGCCCGGCGTTCACGTCCAGCGAGCACCCCGTGATCACCTTCGACATGTCGGAGGCGAAGAAGACGACGCTTTCGGCGATCTCCTCCGATGTCGGGATATGCCGGAGGGCGGTCTCCTTCGCGACCGCGTCGTAAATGACCTTCGGCGCCACGCCGGCCTTCGTGGCTTCGCCTTCGAAATACGCGGCCAGGGGCGGGCCCCAGATGTAGCCGGGGACGACCGAGTTCACGCGGATGCCGTGGGGACCGAGCTCGAGCGCGAGCGTCTGCGTCGCGGCGAGCAGGGCGCCCTTCGACGCGGCGTAGGCGCCGAAGGTCTCCATCATGCGGCGCATCGACATGCTGTTGATCATCACGATGGAGCCGCTGCCCTGCTTCTTCATGGCGGGAATCGCGGCCTGGGAGAGGCGCAGGGAGCCGAGCACGTTGATCTCGTAGGGCGGGCGCCACGCATCGAGGTCGGCGGTCTCGATCTTCTCGTAGGTGCCGGGGTGGTAGGCGTTGTTCACGAGCACGTCCACCCGGCCGAATTCCCTCACCGTGCGTTCGACGAGGGCGCGGCACGACGCGTCGTCGCTGATGTCGGTGGCGACGGCGATGGCCCGGCCGCCCTTGCCCTGGATGTCCGCGGCAAGGTTGCGAAGCTTGTCCTCGCTTCGCGCCGCGATCGCGACGGCGGCGCCTTCGCGCGAGAGCGCCAGTGCAATGGCCTGGCCGAGACCCGGCCCGATTCCGGAAACGATGGCGACGCGATCCTTGAGCAGCATACGGTTCTCCATTCGTTCTAGCGTTCTTCTTCGGGCGGAATGTGGAAGCGGTCGATGTAGGCCGAGAAGCGCTCGCGCATCGCGCCGGGGACGAGGCCGAAGTCGGCCGCGCTGTACTTGTGCTCGCCGTGCTTGTGCTGGGGATGCGCGCGGTGCCACTCGCGAAGGCGCGCTTCGGTCCCGGGCGGATAGTCGATGCCGAAGTGCGCGTAAACCTTGCCGACCGCCGTTGCAGGATCGCTCACCGTCTCGCGGAAGCCGATGTCGAAGAAGCGCTCCTCGCCGAGCTCGCGCCGCGCGGCCATCGCGTCCTCCATCGTGCTCGCCCACAGCTCGACCAGCCACGCGGCGATCGCGCGGCGATCCGGGTCGTCCTCGTAGATGCCGCGCCAGCCGGCGACGAGGCTGCAGAGCGACGGCAGCACGCGCGCCGGATCGCGGTGCGTCTGCACCACGCACGCATCCGGATACACGTCGAAGATCGCGCGCAGCCAGCGAAGGTGAGCCGGGTACTTGAGCACCCAGCGCCGCTCCGGGCTCGACGAGCCGACGAGCTTCAGCAGGTCCTTGTGTCGCCGGTACGCCGGCCGCATGTCGCACGACGCGTACCACTTCGAATACGACGGCAGCGTCGAATTGCACTCGAAGCTGTCGTCGCGAAACGTGTGCTGGAGCAGCAGGCGACACTCTTCGGGGCCGTCGGCCGTGAGCAGGTGGATGGCCTTCAGGCTCGGGTCGAGCCAGTACGTAAGGCCGAGTCCCTGCGCCGCTTCCTTGAAACGGGGATCCTTGTCCCACTCTTCGCGCGGCGGGCGCGGCTTGGGCGACGCCGCGAGCCAGTATTCGAGGGCCTGGTTGGCGGGGTCCTGCGCAACCAGCGAATGAAGCGCCGTCGTCCCGGTGCGAGGAAGTCCCAGGATGAAGATCGGCCGTCGCACCTCGCCGGCGAAGACCTCCGGCCTCTCTTTGCGCCACTTCTCGCATTCGAGCCTGCCGCGCAGCACGCCCGTGAGCTGCTGGCCGACCATCCAGCGGCCGAACGGATTGAGGCGCGACTCTTCGTCGTACGAGCGCAGCAGCACGGACCAGCCGTCGCGAAAGTCGTCCGCTCCGATGTCGGTGGCGCCGCCGGCAGCCTTGCTCGCCGCGGCCATCATCAGTTCCTCCGACTGCGCGAAGGACTTCGGCCCGCCGCCGAAGCGTCCGAACGTCCGCATGGCCGAATTGAAGAGACGGATCGGAAGGCGTTGGTCGCGCTGCGTGCTCATGAACGGAAGTCTCGAGGTGGAAAGGTCAGTCGGGCGCGACTTCGGAGAGCGGCACGACGCGGCAGGTAGGCACCGGATGATGGGCTGCCTTCACCCAGCGAAGCCCCATCGTGCCGCGCGCGTGTCCGGCCGTGTCCATCCAGTTGGCGAAGCCGCGATTCTCCGCCGCGACGACGATGCGGAAGGAACCGTCGCTGAGGTAGTGCGTCGTGTGCTTGTTGGTGGAGCAGGGCACGTAGCGATAGTCGAGCGACTCCATCCACACGTTGTTGAGCTGGAAGTTCCAGTACTGGCAGTCGGGAGGCGTCGCTTCGATCACGAGGGCCTGGTCCTTCGCGAGCTCCCACCAGCCCATGCAGAAGAAGATGTTCGGGTCGCCGTGCGCTCCGCCCGTGACTTTCGGATCCATCGCGAGAATCTCGTTCGGGCGTTTACGGAAACCGTCCGCCCAGTCGGCGAACAGGCGCGCGGTGCCGGCGACATAGGAAGCGGCGCCTCGAAGTCCTGCCGACAGCCTCGCACTCGAGAGCGGCTCCGGCGGCCCGTCGGCTCCGATGCGCTCGAGCGTGAGGTCGGCCGGGACCTCGGTCGCGCGGTCGAGGTAGTTCTGCCTCACGATGAGCATCGACGAGTCGGGCTCGAGCCTGATCCAGTTGCCCGGATGCGGGCGCGCCGACAACACGATGTCGATGCGGCCGTCGGGCGTCGTCTCGATCTGTCCGCCTTCGAGGTAGCCGCTGCATCCCGAGCGCACGTTCGAGCCGTAGTGTCCGTAGTAGGCGCCGATGCCGAGGTAGGCGATGGTGCCGCGCGTGCCGCTGAGGCGGTAGTCGCACGAGCCGTCGATGGCCGCGTTCTGGTAGAAGCTGTCGGGGTTGTCGCAGCCGATTTTGGCGGTCTCGTGGCTGAGCCGGTAGAACGTCGGCGCGAGCGGATCGGCGTGCTCGAGATACTTTTCGAGCGCGAGACGCGTGAGCCGCGTCAGGTAGCGGTAGCCCTCCGCGCGGTCGAGCTCGTCGCCGGCGAGGTCGCGCGCAACGACGCTGCCCGCGCTCTTCAACGCATCGCAGAACTCTTCCCAGAGGCGGCCGCTCGAGATCGCCTCGCGTGCTTCGTCGTCCGTGGCCATGGTTCCCCCCGCCTCGGCGAGGGGAGGGGAACCATAGCGACTGGACCGCTGCGTAGCTAGGACGCCTGCGACGGCCGCCGGTACTTCAGCGCGTGCTCCGGCACGGCCGCGCGCGGCGGGACCATCGCGTCGTCCACCGGCGCTCCGGGCACGAGCCGCAGCGGGATCGTACCGGCCCAGGTCTCCATCGCGTGGTCTTCTTCGTCGTCGATGGGCCCGCCCATCCTTTCCTTCATCGAGACCTCCTCGATGGGGAAGCGTACGACGAGGGTCTGCAGCCATTCTTCGCGGCTCGGCGGCCGGACGAAGGGGCTGCGTCCCGGCACGATGTGCTCGACCACGGCCGCGAGCGCGCGCTCGTGCTCCTCGCGGTCGGTCACCTTCGTGCCGGTGCCGAACATCACGACGCAGCGGTAGTTCATCGAGTGGTGGAAGGCCGAGCGCGCGAGCACGAGCCCGTCGACCAGCGTCACCGTGATGCAGGCGGGCTGGCCGGAGCACAGGCCTCGCAGCATGCGGTTCCCGGACGAGCCGTGCAGGTAGATCGAATCGCCGACGCGCGCATACGCCGTCGGAATGATGACCGGGCTGCCGTCCACTACGAAGGCGACGTGGCAGAAGAGGCCCTCGTCGAGCACCGCATGCACGGCCGCGCGATCGTAGCGGCCCCGGGCGGCGAGGCGCTTGATCGTCGTGCGCGGCGTCGGGGGGAAGCTGGTCGGCGAGGGCGTGGATGTCGTGGTGCTCATGGCGGTCTCCTTGTCTTTCCTCGTTCTCCGCGGCCCGGCCGTCACTCGGGCGCTTGCTTCGGCCGCGGAAGTTATGTTACAGTACAAACGTAGTTTTGTGACGGCACGTTTTAGTATCACGGGAGACCGCGCGGACGCAATCGCCCGCAGCGTCGAATCGGCCATTTCCGACGGGCGGCTGTCGGCGCGCGAGGCGCTGCCGCCGGTTCGGGCCCTGGCCGAGTCGCTCGGCGTCAGCCCGACCACGGTCGCCGCTGCCTACCGGACCCTTCGCCAGCGCGGCCTCGTCGTCGGCGACGGCCGTCGCGGCACGCGCGTGGCGTCGCGCGAAAACGACCGCACCCGACTGCCGATCCGGATGCTCGCCGGCACGACGAATCTCGCCGACGGCAATCCCGACCCCGACCTGCTTCCCGACCTCGAGCCGCTGGTACGGCGCCTGCCGATGCCGCGCGACCTTTATGGAGAAGCGTGCGTGCTGCCGGAGCTCGCGGCGGCCGGACGCCGCCTGCTGGAAGAAGACGACGTCGACGCGAGCGCGCTGTCGGTGGTGTCGGGCGCGATGGACGGCATCGAGCGCGTTCTCACGACGCAGCTTCGCCCCGGCGATCGCGTCGCCGTCGAGGATCCTGCGTTCGCGGGCCTGCTCGACCTGCTGAGCGTGCTCGCGCTGGTTCCCGTGCCGTTCGCGGTCGACGCGAACGGTCCCGATCCGGAAGCGCTGGCCCGCGTGCTCGCGAGCGGTGTGCAGGCGGTCGTCGTGACGCCGCGTGCGCAGAATCCGACCGGCGCAGCGGTTTCCGCGCCGCGCGCGGCCGAGCTGCGTAAAGTTCTCGATCGCCATCCCGGGGTGCTGCTCGTCGAAGACGACCACGCGGCCGCGGTGGCCGGCGCTCCGCTTGCGTCGCTCGGCTCCCGCAAGCGGCAGCGCCACGCGTATCTCCGCTCGATGGCCAAAGCGCTCGGCCCCGACGTGCGCGTCGCCTTGCTCGCCGGTTCGCCCGACATCGTCGCGCGCGTCGAATCGCGCCAGGTGGTCGGCATGCGCTGGGTCAGCCGCCTGCTCCAGCGGCTCGTCGTCGCCGCACTCGCCGACAGAACGGTGATGGCAGCGGTCGCCCGCAGCGAGAAAGAGTATGCGAATCGGCGCCGCGCGGTGATCGACGCGCTTGCGAGCCGCGGCGTCGCAGCGACGGGAAGAACGGGAATGAACGTCTGGATCCCGGTTCGCGAGGAGGCGGCCTCGCTGCAGGCGCTGGCGGTTGCCGGCTACACCGTCGCGCCCGGCGAGCGCTTCCGTCTCGCGGCGGCGCCCGGCCTTCGGGTCACCGTTTCACGGCTTCATGGAGGAGACGTGGATCGCTTCGCCGACGCTGCGGCCGCCGCGCTCCTGCCGCGCCGCTCGGCCGCCACGGCGTAGTCGAAATCGCAGCCGGCGGTCAGGCCTCTTCGCCCTCCTGGTGACGCGGCGGGAAAACCAGCGACGCGACCACGCCGCCGACCAGAATGAGCACGACGAGGCCGAGCACGTAGAAATTGTAGTCCGGGCCGAACATGTCCTTCAGCCAGTGGCCGACCAGCATCTTGACGCCGACGAGGGCCAGCACGATGGCCAGCGAGATTTCCAGCATGTGGAAGCGGTTGAGCATCCCGGCGAGCGCGAAGAACAACGATCGCAGGCCGAGGATCGCGAAAACGTTGCTCG
>CAYYVZ010000211.1:0-8895 GCA_964475235.1 uncultured Myxococcales bacterium | reverse complement strand
TGACGCGAGATGACGCCGAAGTGCGTCGTACCCATGTCCTTGACCGCGCGCGCCACACCGCCGGGACCGGGGTTGTACGACGTGATCGCCAGCGGCCACGAGCCGATGTTGTCGTAAGTGCGCCGGAGCATGCGCGCGGCCGCATCGGTCGAGCGCACCGGGTCGCGGCGATCGTCGTAGGTGTCGGTGACGGTCATGTAGATGCGGCCGGTCGCCGGCATGAACTGCCAGATGCCGGCGGCACCGGCGTGGGAGCGTGCGCCGATCTTGTAACCGGACTCGACGAGGGGCAGCGCGAGCAGCTCCTGGGGAACGTCGTAGCTCTTGAGGATCCGGCTCATCATCGGCCGGTAGGCTTCGGCGCGCTGGGCGGCATCGCAGAAGCGGTCGCCGAGGCCGCGCTGGGAGCGGACCTGCTCGCTCAGCTTGGCGGCGTAGGACGCCTCGTGGCCGATCTTGGCGATGGCCTTGAGAATGCGCCGCTCCTCCTCCGTACGGGCGTGGCCCTCGGAGATGCGCAGCAGCATGGCGGTGATGCGCTCGCCCTCTGCCTTGCGGCGCGCGCGGATCGCGTCTTCCTGCTGGCTTTCGGGAAGGCCGCGGATGATGTCGTCCAGGTTGAGGACGGAGTAGATTAGCTCGAGGTGCTCGACGTCGTGGTACGCGATCTGCTTGCTCGTCCACTTCGTGAAGACGTCGCTCCAGAAGGCGACGTTGGGCTCGAGCTCCTTGTACCTTGGGAAGTTGGTGCTGCCGGGCTTCGGCGCAGCCGAGGCCGACGAGGCCGGGATGCACGCCAGCGCCACTGCCGCCGCAGCGAGTGCCACCGTGCCTGCCAACACTGAAAAGAATCCCCTACGCACAGTCCCCGAGCGGACCGGAGCCGTCGCCAGCCCTACCACCTTCCTCATCCACCACCTCCAGAGCCGCGTGAGCTTCGAAGGTAGCAAAGGGAAGCACGCGTCGCCATCCGGAAAGGGGCATTTTTATTGGAGGTTTTGGTGTTCTGCCGTGTTCCCGGGCCGCTTCTGCACAGGCCGCGGACACACCCCATCCCGAGGGATTCCGGCCATTTCCGCGAGGGCGCTGGCCCTCGGCGGCGGCGCGGTCCTGGCGGCCGTCACGGGGGCCGGATGCGATCGCCCGGAGGCCGCTGCCCCGGGGCGGCTCCGGGTCGGAATCGAGGCCCAGGCCGGGACCCTCGACCCTCGTTTCGCCGCCGACGCGAACAGCAGCCGCATCGCGTCCCTCGTGCACTGCGCCCTCGCCGAGCCCGACGCGTCCGGGGCCTGGGCGCCTTCGCTCGCCGAGGCGTGGCGCAAAGTGGACGAGGTCACGTGGGAGTTCTCGCTGCGGCAGGGCGCGCGCTTTCACGATGGGACGCCGGTCCGGGCCGCCGATGTCGTCGCGACGTACCGTTCGGTGCTCGATGCGGACAGCGGCTCTCCGAAACGCGCAGCGCTTCCGTCCGTCGAGTCGGTGGACGATGCGGGAAACGATCGCGTACGCTTTCGCCTTGCCGCGCCCGACGTCAATTTCCTCGAAGGCGCCTCGATCGGAGTTCTGCCGGCTGGGCTCGCCGCGCACGCGAGAGTGGCCGCGGACGCAGCGATCGGTTGCGGGGCGTATCGCATCGCCCGGGCGAGCGACGACGCCGTCGTGCTCACCGCCGCGGACACGTGGTACGGCGGCGCGGCGACACTCCCCGCGATCGAGTTCCGCGTGATCCCCGACGCGGTGATGCGTACGCTGCAGCTTCGCAGCGGCGATATCGACTTCGTGCAGAACGCGCTCGAGCCGGATGCCGTGCGTCACCTCGCCGTCACGGCGCCGGCCCTCTCCGTGTCGATGTCGCCGTACGACGCGAGCCAGTACCTCGGCTTCAATCACCGTCATCCCGCACTTGCCGACGTGAGGGTACGACGCGCCATCGCGCTCGCGATCGACCGCGAAGCGATCGTAGAACACCTGCTGGCCGGCCAGGCCGAAACCGCGACCGGGTTGCTGCCGTCGCAGCACCCGTACTACTCGCCGCACGTGCGCCGCTACTCGCCCGACGCGGCACAGGCGAAAAAGCTGCTGGGAAAGGCCGGTTTCCGGGATCCTGACGGGGACGGTCCCCTGCCCCGCCTGAAGCTTCGCTACACGACGAGCACGGTCGAGTTGCGCCGACGCATCGCCGAAGTCGTCGCCGCGCAGCTCGCAGACGTCGGAATCGAGGTGTCGATCGAGAGCTACGAGTGGGGGACGTTCTTCGACGACATCGCCCGCGGCGACTACGAGCTCTATTCGCTCGCGTGGATCGGCATCCGCGACGCGGATCTCTATCGCGTCGTCTTTCATTCGAGAATGACGCCGCCTGCCGGGAGCAACCGCGGTTTCTTCTCGAGCGCGCGCATGGACCGCCTCACCGAGCGCGGCCGCGGCCCGGACGACCCGGTTCTCCGCCGCCGCATCTACGCTCGCGTGCAGCGAACGGCGGCCCGACAGCTCCCCTACGTGCCGCTGTGGTGGCCGAAGAACGTCGTCGTCGCGACCAGGAGGCTGCACGGCTTCGTGCCGCATCCGTCGGGCGAGCTCACGGGACTCGCGCACGCCCGGCTCGACTGAGCGGAGATCCTGCGAGGGCCTGTCAGTGCACCGACTGGCTTTCAAGAAGCTCGGCGGCCGCGCGGACGTCGGGTGCCACCGCAACCGGATCGGTGATCGCCGAGCCGCGCGGATCGACGAGGTCGGCCAGGGTCGCATCGCCCATCGCCTCGCGCCGCGCCGCCGCGAATCGCGCCAGTACCTTGCCGACAGCCGGTTTCGCGTGCCGGAGCCCGTCCGGATGATCGCCGCGCACCGCCGAGATCACCCGATCGACGGCGATGCTGCCCGGGGAGAGCGACAGGAAGCACTGGCGCTGGTTTTCGCCGCCGGTGTGCACGATTCCGGCATCGTCGAGCACGCGGAACACGTCGGCGACGCTGCGAAGCGGCATGCAGAGCAGCGCCGACAGGCCGGCCAGCGTCGGAGCCGGGCGCCGCGCGAAGGCCGCGTCGGCGAGCTCGATGGCGATCGCGAGCGCGAGCTTCTCGCGCGAGGCGGCGCTCGCGATGACCGGCTCGTAGCGGCGCGCGCACGCGCCGAGGTTCTGCCACGCCGCCGCGATCTCCGCACCGGCGAGCACGAGCACCCAGCTCACCCACATCCACGCGACCAGGGCCGGAATCTGCGCGAGCGCGCCGTAGACGGCGTTGTAACCGCCGAGCCCGAGCTGGAAATCCACGTAGAGGCGCTGCGCGAACTGCCACGTCACGCCGGCCGCGATGCCGCCGACCATGGCCGCCCGTCTGTCGACGGGAGCCGCCGGCATGAGGAAGTAGAGCGCCGCGAAGGCGCCGCAAACGAGGATGTACCAGGCGGTGGCAAACGCCGTCCGCACGAAAACCTCGAAGCCGCCGAAGCTCTCGATCCACGCGACGGCCGAAGAGCTGCGCAGCGCCGCTTCCGAGCTGGCGGCCACCGCGATCAGCACCGGCGTCACGATGAGGAGCACGACGGCGTCCGCGCTGCGCCGGATGTAGCCGCGCCGCTCCGGGCCGCCCCAGATCGTGTCGAACGTGTCCTCCATCTGGAACAGCATCGAGAGCGAGGCCGCGATTGCGAACAGAGCGCCCATCAGCCCGAGGCCGGTGATGCTGATATGGTCCACCCAGGAAACGACGGTGGTGACGGCCTCGGCAGACAGGATGGTCGCGCGCTGCAGGAGCAGCGTCTCGAGACGCTCGCCCGTCCACCCGAGCCCCCGCACGTACGCGAACGAAGCCGCGAGGGCCGGCACGAGGGCCAGCATGCTCGCCAGAGTGAGGGCCGACGCGCGCAGCGAGCACGAGTCCACGAAGTACCCCTCGATGGCGAGCCACAGGACGCGCACGAAGTGCATCATCCAGCGCTGCCACGCCGCCGCCTCCGGCTCGAGGTCCTTCCAGACCAGCTCTTCGATCTTCGCGAACATCGGACCAGTTTCCGCCGGTCTGGAGTTTAAGCCGACGCCGCGCGCGTTTGGCAACTCGTCCCTGCACGCGCCACCTGCCTCGTCATGGTGAATCTCGTCGCGAGAAGGCTGGCCGTGCTGCTTCCCACCCTGATCGGTGCAGCCACGCTCGTGTTTCTGCTCCTGCACGCCGTTCCGGGTGATCCGGTCGACGTCATGCTCGGCGAGAGCGCGGCACCGGCGGCGCGTGAGGAGCTCCGGGCTCGCCTCGCCCTCGACCGCCCCCTCGTCTGGCAGTACGGTCACTGGCTCGCGGGCGTTGCGCGCGGCGATCTCGGGGAGTCGATTCGCAGCGGGCGGCCGGTGACCGCGCTGCTGGCCGAACGCATCCCGGCCACGGCCGCGCTCGCGCTCGCAGCGCTCGTGGTGGCGGTCGCCATCGGAATCCCCCTCGGGGCTCTGGCCGCCGGCTTCCGATCCGGCGCGTTCGCGCACGGAGGATCCGGTGCCGCGATCGCGGCCCGGGTGGACCGTGCCGCCCTGGCGGTGAGTCTGGCCGCCGTCGCGACGCCGTCGTTCTGGATCGGCCCCATGCTGGTGCTCGTGTTCGCCGTGGGGCTCGGGGTGCTGCCGGTCGCCGGAAGCGGGTCGCCCGCCCACCTCGTGCTGCCTGCGCTCACGCTCGGCGCGGGCATGAGCGGCATTCTCGTGCGTATGACTCGCGCGGCCCTGCTCGAGACGCTTTCGGACGACTACGTGCGCACGGCGCGCGCGAAAGGCGCATCCCCGTCGCGCGTGCTCTTCGCCCACGCGCTGCCGAACGCGGCCGGTCCCGTGCTGTCCGTGCTCGGGCTTCAGCTCGGCGCCGTGCTCGCGGGCTCGGTCGTGACCGAAACGATCTTCGCGTGGCCGGGGCTCGGACGACTCGTGATCGAGGCCATCCAGGCGCGCGACTATCCGGTCGTCCAGGGCGCGGTGCTCGTGATCGCCACCGTCACGGTGCTCGCCAACCTTTTGGCCGACCTCGCACAGGCCGCCGTCGATCCGCGCGCGGCCGAAGGCGTCGGCCAATGAGCGGAAGCCTCGCGCTCGAACGCCCCCTCGACACTCCTCGCGCGAAGCTGAACCGCCTGCGCCGTCTCGTGCTGACTTTCGCGGCTGCTTCGGTGTTCGCCGTACTCGCCGGAGTCGTCGCACCGGTCGCAGGCTCACGCATCGAGCTTTCGGAAGGACTCTCGCCTCCGAGCGCCTCGCACCCGCTCGGGCAGGACAAGCTCGGCCGCGACGTCTTCGCACGTACGCTCGCGGGAGCGCGCGTCTCGCTCGCCGTCGCGGTCGCGGCGGTGGCGGTGTCGGTCACCATCGGCACCGGTGTCGGCGCGCTCGCCGGCTTCGCCGGCGGCAGCCTCGACCTCGTGCTGATGCGGACCGTCGACGTGTTGCTCGCCTTTCCCGGCCTGCTGCTCGCGATCGCGCTGGCCGGCGCCCTCGGCCCCGGCACGATGAACGTGATTCTCGCTTTGTCCGTGATCGGCTGGACCGGTTACGCACGGCTCGTACGCGGCGAGGTGCGCCGCATTCGTGCGCGGGAGCACGTCGAAGCGGCGTTCGCGCTCGGGGTGCCGGCGCGCACCGTTCTGATGCGCCACATCCTTCCTCTCGTTGCTGCGCCGGTCGCGGTGCAGGCCACGTTCGGCGCCGCGGCAGCCGTGGTCGCCGAAGCGAGCCTTTCCTTCCTCGGCGTCGGCGTGCAGCCGCCGTCGCCGTCGTGGGGATCGATGCTCGCCGAGTCGCGCAGCTTCGTCGTCGAAGCTCCGCACCTCGTCGTGGCGCCGGGCCTGGCGATCACCGCGTTCGTGCTGTTGCTGCATCTGATCGGGGATGCGCTGCGCGACGTGCTCGACGTGAAGGGGTGAACCCGGCGCCTCTCGCCGTCGCAGGCGGTCCGGTCGGTCGCGCCGCGGAGCCCCGTGCTCTCGGCTCCTTGCAGTCCGATCATGACAGCGTCGGCATTGACGACCGTGTCGTTTCCGCCGACCCTGCACCTATGGCCTTTGCCCTCGACACTCTTGCATACGCCCGCAAGCTCCGGGAAGCTGGGTTCAGCGAGCAGCAGGCAGAAGGACAGGCCGAAGCGCTCGCGGCGGCGATGACCGACACGCTGGCGACAAAACAGGACGTGCGGGAGCTGGAAGCCCGCATGGACGGGCGATTCGGCCAGGTCGATGCGCGTCTCGATCAGATGGATCGCAGCCACGAGATGCGTACGGTCGAGCTCGAGAAGCGAATCGAGCTACGAATCAGCGAGCAGACCGCCATCCTGCGCGGGGAAATGGCAGACCTGGAACGTCGCATGACCCTGCGTCTCGGCGGCATCACTGTCGCCGGGTTCGGCGTGCTCTCCGCGCTCATCAAGCTGACCTAGGGTCGCCCCAGCGCGTTCAGCGCTGGCACTTCGGGCAGTAAAAGCTCGACCTCTGTCCCACCACCACCGACTTGATCGCCGCGGAGCAGCGCGGACACGGCTCGCCCTCGCGGTCGTAGACGCAGTGGCGGCCCTGGTAGCCGCCGCGCCGGCCGATGCCGTCGAGGAAGTCCGAGATCGTCGAGCCGCGGTGCTCGATCGCATCCGCGATCACTTCGCGCGTCGCGGCGACGATGCGTGCGCATTCGTCGCGGCTGACCTTCGCCATGTTCCGGCGCGGCCTCACGCTCGCGCGAAACAGGATCTCGTTCACGTAGATGTTGCCGAGGCCGGCCACGACGCGCTGGTCCATGAGCACGTCCTTCACCGTCCGCTTCGTGCTGCGGCGAAATGCTTCGAAATAGGCTTCGCTGAATCCCTCGGGGTCGAGCGGCTCGGGGCCCATGCCGGCCACGAGCTTCGATTCCTTCTCGTCGTCCACGACGCAGAGCCCGAAGCGGCGCGGGTCGTGGAACACGAGCGCACCGCCCTCGCGGAACACGGCCACCACGTGATCGTGCAGGCCGGCTTCGACGTCGCTGGTCTCGCTGAAGCGCAGCCGGCCGCTCATGCCCATGTGGAAGAACCACGCGCGGCCGTCGTCGAGCGCGAGCAAAAGGTATTTGCCGCGGCGCGAGGTCGCGACGATGCGTCGCCCCGTGACGGCGGCGGCAAGCGCGGCGTCGAGAGGCAGTCGCAGGCGCGGCGTGCGCAGGTCGAGACGCGCGACCGTGCGGCCGACCACGACGCCGTCGAGCGACGCGCGGATGGTCTCGACTTCAGGAAGCTCGGGCACCCTCGCCTCTCTTTCCGCCAGCGGTGCGCCGGGATTTCGTTCCATCCGCGGCCGCAGACCTGCTGCTCCTGCCCGCCGCTTCCGGAGATTCCTTCGCGGCGGCCGACTCAGCCGCGACGGCGCGCGTGAGCGCAGCGAAGTCGGCCAGTCCCAGCTCTTCCGGCCGCACGTTGCCCGGAATGGCCGCCGCCGCGAGCACGCGTTCGAGCGCCTCCGCGCCGAAGCGTCCCTCGACGTAGCGACCGAGGTTGTTGCGCAGCATCTTGCGCCGCTGCCCGAAGGCCGCGTGCACCACCGGCGCGAGCGCGGCTTCGTCGCCGAGCACGAATCGAGGCGCCGCGCGCGGCCGGATGCGCCCCAGCAGCGACGCGACCATCGGACGCGGCCGGAACGAGCGCGGTGCCACGACGACGCCTCGCTCGACGTCCGCCGCCATCTGCACGAGCACCGAGAGCCCCCCGTAAACCTTGCTTCCGGGCGCCGCGCCGAGGCGCGCGACGACTTCCTTCTGCAGCATCACCACGATCTCACGCACGAGTCGGCGCCGCTCCAGCAGCGACGCGACGATCGCCGTCCCGCTCTCGTACGGAAGGTTGGCGACGACGGTGAAGCCCGGACGGACCTGCGAGATCCAGTCGACGCGCAGCGCGTCTCCCTCGATCACCGTCACCTTGGCGTCGGCCGAGTGAAGCTCACGCTGCCACGCTGCCAGCTCCGGATCGATCTCGACGAGAGTCAGGGACTCGGCGCGCTCGCGACGGCGGGCCGTGAGCGCGCCGCGGCCGGGACCGATCTCGACGACGTCGCGCCCTTCGATGCCCGCCCATTCGACGATGCGCAGCGCGGCGTCGCGATCGACGAGGAAGCACTGCCCCCATCGGACGCGCGACGGCACGCTCAGCTCGCTGCCGTAGCGGCCGTGGGAGCCTTGGCGCCGGCGAGCGCGACGACGGGCCCCGCCGGTACCGAACGTCGTCCGAGCGGCAGCCTCGATCGCACCTCGAGATCGCCGCACGGAAGCCCGCGCTCGAGACGGCGCGCGGCCGCATAAACGATCATCGCGGCGTTGTCGGTGCAGTACTTCATCGGCGGAAAAACGGCACCGGGAGCGGCCTCTTCCATGCGCTCGCGCAGGCGGCTGTTGGCCGAGACGCCGCCGGCCACGGCCACGCGGTCGATGCCGAAACGCTGCATCGCCGTAATCGCACGCGCGACGAGCACGTCGACGATCGCTTCCTGGAACGATGCGCAGACGTCCTCCACCACGATGTCGCCCGACCTCGCGCGCAGGTAGTCCCACAGCGCCGTCTTGAGGCCCGAGAACGACAGCGCGAGTGGGTCGGACTTGACGCGTCCGCGCGGAAAGCGAATTGCCGCGCGGTCCCCGCGTCTGGCCAGGTCGTCGATGACCTTGCCGCCGGGGAATCCGAGGCCGAGCATCTTGGCGCCCTTGTCAAAGGCCTCACCCGCCGAATCGTCGCGCGTCGCGGCAATCTCTTCGTAGTTGCCGATGTCGCGGACGAGGTAGAGCGAGCTGTGGCCGCCTGAGACGACCATGGAAAGGAACGGGAATGCGATCTCCCTGTGCATGAGCGGCGAGAGCGCGTGCCCCTCGAGGTGGTGCACGCCGTAAAGCGGAAGGCCGGTGCGAAGCGC
>CAYYVZ010000210.1:0-8897 GCA_964475235.1 uncultured Myxococcales bacterium | reverse complement strand
ATCATCGACGAAAAGAGCTTTCTCGACCTGACCGTTCACCTGCGCCACGCATCCGACGATCTGGTCGCCGCGGCGCAGCGCATCTCGCGCCTTTGCGATCCGGCCTGCGGTCTGGGGGACGACCGCAGCGAGCTCGTCTCGACGCTCGATTCGCTCGTTTCGATGAACCGCGAGTTCACGCAGGCCGAGCGCCTCATTCGCGCGGTCTGGGACGCGAACAAGCGGCCCGCTGCGCGTCATCACTGATCGCTTCGATCACCGCATCGCTGCGCTGGGGCCGCCTATGCACCCCATCCGATGGAAGTGCAGGACGGGGACCGGCGCGTGCCCTGGGGACGTGCGCCTGTCCCCGTTTTCTCGTTCGAAGGGAGTGCCGGCTGGTCGCGTTCAGAGATCGCGGGCGACCAGATTCTGGATCAGGGAGCGAACCGCGTCGCGAAACGGCGACGCGGGCAGCGTGTCGACGCCGGCGGCGGCGTCGCGGGCGTGGACGATGGCGAGCTCGCGAACGCGATCGAGAATGCCGGCGTGACGGATCTCGCCGATCGCGTCGTCGATGACTTCCCGCTCGACTCCTTCCTCGAGAAAGGCGCGGCGCACGGCCGGAAGGTGGAGTCCCCAGACGATGGGCAGCGACGGGTTGCCGTCGACGAGGTCCGTGCCCACGCGCTTGCCGATCTTCGAAGGGTCGCCTTCGATGTCGAGCAGATCGTCGATCATCTGGAAGGCGTTGCCGACCGAACGTCCGAGACGGTACATCGCCTCCACGCGGGCCTCCGGAAAGCCGGCGAGATGGCCGGCGATGCGGGTGCCCACCGCGAACAGCGACGACGTCTTGCGCGCGATGATCTCGAGATAGTCTTTCTCGGTCACGTCCTCGTTGCGGCGGAAGCGGCCCTGCATGATCTCGCCTTCGCAGAGCTCGACGCAGGCTTCCGAAGCCCAGTTGACGACCTTCTCGTCGAAGCGGCCGCACACCTGGAATGCGCGCGAGAAAAGAAAATCGCCCGTGACGAGCGTGTCGGCCATGCCGAACTGCACCGGCGCCGCATCCTTGCCGCGGCGCACGTCATTCGAGTCGATGATGTCGTCGTGCAGGAGAGTCGCGGTGTGAATGAGCTCCAGCGAGACGGAGAGATCGACCATGTCGGTCGCGTCCATGCCGCCGCAGGCGCGGAACAGCAGTAGTGCGACCGCGGGACGGACGCGTTTTCCACCGGCATTGATGAGGTAGTCGGCGATTTCGGTGAGGCGCGGCTCGCGCGCCGCGATCATCTCGGCGACTCGCCGCTCGACCCTGGCCAGGTCGGCCTCGATCAGCCGAAGGGGGCTCCCCGAAACGGCTTCGGACACGCTGGAGGGCATGGACACGGCGCCGGGGCTTGGACCACATGCCGCCCGGAAAGCGAAACGCGGCGGGATGCGTCTCGGAGGGCTCGAAGAAAGACCGTCCAAGGCCTCGTCAACGCTCGCCTTGCACGTCGTGAAGCTTTACTACGCACGGACCCCGTGCCACCATCCGCGAACTTTGTTTCCGGGTGTGCCGCCGAGTTCGAAGAGGCACCATCCGACGGTCAGGAGAAGCGTGGTATGGCCACGATGATCACAGAAGAGTGCATCAACTGCGGAGCCTGCGAGCCCGAGTGCCCGAATACCGCCATCTACGAAGGTGGCGTCCAGTTCGAGGCTCCCGATGGTGCGATGCACGACGCGCTGACGGAGGACATCTACTACATCGTCCCCCAGAAATGCACGGAGTGCGTCGGCTTCTTCGACCAGGAACAGTGCGCTGCGGTCTGCCCCGTCGACTGCTGCGTGCCGAACCCCGAAATTCCGGAGACCGAGGACGTTCTGCTGGCGCGCGCGAAGGTTCTTCACGCCGACGTGCAGATCCCCGAGCCTCCGCCGTCGCGCTTCCGCCGCTAGGGCGGAAGACGTCGGCGGCCCACTCCCCATGACGTCCCAGGGCCGGAGAGTGCTGCAGTTTGCAGCGGGACTGGCTCTTTCCGGTCTTTTTCTCTGGCTCGCCCTGCGCGGCGAGGACTGGGGCGCGATTCGCGCGAGCCTCGCCAACGTCGACTACACGTACGTGGCTGCGATGTTCCCCGTCGGCCTGTACACGCTCTACGTGCGTTCCCAGCGCTGGCAGCTCCTCCTCGAAAAAGTTCATCGCCGCGAGGTCCCTCTGATGCCGATCTACTCGGCGTCGGCGATCGGCTTCATGGCGAACATGGTTCTGCCGTTCCGGGTCGGGGAGATCGCGCGTCCGTGGCTCGTCTCGCGCAATACCGGACTTCCGCTCACGAGCACCTTCGCCAGCGTGGTGGTCGAGCGCGTGCTCGACCTGCTCGCGCTCGCCATCTTCGGCATCGGCATCGTGCTCACGGCCGACACCGTCCCCGACAGCGTGACGACGATGGCCCAGCTTGCCGCCGTGATCGCCGTCGTGATGTTCGGCGGCGCCTTCGTCGTGGTGGCCAAACGCGAGACCATACTTCCGATTCTCGACAACGTGTGGCGGCACGTGCCGAAGATCGGGCCTCTCGTCCTTCGCATCGAGCACGAGTTCGTCGACGGCATGTCGTCGATCGCCGACCTGCCGACTCTCCTGACGGCCGTGGCATGGTCGCTTTACGTCTGGCTGCTCGTCGGCGTGTCGTTCGCGCTCGGATTTCCGGCGATGGGCATGGAAGTGCCGTTCGTGCACGGCGGCATCACCGTGGCCACCATCGTCGCGCTCGCGGTGTCGGTTCCGTCGGCGCCGGCCTTCGTCGGGCAGTTCGAGTGGGGCTGCAAGCTCGCGCTCGAGCAGATCCACCGAGTGCCGGGCAGCGCCGCGATCGCGTACTCGATCCTCGTGCACACGGCCCAGTTCTTCACGCAGGTCATCCTCGGCGTCGTTTTCCTTGCGCGCGAGGGCCTGAGCATTCGCGACCTGAGCAACCTCAAGGAGGAAGCCGGCGAGGTGGCCTCATGAGAGCGCCTGCGACCGGCCGCGCCCCGCGGTGAAAAGCCTCGAAGGAAAGCGCGTGCTGCTCGGGATCGGCGGCGGAATCGCGGCGTACAAGTGCGTGGATCTCGTGCGCAGGCTCGCGGGCGAGGGCGCCGAAGTCCAGGTCGCGATGACCCGCGCGGCACGCGACTTCGTCTCGCCGCTGGTTCTCCAGACGCTTTCGAAGCGTCCCGTTGCGCTCGAGCTGCTCGATGCGCGCGAGGACGCCGCGATCGGTCACATCCGCATCGCCGAGGAAGCCGACGTGGTGCTGATCGCGCCGGCCACGGCCGACCTGATCGCGCGCATGGCGCTCGGCGTCGCCGACGACATCGTCACCACGGCGCTGCTCGTCGCGAAGTGTCCCGTCGTCGTCGCTCCGTCGATGAACAGCAACATGCTCGAGCATCCGGCGGTGTCACGGAACCTCGCGACGCTCGCGTCGTTCGGCCACCGCATCGTCGAGAGCGACCGCGGCGAGCTCGCGTGCGGCTACGAAGGGGCGGGGCGCCTTCCCGATGCCGATGCGCTGGTGGCCGAGGTCATCGCTGCGCTCGCTCCGAAGGACTACGCGGGCCGCCGTGTGCTCGTGTCGGCCGGTCCGACACGCGAGGCCCTCGATCCGGTGCGCTACCTTACGAACCGTTCGAGCGGCCGCATGGGCTATGCCGTCGCCGCGGCAGCCTGGCGGCGCGGCGCTTCGGTGACGCTCGTCTCGGGGCCGACGTCGCTGGTTGCTCCTCGCGGCGTCGAGCGCGTCAGCGTGACGAGCGCGGCCGAGATGCACGAGGCGATGCTGTCGCGAGCGCCTGCGAGCGACGTCGTCGTCATGGTTGCGGCCGTGGCCGACTATCGGCCGGCGCGCGCCGAGGACCTCAAGATCAAGAAGAAGAAGAAGGGCGAGGTGCTTTCCCTCGAGCTGGCCGAGAACGAAGACATCCTTGCCGCGCTCGGAAAGCTGCCCGGTAGCCGCGTGCTCGTCGGCTTCGCGGCCGAAACCAACGACCTCGTCAAGCATGCGCGCGAGAAGCTCGAGCGCAAGAAGGCGCACCTCATCGTCGGCAACGACGTGACGATGCCGGGCGCAGGCTTCGAGACCGAGACGAACGCGGCCGTGCTGGTCGACGCGGGCGGCGAGAAGCAGACAGGCCTCGTCAGCAAGGACGCGCTCGCCGACCTGATTCTCGACCGCGCGCGTGAGCTGGCGGCGGAGTAGCGGACCGACACGCCCGTCGCGTTTGCCGTGGACCACCGGATGGAATCACCGACTCACCAGCAGATCCGCGCCTGGCTCGAACGCGAGATCGCGCTCGGCCTCGAGTCGGTCCCGCGTTCGACTGCGGCGGGTGAGGACCGCGGTACCGTTGCGCCGGCGACGGTCGAAGCTGCGGCGACCGTTGCGGCCGCAAGACCGGCGCCGCCCGTGCCGCCGCCCGTGCCGCGCGAAGCACCGGCGCCGTCTCGGGCTCCGGCGTCGAGCCCGCTGTCCGACCTCGTCGAGCCGGAAGTGCGCGCGGCGGATTCGCTGGCGGCGCTTCGCGACGTCCTCGGCGATTGTCGCCGCTGCAAGCTCTGCAAGGCACGCACGAACATCGTCTTCGGCGTCGGCAACCCGAACGCGCGCCTGATGTTCGTCGGCGAAGGCCCCGGAGAAGACGAAGACCTCAAGGGCGAGCCCTTCGTCGGCAAGGCCGGCGGGCTTCTCACCACCATCATCACGAACGGCATGGGCCTCGCGCGCAGCGACGTTTATATCGCCAACGTCGTCAAATGCCGTCCACCGAACAACCGCGATCCCGAGCCCGACGAGATCGTGGCCTGCGAGCCCTTCCTCAAGCGTCAGGTCGCGCTCGTCGATCCCGAGGTCATCGTGTCCCTCGGCAAATTCGCGACGCAGGTCCTGCTCGGCGACCGCACGCCGATCTCGAAGCGTCGTGGCAAGTGGCACGAGTACGAAGGGCGGCCCCTCATGCCGACGTTCCATCCGGCGTACCTGCTGCGATATCCGTCGGACAAGCGCGTCGTCTGGGAAGACATCAAGCTCGTGATGGAGCGTCTCGGCCTGCCGCTGCCGCCGCCGAAGAGCGAGCGCCGCGCGTGAGTCGAAGCGGCACGATGCCGTCGGGATCCGGAGCATTCTGGACCGGCGAGCTCGACTATCCTTTGCCCGGCGAGCTCGTCGCCCAGCATCCGGCACCTTCGCGCGAAGCGTCGCGGCTCATGGTGCTCGACCGTTCGGCCGGCACGATCGGGCACGCAACGTTCGCGGACCTGGTCGGTCACCTTCCTGCCCGCTCGCTGCTCGTCGCCAACGACTCGCGCGTGATCCCGGCACGCCTCCGCGGACACAAGCGCGGCAGCGGCGGAGCCGTCGAGGCGCTGGTGCTCGGCGCGCCCGTCGGTACGCGGGCGACGGCCATGACGAAAGTCGCCAAGCCGCTGCACGAGGGGCAGGTGATCGAGTTCGCGCAAGGCGTCACCGCGATCGTCGCTGCGCCGCCGGCGCATGGACGTGTACTGCTGGAATTCGCACCGCTGGAGGTCGCCGAAGTGCTCCAGCGCTGCGGAGAGATTCCACTTCCTCCGTATATCGAACGCGAAGAGGGACCGACGGACGAAGACCGCGAGCGCTACCAGACCGTGTACGCCGCCGAGCCGGGTTCCGTGGCCGCACCGACGGCCGGTCTGCATTTTACCGAAACGCTGCTTGCCGGGGTCCGGGCCGCCGGACACGAGTTCGCGGCCGTGACGCTGCATGTCGGTCCCGGCACGTTCACGCCCGTGCGCGGAAGCGTGGAGTCGCACAGGATGGAGGAGGAGAGCTTTTCCATCGCCGAAACGACCGCATCGCGGATCGCAGGCGCGAAGTCCGAAGGCCGGCCCGTCGTCGCCGTCGGTACCACGGCCGTGCGCGCGCTGGAGAGCGCAGCGTGTCCCGGCGGCGTTCGCGCGGGCAGCGGCGCGAGCAGTCTGTTCATCCGGCCGGGGCACCGGTTCGCCGTGGTCGACTGTCTCGTGACGAACTTTCACCTGCCGGGATCGACGTTGCTGGCCCTCGTGATGGCGCTCGCGGGCCGCGACCTCGTCCGCCGCGCCTACGAAGAGGCCGTCGCGAATCGTTACCGGTTCTACAGCTACGGCGATGCGATGCTGATCCGATGAGCGCGCTCTCGTTCGAAGTCACGGCGCGCGCCCGCGGCGGCGGCCGCACCGGCAGGCTCACCCTCCCGCACGGCACGGTGGAGACGCCGGCCTTCATGCCGGTCGGCACCTACGGCACCGTGCGCGGGCTCACGCCGCGCCAGCTTCGCGGCGCCGGCGTGCAGATGGTGCTCGCGAACGCCTACCACCTGGCGCTGCGTCCGGGCGCGGCGGCAATCCGTTCTCTCGGCGGCCTGCAGCGCTTCACCGGCTGGAACGGCCCGATGCTGACCGACAGCGGCGGCTTTCAGGTCTTCAGCCTCGCCGACAGCGTGAAGATGGACGAGGAGGGCGCGGTCTTCCGCTCTCACCTCGACGGCTCGAAGATTCGCCTCACGCCCGAGAGTGTCGTCGCGATCGAGGAGACCCTCGGCGTGGACGTCGGCATGGTCTTCGACGTCTGCATCGCCAATCCCGGCGACCGGGACGCCGCGGCGGCCGCTGCGGCGCGGACCCTGCGTTGGGCCGCACGAGCAAGGGCCGTCGCGACCGAAGGCTCGCCGACTTCGGTGTTCGCGATCCAGCAGGGCGGCCTTTTCGACGACCTGAGGGCCGAGAACTCGGCCGGGCTCGTCGCTCTCGACTTTCCCGGCTACGCAGTCGGAGGCCTGTCGGTAGGAGAGGAGAGGGGGGAGACGATGAGGACGGCCGAGCTGGCGGTCCGCCTGCTTCCCGATGCCAAGCCCCGCTACATGATGGGCATGGGCACCCCGCTGGACCTGGTCGAGCTCTGCGGCTGGGGCTACGACATGTTCGACTGCGTGCTGCCCACCCGTAACGGCAGGAACGGCAGCGTGTTCACGGCCCGCGGTTCGGTCTCGATCCGGAACGCCCGCCACGCCGGCTCGAAGGAGCCGCTGGAGGACGGCTGCGACTGCGAAGCTTGCTTAGACTTTTCGCGCGGTTATCTGCATCATCTCGCGAAGCGCGGAGAGATGCTCGCAGCCATCCTCTGCAGCCTGCACAACGTACGTTTCTACCAGCGACTGATGAGCCAGATTCGCGCGGCCCTTGCGGCGGACGCATACGAAGATTTTCGGGCGCAGATGCGCGCCCGCTACGAAGGAGATCAGGATGGATAGCGCAGCGCCGGCCACGCCTCTGGCCACTCCCCTGATTCTGGCCCAGGCGGCGCCGGATGCGTTCATGCAGATGGTACCGCTGGTGATGATCCTGGCGGTTTTCTATTTTCTGCTGATTCGGCCGCAGCAGCAGAAGGCCAAAGAGCACGAGGACTTCGTAAAGGCCCTCAAGCGCGGCGAGCTGGTGGTGACGGCGAGCGGCCTCTTCGGTCGCATCGTCGAGATGAAGGACGACGAAGTCACGCTCGAGATCGCGCCCAACGTGCGCATTCGCCACGAGCGGTCGAAGATTGCGGCACCGGCTGCCGGTTCTGCCAAAGCGTCCGCGCCGGCCGCCAAGGCCGACTGAGCCCCGCGGGGCTCTCCGTCAGGGAAAAGGAGAGCCCAGGCTCTCCGTTTGGAAGGAGGAACGAGAGTGGAACGTGGTCTGATGTGGCGCCTCGTCGCCGTGTTCGCGAGCGCCGCCATCGGCGTCGTCGCGCTGGTGCCGAACTTCACGACGAACCTTCCCGACTGGTGGAAGGCAACCCTCCCCAGCGAGCCCATCTCCCTCGGTCTCGACCTTCGCGGCGGCATTCACCTGGTACTCGAGGTGCAGTCGGACAAGGCCGTCGAGAACCATCTCGACGCGCTCATCGAGCAGCTCAAGCGCGACGCGCGCGAGAAAGAGATCGCGACGCGCGACTGGAAGCGCGACGGCCGCGATACCATCAGCTTCACCGTGGTCGGCGAAGCCAAGACGGCAGAGATGAAGACGCTCATCGCCGATTCGTACGGGAACCTGGTTCCCGCCGGCGGCGAAGGGATGCGTTTCAGGATCTCCGACAAGGAAATCGCCGACGTCAAGGAACTCGCGGTCGAGCAGGCCCTCGAAACGATCCGTAACCGCGTCGACGAATTCGGCGTGGCCGAGCCGACGATCCAGCGCACCGGCGACGACGGCATCCTCGTGCAGCTACCCGGCGTGACCGATCCGGCGCGTGCGAAGGCCCTCATCGGAAAGACCGCCCAGCTCGAGTTCCGCATGCTCGCGGACGATCCCGACGCCCCCGGCGTCAAGCGCATGAGCGGGACGGAAGTCGATCCGGTGACGCATCACACCCGCGAGGTTCCCTACACGGTCGAGCCGACCATCCTCATGACGGGCGAGGTCATCTCGGACGCGCGACACCGGCCCGGCGAGTACGGCGAAGCGCCTTACGTCGCCATCACGCTCACCTCGCCCGGCGGGACGCTGTTCGAGCGCATCACCGGCGAGAACGTCGGCAAGCGCATGGCCATCATCCTCGACGGCAAGGTGCAGAGCGCGCCCGTCATCCAGGACCGCATCGGCGGCGGCCGCGCCGTGATCACGGGCAGCTTCACTCTCGACGAAGCGCGCGACCTGGCGCTCGTGCTGCGTGCCGGCGCCCTGCCGGCTCCGGTCGTCATCGCCGAAGAGCGCACGGTCGGGCCGTCGCTCGGCCAGGACTCGATCCAGGCGGGTACCCGCTCCTTCATGGTCGGCGGCGTCCTCGTGATCCTGTCGATGATTCTCTACTACCGCATGGCGGGAGTGGTGGCCGATCTTGCCCTCATCATCAACGTGATCCTGCTGCTGGCGGTCCGTGCGGCCTGCCGCG
>CAYYVZ010000209.1:0-8937 GCA_964475235.1 uncultured Myxococcales bacterium | reverse complement strand
GGTGCTCGTGTCGCCGTCCACGCTGATCAGGTTGAAACTCGTCGCGACGCCCGCCTCGAGCATCGACCTGGCCGCCGCCGGCGACATTTTCGCGTCGGTCAGCACGAACGCCAGCAGGGTCGCCATGTGCGGCTCGATCATGCCGGCGCCCTTGGCCATCGCGGTCACGTGGATGTCCACGCCGTCCACGTTCACCGTGCGCTCGGCCCACTTCGGAAACGCATCCGACGTCATGATCGCGCGCGCCGCAGCGCCGAAGCCGCGCTTGCTCAGCTGGTCCACTCCGAGCGCGATGGCCCGCGCCATCACGCGGTGGTCGAGCTGCTGGCCGATCACACCGGTCGAGCACGGCACCACGAGGGACGGCGCACAGCCGAGGCGCGAAGCCAGCTCGTCGCAGCTCCAGCGCGCGAGCTTGAGGCCCTGCTCGCCCGTCGCGCAGTTGGCGTTGCCGGAGTTGATCATGACGGCCTGGAGCTGGCCGTCCTTGATGTGCTCGCGCGCGACCAGCACGGGCGCCGCCGCGCAGCGGTTCTGCGTGAAAACGGCCGCCGCCGCGCACGGGCGATCGGCCACGATGAGCGCGAAGTCGCGGCGGCCCTTCTTCTTGATGCCGCCGTGCACACCGCAGAAACGAAAGCCGCGAACGGCGGCGGGAGAAGTGGCGGGCTCGATCTTCACGGTTGGTGCGTCCTCACGCCAGCTTGCCGTGGCACTTCTTGTACTTCTTGCCGCTGCCGCACGGACAGGGGTCGTTCCTGCCGACGCTTTCGCCCGAGGTCGCCTGCGCGGGGCGCTGCGCCTGCCGGCCCTCGCTGCCGTGGGACAGGATCATCTGGCGTTCGGCGCGCAGCCGCTGCTCTTCGAGTTTCTGCTGGCCGATGCGCTGCTGGAACGCCTGACGTTCGGCCTGGCGGCGCTCCGCCATCGCCTGCGCTTGCGCTTGCTGCTGCGCCGGATCGGGCGGCGACAGTGCGCCCGCGCCTTCTGATCCCGGCTCGCTCGCGCCGTGTTCGACGGCCTGGGCCGCCTGCTCCGCGGCCGCCTGGGCCATGCGGGCATCGGCCTCTTCCTGCGTGATCGGGCGCAGCGCGAAGAGCTGGTCCACCGCCGCGTCCTCGAAACGCGCCATCATCGCCTCGAACAGGTCGAAGCCTTCGCGCTGGTACTCCTGGAGCGGGTTCCTCTGCGCGTAGCCGCGCAGGCCGATGCCCTCCTTCAGGTGGTCCATGCCGAGCAGGTGATCCTTCCAGTGGTGGTCGATCGCGTTGAGCAGCACCCAGCGCTCGAGCTGGCGCACGACGTCTTCGCCGAACTCGCGTTCGCGCGCTTCGTAGACGCTGAGCATGGCCTCGACGAGGCGCTCCTTGATCTCGGCGAGCTTGATCGTGTCGCGTTCGTCTTCGGGAATCTCGAAGGCGAAGTGGAAGTGGCCGGCAACGGCGTCCGTGAAGCCCTTCCAGTCCCACTCGCTGCGGCGCTCTCCCGGAAAGTAGGTTTCAGGCAGGGCTTCGGCCTGCTCGGTCGAGAGCGCGATCGCTTCGTCGCGCAGGTTGTCGGCGTTCAGGTAGGCACGACGGCGCGCGTAGACGATCTCGCGCTGCTTGTTCATCACGTCGTCGTACTCGAGCAGGTGCTTGCGCATGTCGAAGTTGTGACCTTCGACTTTCTTCTGCGCGTTCTCGACGGACCGCGAGACCATGCGCGACTCGATCGGCACGCCCTCTTCCATGCCGAGCCGCTCCATGAGGCCCTGGATGCGCTCGGCACCGAAGATGCGCAGCAGGTCGTCCTCGAGCGACAGGAAGAAGCGCGACGAGCCGGGATCGCCCTGGCGGCCGGAACGGCCGCGAAGCTGGTTGTCGATGCGGCGCGATTCGTGGCGCTCGGTGCCGAGAATGTGGAGGCCGCCGGCCGCGACCACTTCCTCGCGCTCGGCGTCGCACTGGCGGCGGAACATGCCCAGCGTCTCTTCCCAGCGCTGGTCCTCCTCGCCGAGCTGGAGCGCCGCGCGTGCCATGAACGTGGGATTGCCGCCGAGCACGATGTCGGTGCCGCGACCGGCCATGTTGGTCGAGATCGTGACGGCACCCTTGCGGCCGGCCTGCGCCACGATTTCGGCCTCGCGCGCGTGCTGCTTGGCGTTGAGCACGTGGTGCGGCACGCCGCGGCTCTTCAGCTTGGCCGCGAGCATCTCCGACTTCTCGATCGAGATGGTGCCGACGAGGACGGGCTGGCCGCGCTCGTGGCAGTCCTTGATCTCCTCGATGGCTGCGTCGTACTTCTCGCGCGCCGTCTTGTAGACGACGTCGGGGTGATCCTTGCGGATCATCGGCCGGTTGGTCGGGACCACGATCACGTCGAGGCCGTAGATCTTGCGGAATTCCTCCGCCTCGGTCTCGGCCGTGCCCGTCATGCCGGCGAGCTTTCCGTACATGCGGAAGTAGTTCTGGAACGTGATGGTCGCGAGCGTCTGGTTCTCGCGCTCGATGCGCACGCCTTCTTTCGCTTCCACGGCCTGGTGGAGACCATCGCTCCAGCGCCGGCCCGGCATCAGGCGGCCGGTGAACTCGTCGACGATCACGACCTGCCCGTCGTGGATCATGTAGTCGACGTCGAGCCGGTAGAGCGAGTGGGCGCGAAGCCCCTGGTTCACGTGGTGGAGGATCTCGATCGCCGACGGGTCGTAGAGGTTCGGGACGTTCAGCAGCTCTTCGACGAGCGCCACGCCCTCGTCGGTCAGCATCGCCGAGCGCTGTTTCTCGTCGATCGTGAAGTGCTCGCCCTTCTGGAGGCGCGGGATGATCGAGTTGATCGTGTAGTACTTCTCGGTGGACTGTTCGGCCGGGCCCGAGATGATGAGCGGGGTGCGTGCTTCGTCGACGAGAATCGAGTCCACCTCGTCGACGATCCCGAAATGGAGCTCGCGCTGCGCGAACTGCGTCACCGAGAACTTCATGTTGTCGCGCAGGTAGTCGAAGCCGAACTCGTTGTTCTGCCCGTAGGTGATGTCGCAGCGGTAGGCCGCCATGCGCTCGTGGTCGGGCATGTCGTGGTAGATGATGCCCACCGACATGCCGAGGAACTTGTAGATGCGGCCCATCCACTCGGCGTCGCGCTTGGCGAGGTAGTCATTGACGGTGACGAGATGGGCGCCCTTGCCCAGGAGCGCGTTGGCGTAGAGGGGCAGCGTCGCGACCAGCGTCTTGCCTTCGCCGGTCTTCATCTCGGCGATGCGCCCGGCGTGCAGGATGAGGCCGCCGATCAGCTGGGTGTCGAAGTGGCGCATCTGCAGGACGCGCTTGCCGGCCTCGCGAACCGTCGCGAAGGCCTCGACGAGCATGTCGTCGAGGGGCTCGCCGTTCTCCAGGCGCTCGCGGAAACGGACCGTCTGCGCCGCGAGGTCGGCGTCCGACAGGGCTTCCATCTGGGGCTCCATCGCGCCGATGCGGGCGACGACCGGCTTCAGGCGCTTGATGAAGCGGCTGCTGATGTCGCCGATGATTTTCTTGCGGATGGTGTCGAGCATCAGACCCCGTCAGGAATATATGAGGGCGACGGCGACCGCAGCCCAGAGCCCGACCGTAGCCAGCAGCGGCCCGTCTCCGAGGAGGGATTCGGTCGGATTCCCGCCCTCGTCACGGCTGTAAATCAGGAACAGGTATCGAAAAACCCCGGCGACCACAAAAGGCACGGTCACGTAGAGGCGGCCGGTTCCGAGGCGCTGGGCGACCTCCGCCGAGAGCGTGTACTGGGTGTAAAGGGCGATCACGCCCACGGCGACGAGCGCGATCACGGGATCGAGCGGCACGCGCCGATATAGGTCCAGGGCGGGGCGGTGCAAGGCAGCGGCGTCGCCGAGAGAGGCGATTTCCGCGCGCCGCTTGGCCAGCGCGAGAAAAAGGGCCAGCAGGAAGGTCGCAAGGAAGAGCCAGGCCGACATGCGCGCGCCGGCCGCGAGGACCCCGGCCACGGTTCTCAGCAGGAATCCCGCGGCGATCGAGACGGCGTCGAGTACCGGAACGTGCTTCAGCGCGAGCGAGTAGCCGGCCTGGAGCGCGAGGAAGGCGGCCACGCAGGCGAGCATCGGGAATCCGAGAAGGCCTGCGCCGGCCAGCGAAGCGGCGGCAAGGCCGGCCGCGAGGACCAGGGCCGAGCGCTTCGGGACCCGGCCGGAGGCGACGGGCCGGACGCGCTTGTCGGCGTGCACGGCATCGCGCTCGGCGTCGAGCACGTCGTTCAGGACGTAGGCCGCGCTCGAAGCGAGACAGAACAGGACGAACGTCGCGAGCGTCCGCGCGACGGCGGCTGTGTCGGTGAGATGGAGAGAGAAGATCAGTGCCGTGAAGACGAACCCGTTCTTCACCCACTGCACGGGACGCAGCAGCGCCCGCAGATCGGCCATCTTACCGTCGCGCTCGCGCGCTCCTGCCTTACCGTCGCGCTCGCGCGCTCCTGCCTCATCGTCGCGCTCGCGCGCTCCTCCGAAGGTCATTCCTCCGCGTCCGTGTCGGCCGTCGAGGTGATCGTTTCTTCCGGCGCGGTTTCGATCGCGGCGCGGATCCATTTCCAGACGCCGTCGACGCCATCGCCGGATTCGGACGACGTGGGGAGCACGATCGCAGGCGCGACGGCGCGGCGGATTTTCGCGACCTGCTGGGCGAGCGCCGAGCGCTTGAGCTTGTCGGCCTTCGTCCCGACGAATGCGTAGGCGAGCCCCACGGACTCGAGATAGGCCGCGAGCTCGATCTCTTCTTCCTCCGGGCCGCGGCGCACGTCGACGAGGATGAGCACGCCGGCGAGCTCCTGCCGCGACTGCAGGTACTGTTCGATGAGCTTTTTCCAGGCCTCCCTCTCGACGTGGGAGCGGCTGGCGTAGCCGTAGCCCGGAAGGTCCACGAGCGTCATCCAGTCGTTGATGTCGAAGAACAGCAGCCCGCGCGTGCAGCCCGGCGTGCGGCTCGTGCGCGCGAGGCCCTTGCGGCCCGTCATCGCGTTGAGCAGCGAGCTCTTGCCGACGTTCGAGCGTCCGGCGACGGCCACCTCGGGAAGAACGGCGCGCGGAAGCTGGGCGGCGCTCGTCGCGGCAGCTCGGAACTCGGCTTTGCGGATCTTCATGTGACGGGGGAATCGCGTGATGCGCGGGGGCCAGAAACGCGCAAGGCCGTCTCCCGGAGGAGACGGCCTCGCTGCTGGCCCCTATGGGCGATGGCTCAGCTCTGGACCTGCTTCTTGATGGCCTTCACCTGGTTGACGAAGCTTTCCTTGATCGCGCTGCGCTGCACGTCTTCCGAGATCGGCAGCGCAACCTTGTCGGTCTGCTTGGCGGTGTAGGTGTAGAGCGTCTTGGTGCCGTCAGGCGACGGCGTCAGCGTGTAGGTGCCCTCGATGTCGGCGATCGTCGACGTGAGCGTCTTGATCTTGAGCGTCTTGCTCGCGTCGTCGAAGTCCATCGAAACCGTGAGCTGCTGGAGGTTGTCGAGTGCCATCACGTGGAGCTCGAGCTCCTTGTGGTTGCCCTCGTCCTTGAGGATGTCGCTCTTCTTGTACTGGTCGCTGTTCTGCGAGAGCTTCTCCGGCTGCTTCATCGCCGCCCAGACCTTGTCGGGGGCGGCGTCGATGCGCGACTCCATCATGATCGTGAAGACCTTGCCGTCTTTCTTGATGTCCTCGGTGGCGATCTCCGCGATCGGACCTTCCCATTTCACCGCGGCGTTCTTCGCGCGGAAATAGCTGGAGATGGCGTCGCAGCCGGTGAGCGGCGCGACCGCTACGAAAGTCGCAACGACGACGAACAGGCGTGCTGAATGCTTCATGTGGGGCCCCTTCGGGAGTTTGCGGCGCCTCGCGCCGGACAGACGGGGAAGCTACCCGGTCTGGCGGCGGCAAACAAACTCCCCGCCGGTGGCCGGCGGGGAGTTGCTCGCAACGCTCGGGCCTCTCGACCGCCCGGAGTCGAGCCGTCAGAAGCCGGATTCCGATCCCTCGCCGAGGGATCCGTCGTCGGAGGATGCCGACTGGAAGGCGTTCTCCTCCCTCACACCGTTGAAGTGCACCTGCTCGCGGCCGGTCATGTGGTCGGTCGTCAGGACGTAGTCGCCGCCCATCGACGGCACCCACACGCCCTCGGCTACCTCGCGATTCGCGCCCGAGAGCACGTACGCGAAGCCGCCCGTGATACCGCCCATGAGGCCGTACGTGACCTTGACCGGCATGTACACGACGTTGGCCAGCGCCGTGACGACGCCGATGCCGAGATCGGCACTGGCTTCCTTGGAATTCGAATCGCGCGCGAAGGCCGGAGCCGGTGCACACGCAAGAGCGAAGGCCGCGACGGCGGCCGCAAAACGAAGCTTGCTGCTGGTGTTCATGTTTACCTCCACCACTCCACTGCTCGAAAAAACGTGCTCTCACAGAGTGCCACTAACGCGTGCGGCAGCAAGGCTTTCGAGGCAGGTTCGCGGGCAGGTGGGGGATCGTCCGCGCCGATTGGCGCCGTACAAAAATGAGCGCTGCAGCAAAGGGCTCGTCGTGGATTATCCTCGTCGGGCAGCGGGGAGTCGTCGCCGCAGAGGCCGGAATCCCGCGGATCGCAGCGTTCCAACGCGGAGGTTCAGCGCTCCGCCCGATTGGCGAGCTTCAGCTCTCGACGCGATAGACGCAGCCGGCCGGGAGTCGCCCGACCAGATCGGCCAGCGCGCGTTCGACGTAGGCCTCGTCCTTCGACTCGAGCGTGAGCCGGACGCGGTACTCGGGGTCCGAAAGCTTGGGATAGGAGCCGAGCAGCAGCTCGGGAAACGCGAGCAACGTCGCGTTCAGGAACTCCGCGATGCGCGTCTCGTTGTCGCGCACGAGGATCTGCCGCAGGAAGTACGGCCTCGCGCGGAAGCGGTCGCGCAGGCTCACGATCTTCGCCTGAAACAACTCGGGAATGCCCGGGAGGATGTAGACGTTCTCGACGAGCACCGTCGGGAACGCGAGCTTGTCGTCGACGATGAGCTCGGCGCCCTCGGGAATCTGCGCCATCTTGAGATGAGCCGCGTTCATGCGGCTGCCGACGAACTTCTCGATCGCCTCGCGAAGCTCCACATGCTCGGCGAGGGGCCGTCCGAACGCGGCCGCGACACCGTCCATCGTGATGTCGTCGTGCGTGGGGCCGACGCCTCCCGAAGTGAAGACGACGTCGAAGCGCCGCGAGAAGTCCGCGACCTCGGTGGCAATCAGCTCGAGGCTGTCCGGGATGACGACGACGCGCTCGAGCGAGACGCCGAGGCTGCGCATCTCGCGCGCGAGAAAAGGGGTGTTGGTGTCGGTGACCTTGCCCGAGAGAATCTCGTTGCCGATCACGACGAGCGCCGCTGTGAGGTCTTCCCGCACGCGGGCCGAGCCTACCACGCCGCCGGGCGTGTCTCCATCGACACGGCGGCTTGCATCGTCGCCATGCGCACTCACCGCACCATGTCCTGGTCGAGGTCGCGGACCTGGGCGACGAGGAACTCGCGCAGCTTCTTCTTGACCGCAGCCTCCATCTGGCGCACGCGCTCGCGGCTGACGCCGTAGCGGTCGCCGAGCTCCTGCAGCGTGAGCGGGTCCTCCGCGACGAGGCGCTCGCGGTAGATCTCCGCTTCGCGCCCCTTCAGGCGCGAGCCGAACTCCTCGATCTTTTCCTTCATGAGCGCGTAGAACTCGCCCTCGGAGACGGCCTCTTCCGCGCTGTGGCCGGGCGCGGGCAGAAGGTCGAGCACCGTGCCGCCGCTGTCGTGACCGAGAGGCGTCTCGACCGAGACCTCCGACGAGGTCGCGAGGCGCTGGTCCATCTCGATCACTTCTTTCTCTTTCACGCCGAGATGATCGGCGATCTGCTTCGCGGATGGCGTGAACCCGAGGGCCTCGAGACGCGCTTTCTCCTTCTTGAGATTGAAGAAAAGCCGACGCTGGGCCTGCGTGGTGCCGACCTTGACGAGACGGAAGTTGTTCATCACGTAGCGGATCACGTAGGCCCGGATCCACCACACCGCATACGACGGGAAACGCACGCCGCGGTACGGGTCGAACTGCTTGACGGCTTCGAGCAGCCCGACGTTGCCCTCCTGGATGAGGTCGAGGAGGTTGTGGAAGGCGCGCTGGTATTCGCGCGCGACGACGACGACGAGGCGCAGGTTGGCCGTCACGAGCCGCATCGCGGCGTCGGAATCCTTGTCGTGGAAATATCGTAGCGCGATCTCGTGCTCCTCCTCGCGCGTGAGGATGGGGTAGCTGCGGATCTCCGAGAGGTAGCGCGAAAGGGAGTCGGTCGGCGCGAGCGCGCGCGGATCGGTCAGCACCGGGAGCGCATCCTCGCCGGATGGAACCTCGACTTCACCTTCGACTTCGGGCGCTGCGTCGTCGCCGAAGTGCGCGTCGATGACTTCGGCCTCGAGGACTTCGGGCTCGAGCGTATCGGCTGAGATTTCGATTTCGGAGGCGGGATCGGCGCCGTCGCCGCTCACGGGCGCGGGCCTGGACTCGGGTTCGGTCTTGGACTTGGCGGTGCGGGCGGCGCGAGGCTTGCGCGGCTTCGGAGCGGCGCCCGGTTCGGAGGTCGTAGTGGTGGAGTTCTTGCGAGGGGCCATGTCAGGCAGCGGCGTGCTCACGCAGCACTCGGGCCCTGGGCGCCGTAGCAGCCGGCGGTGAGCCCTTCGACCAGCTCGTCGTCGCGCGCGTGCGCTCCCGGCTCAACGTCGCGCGCGTGCGCTCCTTCAGGCCTTCGTGGTATCGCCAATCGGCGAAACGACGCCGGCGGCGATCTCACGCAGTGACGTCACGACTTCCTTGTTTTCGGTCTCCACGAGCGGACGCGAGCCGCGCAGGAGCTGCTTGGCTCGGCGAACGGCCACGGTGGCAAGCAGGAATCGGTTCTCGACCTTTTCCAGACAGTCTTCTACGGTTACTCTTGCC
>CAYYVZ010000208.1:0-8939 GCA_964475235.1 uncultured Myxococcales bacterium | reverse complement strand
CGTCGGCACTGCCGTCGCAGTCGTTGTCGATGCCGTCGCAGATCTCGGGCTGGGGACCGACGCTGCCCTGGCAGGAAATGGCGCCGCCCACGCACGCCGTGAGCCCGGAGCTGCACGGGCCTTCGCTGAGGCCGCAGGCCTGTCCGACTCCCACCGGACCTTCGTCCACGACGCCGTCGCAGTCGTTGTCGATGCCGTCGCAGATCTCGCTCGACGGGCCGACTCCTCCGCGGCAGGTGCCGCCGCAGCTCTGCTGGCCCATCTGGCACTGGCTCGAGCCGCCGTAGACCGTGCCCATGCCGGCGCCCGGCGGTGCGCACGAGGATGGAGCGACGCCGTCGTCCACGATGTAGTCGCAGTCGTCGTCGACGCCGTTGCAGCTTTCGGAGACCGGTGCCAGCTGGTCGCAGGTCGAGGCGAAGTGGGGCGTCGTGACGCAGGCACCCGGCGTGACCGCGGCTCCCCCGTTGCACGCGCGCGTGCCCGAGCAGCTGCCGGTCGTCGGTCCGCAGGGATCGCCCGGGCTGTCGTCGACGATGCCGTTGCAGTCGTCATCGCAGCCGTTGCACAGCTCGATGTCGGGCGTGCAGCCTCCACACGAAAGATCTTCGTCGGTCCAGCCGTTGCAGTCGTTGTCGAGCCCGTCGCCGCAGGTCTCGACGGTGCTGTGGCAGGCTCCCGACGTGCAGTAGCCGGCCGGGAACGAACAGCTCCAGGCTCCCGACGCGCACGTGATGGAGACGCCCGTCGTGCAGGCCGCGTCGGACGCGAAGGCTGAGACGCCGCATGCGTCCTGGGGGCTTGGCGGCGAGACGCCTTCGTCGACCACGCCGTCGCAGTCGTCGTCGATGCCGTTGCAGTCCTCCTGGGCCGAGACGAACGTGCACGCGTACTCGCACGTGTTGTTCGCGTCGAGGTCGAAGTAGCCCGCCTGGCAGCCCACGAACTGGCAGGCGCCGCTCGAGCACGTGAACGACGCGTGCACGGCGCCGGAGTTGCAGTTGTTGCCGCACGCACCGCAGTTGGCGACGTCGGTCGTCGTGTCGGGCTGGTTCGAGAGAGTGCCGTCGCAGTTCGCGTCCACGTTGCACGTGTCGACGGTGCCGGTGGGGCCGCTTTCGCCCTGGCAGTCGATGACGCCGCTCACGCACGCGAGCGTGCCCGCGCTGCACGGCGAGGTGGCACCCATCGGCGGCGCGAGCGCGGTCGCGCAGCTTCCCTGGCTGTCGGTCGGCGGCGAGCCGCCCGACGAGTCGGCGACACCGTCGCAATCGTCGTCCACGCCGTTGCAGGTCTCGGTCCGGGGCTCGGTGCTGCCCACGCAGTCGAGCGCACCGGACACGCACTGGTTGGTGCCGTGCGCGCACGGGGCATTCGTGCTCGGGTTGCACGACGTGCCGGCGTCGGTTGGATAGTCGTCGGTCGCGCCGTTGCAGTCGTCGTCGACGCCGTTGCAGAGCTCCGCCGTCGGGCCGACGTCGCCGACGCATTCGAGGGCGCCGCTGTTGCACTGGAAAGTGCCGAGCATGCACGGGGGGATGCTGTTCGATCCGCACGAGCCGCCGACGTCGATCGGAGAATCGTCGATGACGAACGAGCAGTCGTCGTCCACGCCGTTGCAGACCTCGTCCGCGCCCGGGTGGATGTTCGCATTGATGTCGTTGCAGTCGTTGCCGGCCGGGCAGCCCGGGCCGTAGGTGTCGCCGTCGTCGTCGTCGCAGGCCGTGGAGGTCAAGCAGGTGCCGTTGATGTTCCCGTCGTCGAACTGGTCGCAGCCGCGCACGAGGTTGTCGGCCACGTTGAAGGCCTGGCAGGTGCGGCAGCGCGCCACCCTTTCGATGCACGCGGCCGGATCCACGGCGGCAGAGCAGTCTCCCGGAAGGACGGTGGCCTGGGCCGATGCCGAGCATTTGTCCGCGATCGCATCGGAGACCTTCGTGGAGGCCGCTGCGATCTTGCCGCTCGCGTCGGCGGTGATCGAGTTGAAGCAATCCGTCGAGAGCTGCACCGAGCTCTGGATCGTGCCGTCCATCAGTCCTGTCTTCTTGCACGAGCGGAACTCGGCGAGCATGGCAAGGAGAAGCTTCGAGGCGTTCTTGGTGACGGCGGCCTGGCACTTGGATCCGTCCGGATCGGTTGCGTACAGGATCACGGAGCCGGGTGCCTCCGTCGCCATCACGTCGTCGAAGCTGAGGCGCGCGCTGTTTTTGCCTGCCGTCGTGGCGGTCGCCGACGACGTGTAGGCGAAGTCCGTGAGGCCCGGAGGACAGACCTTGGCGTCCTTCGTCGCGGCCTTGGTGACCTGGCCGGCTACCTTGCCGTCGGAGTCGGCTGCGATGCAGTCGGCGATGTCCTGGCCGACCGGCAACGTTCCGTAAGAGGCGGCCTTGAGGCATTTCCCCTGCAGGGTGAGCTGGGCCTTGGCGACCTTCGACACCGAGTCGTTGGCCGAACGAATGCATTTGATCTGCGACTTGGTCTGCACCTGCGCCGCGGCAGAGGCCGCGAACGCGAGCAAGCATACAGCGGTGGCGGCGACGCTGAGTCGCGCATGTGTCGATCGCATGATTTCCCCTCCGTGACGGACGGCCGGCTCACCCCCTGAGCGCGACGGTCGTCGAGCAGGCATCGTCGTTACACCGTGGGTTGGTCTGTCGCAACGAGAGGGCGTACCGGAGCCGGCTGGAATTCCGCTTCTCGAACGCAGGTCAGGGCGATCGCGATGCCGAGTACCGTCCAGGGGGCCGCGACGGGAAGCAGCTTCATCGGGCTGCGTCAGTCGATGGCGTGCCCGGGGCCGTCGGCCACCGCGGCTGGAGCTTCGAGCGGGACCGCGGTCTCTTCGTTCGGAGGCTTCACTTCTTCGATGCGAACCTGTTCGACGTGCAGGTCCTTCATGTCGAGGACGGTCAGGCGGAAGCCGCCGATCAGGACCCAGTCGCCCTTCTCCGGGAGCCGGTCGAGCAGCTCGGCAAACAGCCCGGAAAGCGTGTTGGCCTCCACTTCGGACGGCACCGGGAAGCCGGTCGTTCTTTCCACGTCGGACAGCGGCGCGAGACCGTGCGACGTCCAGTGGTCGTCGTGGCGGACCACCGCGTACTCGGAGACTTTCTCGTCGAGCTCGTCGGAGATGTCGCCGACGATCTCCTCGAGCAGGTCTTCGAGCGTGACGAGGCCGACGAACTCGCCGTACTCGTCGACCACGAACGCCATGTGGTTGCGGCTCGTGCGCATCATCTCGAAGACCTTCTGCACGGGAATGGTCTCCGGCACGTAGAGCGGCTCGCGCAGGAAGCACTTGAGGTCGCCCCACGGGTTGGCGTCGCCCGCGAGCACGGCGTTGAAGACGTCCTTGGCGAGCACGATTCCGAGCAGCTTGTTCCGCACGCCGTCCATCAGCGGGAAGCGCGAGTGCCCGGTCTCGCGCATCACGCGCGCGTTCGTGCTCGTCTCGGCCGCGGCGTCGAGCATGTCGACCTTGCTGCGCGGAAGCATCACTTCGGCGACGGTGCGCGTGCCGAAGTCGAAGAGGTTCTGCAGCATCGCCGCGCTGCCCGTGTCGAGCTCGCCATGAGCTTCCGAAGTCTCGATGACGGTGCGGATCTCGGCGTCGGTCAGCACGTCGGCGTGCGTGGCCTGTTCCACGTTGAACATGCGCAGGATGCGGCTGGACGCCATGTTGAGCGCCCAGTTGAGCGGATACGAGACGCGGTAGAACAGATACAGCGGGTAGGCGACCCAGAGGGCGACAGGCTCGGGCTTGCGGATCGCGAAGGTCTTCGGGACCTGCTCGCCGACGATGATGTGCAGCGAGGAGAAGACGACGAAGCCCACGATGAACGCGGTCGTGTGCAGCACTTCCTGCGACATCCCGGCCGCGTGGAACGCGGGCTCGAGGAGCGCGGCCACCGCCGGCTCGCCGATCCAGCCGAGTCCGAGCGAGGCCATCGTGATGCCGAGCTGGCAGGCGGCCAGGTAGGCCTCGAGCTCGAAATGGATGTGCGCGTTGAGGCGAGCGCGCGCGGACCCTTCGCCGGCCAGTGCCTCCAGCCGCGCGGGCTTGGCCTTGACCAGGGCGAACTCGGCCGCCACGAAGAACGCGTTGGCACCGAGCAGCAGGAGCACTTCGAGGAGCGTGAAGAGGGGAGAGGTCATGGCGGCGCGGCGGCGCGGTGGCGCTTCTATACGGAAGTGCAGGATTTATCGAAAGGTGTCTCGCCGGCGGGGGCGGCGCCGTTCCGGAAGGTTCGAATGCTTCGATGGAGGAGCGCGCAGCGTCCGAAGAATACGTGCGGGGCTTACGTCGGCGCTCGGGATTCGAAGGGTTCGAGAAGAGCGCCCCGCCACTCCGGTTCTCGCAGTCGAAGACCTCGTTCTGCCCGCCGACGTTCGAAGCGGCGCCGGCGCGCAGCATGCGAATGCCGCGTCGCACGCCCCGTTCCCGCAGAAATCGGACAGTGGGGGTGAGAGAACCGGGCGGTTGCGGTCGCAGCGTACGTGACGCCCCAGTCTCGCGCGATTCTTCAACCCCATCGGAGCCTGACCCGTAGTGTGGACAGCCTGCCAAGGGGGGCCGTCCGGACGATGCGAAAAAACTCAATTAAAACGAGGCGTTGAGCGGATATGTTCGACCCGCCCGCACACGAAGGCCGGAATCGTTTGTCTCAGGGCAGTCTTAGTAGCATTTAAGGGGCGATTCCTGTGGTTGTCCGCGGGAGTATTCCGGCGAAAGGCCAGCACCGGGGTACGGTTCAAGAGGGGAGACAGATACGAGGCCGTTCCGTGAAGAGAGCAACCGGCTGGCTGGTCTGCTCGCCACGAGAAGGGCCAGAGAGTTCAAGGAACTCGAGGGGACGACATGAAAAACTTCATTCGCATTGCGATGCCCGCAGCAGCCGCGCTGCTCATCGGTGTCGGTAACGCTTCGGCGGCGAACTGCCTTCGCGACGCCGCCGGCGATTCCGGCCTGAACTGCACGGCCAACGACTTCAGCATCTCGTCGGTCAGCGTCTCGAACGTGTCCAACAACGACTGCGGCGGCGGAAGCAACACGTTCACGTTCACCGGCACTCTGGATCTCGCCCAGGACACGACGACCCGCTACGACATCGGCTTCTACATCGCCGGGACCCCCGGCGGCGCCCTCTCGGGCTCCGAGTGCGCGGTTGCCATCGTGCCGATCAATCCGGTCACGGAGATCGACGTCGATCAGTGCGGCGATTTCGATGGAGACGCCGTTTCGTATCCGGTCAGCGACGTGACGGTGCCTTGCGCCGACAGCAACGGCGACGGGTTCTTCGACCTCGCGATCTGCAGCGCGTGGGACAACAACGCGGGCGACAACTGCCACTCTGCGGCCGACGCGATCCCGAGCAACGCCGCCAAGTGCCGCTGCTTCAACGTCGAGACCGACGTCGAGATCCCGGAGTGCGCGAACAACTCCGAGTGCGCGGACACGGATTCCAATCCCTGCACCGCTGCGGAGTGCGTCGGCCATGGCGGCCCGGGTGCGGACAGCTTCGGCTGCGCCGAGACGCCCGGCAACAGCGGCGCTCTCTGCCGCGCGACCAACGGCGTCTGCGACACTCCCGAGAACTGCAACGGCACCTCGGCGACCTGCCCTGCCGACGGCTTCCTGGGCACCGGCACGCTCTGCCGCGCGGACGCGGGCGAGTGCGACGAGGCCGAGAACTGCACCGGCAACGACAACGACTGCCCCGCCGACGGGGGCTCGGCCCCGGGCACGCCCTGCAGCACCGACGACAACGTCTGCACCGACGACGAGTGCGACGGCAACGGCAACTGCGACCACATCGACAACACGGATCCCTGCAACGACGGCCTGTTCTGCACGGAGAACGACGTCTGCGCCGGCGGCGAGTGCGGCGGCACCAACATCGACTGCGCCGACCAGATCGACTGCACGGACGACACCTGCGACGAAGCGAACAACGAGTGCGACAACACGCCGAACAACGGCGAATGCGAAGACGGCAACAACTGCACGACCGACGTCTGCTCGATCGCCGAGGGTGGATGCGTCTTCAACTTCACCTGCGGGACCGACATCTGCCGCAGCCCGGGCTACTGGGCGACGCACAGCGGCTACGAGAAGGAGAACTCGATCAACGTCGGCCAGGAAGTGCTCGACGCGATCGGCGGTCTCGAGGTTTGCGGCCAGACGATCACCACGACGAGCAACCTCGGCTCGCCGTACGTCGACGGCCTCGGCCTGACGTCCGATCTCGAGGGCCTGTGCAAGCGCACCAAGGGCGTCCACCAGCGCTCGCTCTACCGCCAGCTCGTGGCCGCCGGCCTCAACTGCGGCATCAGTGGCGGTGACTGCGACACGATCCTCGCGAAGTACGTCGATGTGAGCTTCAGCGACTGCAGCGACGTCTGCGAGGGCAACCCGCCGGTCGACGGCCCGACGGTGCAGGAGTGCATCGGGAACCTCGACTGCTTCAACAACGGCGGCCAGATGATCGACGACGTCTGCGTCTACGACATCCTGGGCAACTGCCACGATGCACCGTTGTGCAACGAGGCCCTCGGCGTCTGCCCGAAGAAGACGCCCGCCTCGAGCCCGAACGCTTGCAGGGAAGCCAGGGGCAACAGCTGTACGATCGACAATTGCCCGTAAGCGCCATCCCGGCTTAGCCGGAATCGCCTGCTGGCAAGCAGCAACGAAGGGGCGGAGTCGCGAAAGCGGCTCCGCCCTTTCTTTTGGTGTCGCGTCGCGCCGCCGCAGGACGTAGGGTCGTCTCCGGGCGCGGGGGGCCGAATCGGATCATGAAGGCGAGGTCGAGTTTCATGGCGGCGGCGCTGGGCGTCGCGCTCCTGTGGGCGAACGGCGCGGCGGCGGGGACGGTGTCGACGTCGACGACGACGACGCTCTTTACGGGAACGACCACGACCACGATGTTCGTGCCGACCGACGTTTCGGCGGGCGGCCAGTTCGAGGGCGGCTTCCCCAGGAATTCGTTCGATTCCTTTGTCTTTACCCTGGAGGAAGCGAGAGTCCTCGTCGTATCGGTCCAGAATGGAATCGGAGGCTGCCCGGGGGACAGCTTCGTGGAGCTGAGGCGGCCCGGCGCGCCCGGCAACTGCCAGGGAATCTATGGCGACGAGCTTCCGTGCGTGGCCTTCGACGACGACTCCGGCCCGGCGGTGTGCTCGCTGCTGATCAAGAAGATCCTCATCCCCGGGGACTACGAGATTCGAGTCTCCGCGTACGACGGTGCCCAGATCCCCCGCTATTTTCTCGACGTGTCGTTCGTCGAGACCGAGTGCGGCAATGGGGTCGTCGAGGTTTCCGAGCAGTGCGACGACGGCAACGTCGCCGGAGGCGATTGCTGCTCCTCGCAGTGCACGAAGGATCCCGCGGGAACGAGCTGCAGCGACGGTCTTTTCTGCAACGGCGCGGACACGTGCTCGCCGTCGGCCGCATGCACGGTCCACGCGGGCGATCCGTGCCCGGGGCCCGACGGCGATTCCGACTGCACCGAGACCTGCAGCGAGGCCGCCGACGCCTGCAGCGGAGCCGACCCGAACGAGACGACCTGCGAGGACGGCCTGTTCTGCAACGGGATCGACTTCTGCTCCGGCGGAGCGTGCAGCATCCACGACGGCGACCCGTGTGCCGGGCCCGACGGTGACGCGAACTGCTCCGAGACCTGCAGCGAGGCCGCGGACGCCTGCAACGGTCCGGACCCCAATGCCTCCTCTTGCGACGACGGCGTGTTCTGCAACGGAGCCGATGCCTGCTCCGGCGGGGCGTGCAGCCAGCACGCGGGCGACCCGTGCGACGGGGCCGACGGCGACCTCGACTGTTCCGAAACGTGCGACGAGTCGGCGGACGAATGCAGCGGCGCGGATCCGGACGGCAGCGGCTGCGAGGACGGACTCTTCTGCAACGGTGACGACACCTGCGCGGGGGGCTTCTGCAACGCGCACGAGGGATCGGTCTGTACCGGCGTGGATGGAGATGCGGACTGCGCGGAGTCCTGCAGCGACAGCGCCGGCGGCTGCACCGGGAACGATCCCCAGGGCGCACCGTGCGACGACGGCGTCTTCTGCAACGGCCCGGACTCCTGCTCGAACGGAAGCTGCAGCGTGCACGCCGGCGACCCCTGCGCCGGCGCCGACGGCGACGGCAACTGTGCCGAGTCGTGCGACGAAGGGGCGGACGCCTGCACGGCGCCCGATCCGGCGTTGAGCGCGTGCGACGACGGCGTCTTCTGCAACGGCGCCGACTCGTGTGCGGTCGGAGCGTGCAGCGTTCACGCCGGCGACCCGTGCGACGGCCCCGACGGCGACGCCAACTGCTCGGAGTCGTGCAGCGAAGCCGCCGGCTCCTGCGTGGCTGCAGACCCGAACGGGTCGCCCTGCAACGACGGCCTGTTCTGCAACGGCAGCGACACCTGCGCGTCGGGATTCTGCAGCAGCAATGCCGGCGATCCGTGCTCCGGGCCGGACGGCGACGGAGACTGCTCGGAGACCTGCAGCGAATCGGCCGACGCGTGCTCCGGGGACGACCCCTCCGGAACGCCGTGCGACGACGGCCTGTTCTGCAACGGCCTGGATTCGTGCGTCTCGGGCGCGTGCACGCAGCACGCCGGCGATCCGTGCGACGGCGCCGACGGCGACATCGATTGCTCCGAAGGCTGCAACGAGGCTTCGGACAGCTGCTCGCTCGCCGACGCGAACGGTCTGGCGTGCGACGACGCGAACTTCTGCAACGGCAGTGACACCTGCAGCTCGGGAGCCTGCTCCGTGCACGTGGGCAACCCGTGCACGGGCCCCGACGGCGATGCGAACTGCAGCGAGTCGTGCAACGAGAACGCCGAAAACTGCACCGCGCACGACATCAACGGAAGCGTCTGCACCGACGGCCTGTTCTGCAACGGCGCCGACAAATGCTCGGGCGGCACGTGCAG
>CAYYVZ010000207.1:0-8969 GCA_964475235.1 uncultured Myxococcales bacterium | reverse complement strand
GGATCAGCAGAAGCAGCAGCGCGATCAGGCGGATCAGCAAAAGCAGCAGCGTGAGCAGGCGGATCGCCAGCAGCGCGAACGGCAGGCTCAGCAGCAGCGCAACGAGCAGCGCCAACAGCAGGAACGCGAGCGGGAGCAGGCCGACCGCCAGCAACAGCAGCGCATGCAGCAGCAGGAGCGCCAGCAACGCGAGCAGCAGGAGCAGCAGCAGCAACAGCGCATGCAGCAGCAGCAGCGCCAGCAGCAGGAGCGTCAGCAGATGCAGCAGCAGGAGCGCCAGCAGCGCGAGCAGCAGATGCAGCAGCAGGAAAGCCAGCAGCAACAACAGCGCCAGCAACCGTCGCAGCCGCAACAGCCGCAGCCGCAAGGCGGCGGCGGAAAGAAAAAGGGCGAAGTCCCGCCGCCCGAAGAGCAGCGCGGCCAAGGTCAGGGCCGCTAGCCCCGATTGATCCTCTCGTCGCTCTTCGCGGCACGCGCTCGTCGTGTCGCGAGGAGCGGCGCTCTCGTTTCCCGCCGGGCCGTCTCGCGTCCCGCGTGCCGTTCGTCGCCGCATCCCGGTTCGACTCATGTGGACAGCTAGTTTGCGAAGCGTCTTTACGACCTCGCATGCGCTGCCCATGATGAATTTCGAACGGTCACGGACATCGAACTCGTGCCGCCGAAGAATCCTTTCATGTCGCGGATGTGGCGTGAGCGGCGTGCAAAAATTCCAGATGAGGTGCCGTGCGGAGATGCACGAAACACACCCGAAGGAGAACGCGATGACGATGTCAGATCTCGAGTCGAGCTGGGAGCAACTCAAGGGGGACGTCCAGCAGCGGACGAGGACGTCGCAAAGAGCGGCGGCACTCGAGCACTTCGCCGTCGACACAGAGCGCACTGCCGAGCGTGCGGAGCTGGTCAGCTGCAAGCGAAGCCACGTCACCGCCTTCATCCGCCGGCGCAGCGCCGGCCCCAGCGCCAACTAGCCGATCGGTTGCGACAGGAGATCGAAGTGATCGACCCGTCGAAGCAACAGGGAAAAGCCGGCTGGCTGTTGCTGTGGCTGCTCGGCGCGCCGATTCCGATTCTTTTTCTCCTCTACGTGGTTCGCGGCTTTACGTGAGTTCCGACCAACCGACCCGCCGCGTTCACGCGCACAGCGAATGACCAGCCGGAGAGGCGAAAGAAAATGGCCAACTACGCCGAACGAAAAACCGCCTCAGCCCGTGTCCCCGACCTGAACGGGGGACGCCACCTGGAAGCTCCCCCATCTGCCGAGCCCTCCGTGCCTGCCGCACTCGAAAAGATCGCGTCGGTGACGCAGCGGGTGCTCGGCAAGCGCATCGACCTTCTGATGCTCGACAACCACGAGATGATCTCGCGCCTTCTCGTCAAAGCGGCGCTCCTCAGCGTCGGTGTCTTTGCCGGCCTGGCCGCGTGGATGGCGGGGACGGCTGCGCTCGTCACCTGGCTCCTGTCGGCATGGAGCAACGCTGCTCAGCTCGCGATCTTTGCGCTGGCCAATGGGATCGTCGGCCTCGCCGTCGTGTTCTTCACGCTGCGCGATGCGCCGAAGCTATCGGGCGAGACGGAAGAAAAATTGGAAGACGAAGCGGAGGCCGCCGCGGTCGCCGCCTCGGTCTCCAGGCTCGGCGACCGTGCCGGCCTGCGGACTCCTGAAACCAGACCCGAGGAAGGAGAGCGCCGTGACCGATGAGCGAACCCTCGATGTGACCGAGCGTCACGAAGAGCTTCTTCAGAGCATCGAAGAGGACGAGGAAGTCCTCCGGGAGGCCGTGCACGAGCTTGCCGAAGCGACCGAGCGCAAGCTCGACGTTACCCGATTCATCCGCGCGTCGCCGCTCGAATGGGTGGCCGGCGCATTTTGCGTGGGCCTCTGGCTGGGAGCAGTCCGGCGCGAGCCGAGCGGCTTCCCAGTCAGATCAGACCGCTACAGGAGATTACGATAATGGAACACGACATCGCTTCCTCGCCATCGGAGGAAAACTCACTCCGCCAGCTTGGCCAGACCATCCAGACCGACTTCGAATCCGTGCGTTCGAGTGCGAAGGGAATCGAGGAGCAGCTCGAGGCTTTCGTGCGCGAGCGGCCCGTCGCCGCCGTGTTCGGGGCGCTTGGGTTCGGGTTCGTCGTTGCTCGCATCTTCTCGAGGAGGTGAACCAGATGAGCGAATCGAGAGGCCATACCAACGGTGAAGAGAAATCCGCCGGCGGCGCACGCTTTCCACAACAGCTCGGAGAAGCGGGACGCCAGATCCGCGGCGACGCGCAGAATCTCGTTACCCACGTTTCCGAAGCGGGCAACGAGTTGCAGACCTACGTCGCGGACATGGCCAGAGACCGTCCGCTCGGGATTCTCGCCGTCGCGGCAGGCATCGGCTACGTGCTCGGCGGCGGGCTCAGCTCGCGTCTGAGCGTGCTGGCGCTCGGTGTCGGCACGCGTTTCGCGATGGCCCTGGCGGCGCGCGAGATGGGTTCGTGGGCGACGCAGGCCGCAGGCCAGTCGCGGTCGAGCGACCGGCAGCGCGATCAGCGGGACCAGAAGGAGAACCGCGGCGCGAAGCCCGAATCCGGAGGCTTGCCGCAGACGCACCACTAGAACGCTTTTCTCCGATCCCCCCCACCACAACCGCAAGAGGCTCCATGAGCCCAAGGAGAGAAGAATGAGCATCAATCTCGAAACCCTGCTTCAGTCGCTTCCGTCCCGTGAAGATCTCGCGAGCGCGATCGGTCTCGAATCGCGACAGAGCCCGGCCCTCGATCTGCTTCCCGCGCTCAGCCTGTTCGGGACCGGCATGCTGTTCGGCGCAGGCCTCGCGCTGCTGTTCGCGCCGAAGTCGGGCCAGGACATGCGCCGCGACCTCGGCCAGACGATGCACTCGTACGGCTACGGCGAGGGCCAGCCGGGCGAAGGGCAGATGACGACCCAGTCCGGCATGGACAGCAGCCGCAACATCTGAGGGACCGCCAAGAACACGGGCGTGAGCGATCCTGCTTTGGGGATGCTCGCGCCCGCGTCTGCGATGGAGAGCAATGAACGACCAGCACGGTCAGTCGACTTCCGTATGGATGTCCGAGGACACGCCCAGATATCGAGCGCTGTCCGGTGACGAACAGTGCGACGTGTGCGTCGTCGGCGGCGGCATCGCCGGCTTGACGACGGCCCTCCTGCTCGCTTACGAGGGCAAGTCCGTCGTCGTGGTGACCGACGGGGCGATCGGAAGCGGCCAGACCGGTCGCACGTCGGCGCATCTCGCGTCGGCGATCGACGACCGTTTCTCCGAAATCGAACGGCTGCACGGACAGGAAGGCGCCCGGCTGGCGGCCGAGAGCCACGCCGCGGCGATCGACTGCATCGAGCGCATCGTCCAGCGAGAGAACATCGACTGCGCCTTCGAGCGTGTGGACGGCTACCTCTTTCTTGCCGACACGGACGATCCCCGTCTGCTCGAACGTGAGCTCGAAGGGGCGCGGCGGGCTGGAATCGCGGGTGTCGAATACCTCGAGCGCGCACCGTTCGACCAGGTGAACATCGGCGCCTGTCTTCGCTTTGCGAGGCAGGGGCAGTTCCACCCCCTCGTCTACTTGTCGGGTGTGGCCGAGGCGCTCGTTGCGCACGGCGGGCGAATCTACTGCGACTCCCACGTAACGGAGATCGCCGGGGGTCGGCCCGCGCGCGTCCGCACCGGTGCCGGCTCTGTCATCGCTACCGACGCCGTGGTGGTTGCGACCAACACACCGATCAACGATCGGGTGGCGATTCACACCAAGCAGGCGGCGTATCGCACCTATGCGATCGCGATGAACGTGGTGTCGGGAACGGTTCCGCGGGCGCTCTACTGGGATACGGGCGATCCGTACCACTACGTCAGGACCCTGACCGGCGGCCGTGCGAGCGAGAACGACAGCGCCGGGTCGCGCGGATTCGAGCGCCTCATCCTCGGCGGCGAAGACCACCGCACGGGGCAGTCGGACGATGCGTCGCTGCGCTACCGCCGGCTCGAGTCGTGGGCGCACGAGCACTTCCCCGTCGTCGGCGGCATCACGGATGCGTGGTCCGGGCAGGTGCTGGAGCCGATCGACGGCGTGGCGTTCATCGGTCGCAATCCGATGGACGAACCCAACGTCTACCTCGCCACCGGGGATTCGGGCATGGGGCTCACGCACGGCACGATCGCCGGGCTGCTGCTGACGGACCTCATCCTCCAGCGTGAGAACGACTGGGCCGCCCTCTACGATCCGTCGAGGAAAACCATCAAGGCCGCGTTCGAGTATGCGCGCGAGAACGGCAACACGGCATGGCAGTACACCGACTGGCTGACGCCCGGCGGCGTCGCGAGCGCCGGCGAGCTGCTCCCCGGAACGGGAGCCATCCTGCGCCGCGGCCTCACGAAGATCGCCTGCTATCGCGACGAGGGCAGCGTCGTTCACGAGATGTCGGCGGTTTGCCCGCATCTCGGCGGCATCGTCCAGTGGAACTCCGCCGAGCAGACGTGGGACTGTCCGTGTCACGGTTCACGTTTCGATGCCCTGGGTCACGTGATCGACGGGCCGGCCAATTCCGATCTGCAGCCGGTCGAGCAGCAGGCCGCGAAGACTGCCGCCACGCGCACGCTGGGCGCCGAGCGGACGAGAGCGACGAGGCCGCCGGCAGCGTAGTCCGGTCGGAAGCGGGACTTTGCACCTGACCGCTCGGTCTCGCGAAGCCGCGGGGCCGACGGGTGCATGGATTCGTTGCATGTAGCCCGTCGCTGGTGGACAAGCCGGCAGTGGACCTGTTTCTCGCCGCCGGCGCCGGCTTTCTGCTCGCCGTCATCTGGATGGACCTGATGTTCGACGTGCTCGCGCTCGGTCCGCGCGAAGACGGCAGGAGCCTGCCCGAATCGTCGCTGTCGCAGATCGCCGGCTACTACCGCCGCGTTACGACCACCGCGTCTCCGATGAACTTCCTGATCAGCGCCGTCATGGCGGCGATGGTCGGCGTGCTCGTCCTCCAGCTCGTGCGCGGCGACGGTCCCGGCCCGCTGGCGGGCGGCTCCCTGGCGCTCTGCAGCGTGCCGATCGGTCTCGCCCTGACGCGCGTCTTTCCGAACGCCATGCGTCTCGGCACGCGCACGGACGACGCGGCGACGCAGAGCGATCTCGCCAGGTCGATCTGCATCGATCACCTCTTCTGTTTCGCGGCGATGCTCAGTTTCCTGGCGATTCGTCTGTCGGCGGGTTGAGGTCGCCCAGTCCGCGCAGCGAGGGCGGGCTCGTCGCATTGGCCGTCGCGCCTTCGCGGCGGATCCAGACGCTCCGCTGCGGACCCAGGCCGGTGAGCGAGGCGGGTCGCGCGTCGTAGTTCTTCTTCAGCCAGCCGAAGTAGCCGGGGAGCTTCGAAAGCCGCCCGCCGCTGCGCATTACGATGACGCGCGCTTCGAGGCTCGCACGTGCCGCTTCCTCGACGAGCAGCGACTCGGAGACGATGCGTGCCGACGAGACGTCGCAGAGGCCGGCCGGCGTGCGCCGCCCGCCGAGGTAGATCGCCATCGGGTCGTCTCCGCCGACGAGCTCGTCTTCACGAGTGTTCATGGCGATCCAGCGCGCGGCCTCCTGCAGGGATGCCAGCGCGCGGTCGTTGCGGGCACCGTCCGACGTGAGTGGAAAAAGGCCGCGGCCGCGGGCGAGCGTCACCGCCGTCCATACGGCCATCGCGGCCACCGCGACGGCGCCTGCGCGGCGCCGGTTTCGCCCCGCGGCCAGCGCCGCCGCGGCACCGGCTGCGATCGCGATCGGCGGCGACAGCAGCACGAAGTGACGCCAGAAGATCGGCGTCTGAACCGAGATCGCGGCGACCATGAAGACGAGCCACACGGCCAGCCATGCCGCCGCCAGTCGCTGCCGCCGCATCGTCATCAGCAGCAGGCCCGCGCACGCGGTCGCCACGAGGATCGCATCGGCGCGCAGGTGTCCGACGGCACGCCGGACGTTGGCGAGCTCGTTCAGGTGAAACACGTCGTGCTTGCTCAGATGAAAGCCGACGGCCTGCGCGAAGTACGCTTCTGCGTCGTATCGCAGCAGCGGCAGCGCGAGGACGAGAGCGGCTCCCGCTGCGACCGTGGCCGAGCGCAACAGCACACGCGCGAGGCTCGCGTCCGGCCGCCATCCGGACTCGTCGTCGGCGGGCGGAGCGAGGAGCAGGAGCAGGCCGAACGGAGCTGCCAGCGGCACGACGATGAGCTTGTAGAGCGCGGCCAGTCCGTAGAGCGCACCGGCCGCGACGAGCCAGCCGCGGCTCCATCCGCGCCGGCGGGCTTCGAGACACGCGGCAAGGGAGAGCAGTGCCAGCGCCATCGCGGGCGTCTCGGCTTCGACGACGTGTGCGAGGTCGCCGAACGTCATCGAGAGGGCGAGGGCCGCGGCGGCGGCAGGGGCAGCCCACGCTCCGGCGAGGCGACGCGCGATGTCGGCGACGGCGAGAAGCGAAAGCAGCGCGAACGCGAGGATGAGGCCGCGCGCCACTGCCAGGCAGTCCCCGAAGGCGGCGAGAGCGAGCGCGAGCGTCTCGACGAAGGCCGGCGGCTGGGACGAGAAGACCTCGGTGAAGAGCTCGTGGCCGGCGATGACCGCGCGCGCCGACATGAGGTAGACCCCCTCGTCGTACTCGCGCTCCGACGGAACGCCGGCGATGGCGAGGCGGCTGGCCGCGAAGGCTGCCAGCACGAGGCCGAGCAGCAGGGCGGGGCCGAGGCCGGAGAGGACAGGCGAACGGGCAGGGTGCGGCGAAGCTTCGGGGCGATCCGCCGGTGCGGCGGCATCTGGCTCACCTCGTGCAGGTCCTGGCATGGGGGCCGTCGTCATGTTCGCCGAGGGGCTTCCTGCGCTTCGGGCGCGCCGAAGCCGCTGTCCCGGCAGGGCTTGTCATTGGTCCAGACCGCACACAAGATGCGCCCCTCTCGCGCGCAGGTTCGCGACGCGAGCATGGAAGGGGGTCGCGATGCCGTCGGTGCTTCTCAGGCTGGACAAGCTGTTTGCCGAATCGAAGGTGATCGATCACTTCAAGGCCGGCGACGTCGTCTTTGCGGCCGGCAGCTCGGGCAACTTCATGTACGTGGTGGTCGAGGGGACCATCGATCTCTTCATCGGGGACCAGCTGCTCGACATTTCCGGGCCTGGCGATCTGCTCGGCGAGATGTCGCTGATCGACTCGAACGAGCGCAGCGCGACCGCCATCGCGCGCACCGACGCCAAACTCGCGCGCGTGGACGAGTCCGAGTTTCTCGCCATGGTCGTGGACACGCCGTTCTTCGCGCTCCACGTGATGCGCGTGCTCGTCCAGCGCATGCGCCGCAGCCGCAGCCGCGGCGAGCCCGCCAGGTAGAAATCGGGGACGGATCCCGATTTCACGTATCCCAGACGATACCGGTCTTCGGAGCTTCGCCGAACAGCACTTCGCTCGGGGCTTTCTTGTCGATGTGGCCGACCAGGCCGTTGTAGACGCTGAGGCCGCAGAGCTCCTGCAGGCGCGGCGAAAAGCCGCGCAGCTTCTCGAGAGGAATGCCGAGCTGCTGGTTCTCCTGCTGGCGCATGAACCCCGCGCAGTAGTTCATCGCGATGCCGGTTCGGCGCTTCGTGCTGCGGTTCGCGCCGCCGCCGTGCCAGAGGCTTCCGTGCCAGACGAGCACCGAGCCGCGCGGCATCTCCGCGGGGATCGAATCGTAGGGATGCAGGTACTTGGGTGACCGGTCGCGAAGATGCGAGCCGGGAATGATGCGCGTCGCGCCGTTTTCTTCCGTGAAGTCCGTGATCGCCCACATCGTGTTGCAGACGGTGGCCACGTGCGGCTTCGCGATCGGAATGAGCTGGTCGTCGGCGTGGATCGGCTGCGCGATCTCGCCCGGATCGATCGCGATCGACGACAGCGAGGACACGAGACAGCCCGAGTCGAGCACGCGTTCGACGACCGGAAGCACGTTCTCGTGGACCGGGATCTTCTCGAAGACCTTGCCGTGCACGAGCAGGTTGTAGATCCGCACCGTGTTGGCGCCTTCGAAGGGGTTGCCCGCCGGGACGGCGTTCAGTTCCTTTTCGAGGCGGGCGAGCGTGGCGCCGAGCTCGTCGACGAGCGACGGCTCGATCGCGTTTTCGAGGATGGTGTAGCCCTGTTCGGCGATACGTTCGGCGTGCGTATCGAGATCGGAGGCCATTCGGTTCAGGCCGCCTGTTCGCGGCTTTTCAGGTGCTCGGGGACGAGGGGCGCCGCGCCGAGCTCCGAGAGCAGCTCGCGGTCGCTGTCGCAGTCGGGGTTGCCCGTGGTCAGCAGCTTCTCTCCGAAGAAGACCGAGTTCGCGCCGGCCAGGAAGCACAGGGCCTGGGCCTCGTCGCTGAGCGAGCTGCGGCCGGCCGACAGGCGCACGATCGACGCGGGCATCATGATGCGGGCCGTCGCGATCATGCGCACGAGCTCGAAAGGTTTGACCGGCTCGCGGCCGGCGAGCGGCGTGCCCGACACGGCGACGAGGGCATTGACCGGAACGCTCTCCGGGTGCTTCGGCAGGTTGGCGAGCTCGACGAGCATGCCGCAGCGATCGTCGATCGACTCGCCCATGCCGATGATGCCGCCGCTGCAGACGGTGATGCCGGCGTCGCGCACGTGCGCGAGCGTCGTCAGGCGCTCGTCGTAGGTGCGCGTCGTGATGATCTCGCCGTAGAACTCGCGCGACGTGTCGAGGTTGTGGTTGTAGGCGACGAGCCCCGCGTCCTTCAGCTTGCGCGCCTGGTCGGACGTCAGCATGCCGAGCGTCACGCAGGCTTCCATGCCGAGATCGGTGACGCCGCGGACCATGTCGCAGACGCTGTCGAACTGGGCGCCGTCGCGAACCTCGCGCCACGCAGCGCCCATGCAGAAGCGCGACGCGCCGGCGTCGCGCGCGGTGCGCGCGGCCGAGAGCACGTCGCCAACGTTCATGAGGCCTTCTTTCGTGA
>CAYYVZ010000206.1:0-9028 GCA_964475235.1 uncultured Myxococcales bacterium | reverse complement strand
CCGCCGGTTCGCGGGTCGATGTGTACGTGCCCCGGGTTCTGCGACGCGTGGGTTATAGCGCGGCGTTGGGTGGTGGGCAAAAAAGCTGTGGTGTGGTGCGTCTTTACTGCACGCGGGGTCTCCCGTACGGTCGCCGCGCGTGAACGCCGCCCTTATTCCCGTTCGCTCGATCGCCGGCGCCAAGAAGCGCCTTGCCGGATGTCTCGACGAGGCCCGGCGCGAGGAGCTCGCCCTCGCGATGCTCGAAGACATGCTGGCCGCGCTCTCGGCGGCCACGCGCCTCGACCGCATCGTCGTCGTCAGCTCGGATGCCGCCCTGCTCGCGCACGCGCGCCGCTGCGGCGCCGAGGCGCTCGACGAGGGCCCGGCCAGGGGGCTCAACGGTGCCGTCGCCTTCGCGGCCGCCGAGCTGGAGAGCCAGGGCGTGCGCCGGCTCCTCGTCATCCCCGGCGACGTGCCGCTGCTCGATCCGTTCGAGATCGACGCGCTCTTCGACATCGACGCCGAGCGCTATCCCGTGGTCTGCGTACCGTCGTCGTCCGCGACGGGTACGAACGGCCTCGTCACGAGCCCGCCGACGCGCATCGAATTTCGTTTCGAAGGCGAGAGCCTCGCGGCCTACCGCAACGAATGCCGCGCGAAGGCTGTCGAGATGCTGATCCTTCCGCTCGAAGGCTTCGCGGTGGACGTGGACACGCCGGCGGACCTCGCCGCGCTGCCCGCGCGAAGCGGCTACCGGACTTGCGAGCTGGTGGACGAATGGCGCGAGCTGCTCGCGCCGAGCGACGCGACCGCCTGAGCTACTGCAGGTAACCGAGCGCCTTCAGCCGCTCGCGATCGGCTTCGCTCATCGATTCGTCCTCACTGCCGCTGCCGCTCTGCGCTGCCGACCCTGCCGAAGATGCGGCGAGCGCCTCGATGCGCCGCGCGAGGTCGCGCGCCGTGTCGGGCTCCGCCGCGGCCAGGTCGTGCTGCTCGCGAGGATCGGCGACGTCGTCGTAAAGCTCGCGCTCGCCGGAGGCCGAAACGAGGTAGCTGCGACCCGCGCGCCGGAGCGCGCGCTCGTGCCGCGACGGCTTCGCCTCTTTCTTCATCCTGCTGGAGAGCTCCGAGTAGCCGGTCGCGCCGACTGTGCCCGAGGGAGACCCGAGTCCGATGCGCTCGAGAAGCGCCGTCGGACGCAGCATCGCCGCGAGGCTTTGCCCTTCGGTCTTTCGTGCGTCGGGCGGGCCGACGAGCTCGAGCAGGGTCGGTCCGACGTCGACGAGCTCGACGACGTCGGCGACGCGCCGCCCGGCCGCCGCCATTTCCGGCATGCGCACGAGGAGCGGAACGCGCACGACCTCGCGATAGAGCGTCGATCCGTGCGTGAAGCCGCCGTGGTCGAGCAGCTCCTCGCCGTGGTCGCTGGTGACGACGACGACGGTGCGTTCGAGCAGGCCGCGCTCGCGCAGGCCGTCGAGGAAACGTCCGATCTCGGCATCCGTGTACGAGATCTCGCCGTCGTACAGCGCGGTGAGCGTCGGAAGATCCGCCGCGGACGCGGAAACCATGCCGGCTTCGCCGAAGAAGCGTGGCCTGGCGCTCTTCTGCGCGTCGTCGAGGAAGCGGTCCCGATGCGGCGGCGGCGCGTCGTAGGGCGAGTGCGGATCGAGGTAGTGGAGGTAGAGGAAGAACGGGCGTGCCGTGGCCTGATCGATGAAGGCAAGCCCGCGGTCGGTGACCGCGGCGGCCTCCTCGGGCGCACGCCGCAGGATCTTCTCGAGCTCGTCGCCGGGCCCCGCGCGGCGCTCGGCGAGCTCGAAGTGCGAGAACCCGAGCGCGAAGCCGCGATCCGCCCGGATGAATGCGATGTTGGCGGAAACTCCGCCGGTCGTGCGCCCTCTCGCCGTCATCTCCTGCGCGAGCGTCGGTGCGTTGGTGCCGAGCTTCGAGCTGAAGCGCACCACGCCGTGCGCGGACGGATAGAGCGACGTGAACAGCGAAGCGACCGAAGGCGACGTCCACGACGACTGCGCGATCGCGTTCTCGAACAGCACGCCTTCGGACGCGAGTCGGTCGAGGTTGGGACTCGTGTCGCGCTCGTAGCCGTAGCAGCCGAGGTGATCGGCGCGCAGCGTATCGACGAGGAGGACGACGACGTTGTCGGGGGGCGGCGGCCCGGCACAGCCTCCACCGCCCGCCGAGGCGCCGAGCACGACCGCGAGGGTCATGCGGCGGAGAAAATGCCGGCTCGCCAAGCCGAACCCTGTAGGCGCGGCCCTCCCGGCTGTCAATTCGACGGAACGGGCGGGCGGCGGCTGGATCGGGCATCGGGATTGGCGGGCGGCGTCCGGATTGAGCATCGGTTCGGCGGGCAGCGCCTGGATCGAGCATGGGATCGGCGAGCGGCGTCCGGATCGAGCATCGATTCTGCGACCGGCGTCCGGATCGAGCATCGGTTCGGCGACGGCGCCTGCCTGGAAGGAATGGGGATGGATCCGTTCGCCCGACCGAGGAGTTGGATCGGACCGCCTGGTTCGGGACTTCGCGGATTCGTGTGGGTGGCCATTGTGGGGTTTCGATGATTTCCGGTTTCTCAACTCGGCGGCAGTAGCTCAGCCGGCGACACGTCCTGGTGCGCGCGCTGAACATTCCCCGCGGAATGTGTGCGGGCGTCGCGCATTCCCCGCGCTGCGCATTCCCTGCGGAATGTGGCCTGGCACACATTCCCCGCGGAATGTGCGGGGGCGTCAATTTGCACGCCCCCGCACACGTACGCTGCTCGCGATTGGCCGCGCATGTACGCCGCTCGCGATTCGCGTCTTTGCGAACGGTCGAGCCGCGCCGCCGCACAACGCCCTGTTCTACTTGCTCAGTGCAGGTCACGCTTCGAACTCGGGGCCACCGGCGCTCAATGCGCGATCGGCCCATTCGTATCAGTAATGGAATCGCAACCTGCGTGTCGATTCTCCTTGACAGGATTCGCAGGCCTCCCAGGCCGCGCGTCGTGGACGATCTCCTGACGAAGTCTTCATCGCGCCGAACTACCGGCGTTCGTGTCCGAGCAGTCGCTGCTGCGCGCGTGTCGCACGCGTTTCGCGACCGTCGCTGACGTGCCACGAACGCGCGCAAAAAATGTCGTGTTAGGATTCCCGCATGAACACGACACCGAACTCTCTCGCACAGCTTTCTGAACACGAGCTGCTCGATCACTTCGAAGCTCTCGTCGCACGCGATCGCCGCACCACGGCGCAGCTGCTCGTCGCGATCGCCGAGATCGACGAGCGCAAGCTGTGGGCGCGGCACGCCTGCCCCTCGATGTTCGCCTTCTGCGTCGAGCGCTTCCACATGTCGGAACAGGTGACCGCCAAGCGGATCTGGGCCGCCCGGACCGCCCGACGCTTTCCGGTCGTCCTCGAGATGGTCGAACGCGGCGAGCTGCATCTGACCGCGATCCACCTTCTCGCCAGGCATCTGACGGCGGACAACTTCGCCGACGTCCTGCGAAGCGCCGCACACAAGAGCTCGCGCGAGATCGAGCGGCTGGTTGCCGCTCTCGCGCCACAGCCCGATGTGGCCTCGTGTATTCGCAGGCTGCCGGGGATGGCCGGTGCCGCACAGGACGGCCGCGCTGCGGCGGCTTCGGGTGGTGCAACGACGTGTTCGGAGTCGGCGTCGGAACCTGCGTCGTCGTCGACCCCCGCGCCGTTGACCGCGATGCAATCGTGCCCGGCCCAGTCGCGGGGTGGCTCACCGCTACCCGGCCGGGCGGCCAGACCGATCGCGGTGCTGTCGCCGCGTCGCTACAAGATCGAGATCACGGTGGACGAGGAGACACACGACAAGCTGCGCTCGCTGCAGGATCTGCTCGGCCGTTCGCAGGTCGGACGGGATCCGGCGGCGATCATCAGCCGCGCGATCGACGTCCTGCTGGTGGACACGTTGAAGCGAAAGGCAGCGACGACCGACCGGCCGCGTCCGGCTCCGTCGGCGCGCGACGCAACGCCAAAGAATCCCGGGCCAGGGAGCCGGAGCATTCCCGCGGCGCCAACGAATCCCGGACCACGGAGCCGGAGCATTCCCGCGGCGCTGCGGCGAACCGTGTGGCGTCGTGACTGCGGGCGCTGCCGCTACGTGGACGGCCGGGGACGTCGCTGCAACGCGACCGCGGACGTGGAGTTTCACCACAAGGACCCATTCGCGCGAGGAGGTTGCCACGACATGGACAACGTCGAGCTGCGCTGCGCGGCTCACAACCAGTACCAGGCCGATCTCGACTTCGGTCGGGACTTCATGGACGCCAGGCGCAGCGCCGGTGCGCACGCCTGACACATTCCCCGCGGAATGTGCGCGCCCGCCGCACATTCCGCGCGGAATGCTGCGGGACACCATGAGCCCACTTTTTTTAACCCCGATCCGCGCCGTTCGGCGTTCCTCCCTATGCAGACCCTGCAATGGAGGTTCTCCCGATGAAGAAAGACACGAGTCCCATGAGCCGCTTCGGCAAGGCCGCCGGAAGCGCCGCGCTCGTACTGCTGGCGGCCGGATGCGCGGAAAAACAGGAGCCGGCAACGAACGACGTGCTCTCCCGGACCGCCCAGACGCCCGCCAACACGCCCGTCACCGCGCCCGCCGACACCGCAACGAGCAAGACACCGCCAGCCAGGCCGGCCGAGGCTGCGACGCCGCCGGCGGAAGCCGCCAAGGCGGTTGCGCCCACTGCGACGCCCCCTCCACCCGTCGCCGAGTCGCACGGCAAGGACGCATCCCGCGACGACGCCGCGATGGCAGGCATGAAGAAGGAACGCGATCTCGACGCGAGAACCCGCTCGCAACGGAAGAGCCTCGGCGATCTCGGCGGCGACGCTCCGGCCGCGGCCCCGGCTCCCGCCCAGCCCGAAGCCGGATACGCGTATGGCGAGGCGGAAGAGATGCTCGCCGAGGAATCTCCGATGCCGGTACCCGCGTCACCTCCGGCCGCCGCGGCCGGCCTCTACGCGCGCGGCATCCAGATCGCGCCGACGCCGAACCCCGAGCCGAATACCGAGCGCTACCAGAACCTCGGCGAGAACCCCGTCCACATCGCCGCGAGCGATCCCGTCTCGACGTTCAGCCTCGACGTCGACACGGGCAGCTACTCGAACGTGAGACGCTTCCTCGCGGCGGGCAATCGTCCTCCCGAAGACGCGGTCCGGGTCGAGGAACTCGTCAACTACTTCCCGTACGAGTACCCGGCGTCGAGCGGTGAGCATCCCTTCGGCGTACGCACCGAGCTGGCGCCGTGTCCGTGGAAACCCGATCACTGGCTCATGCGCGTGGCCGTACGTGCCGACGAGGTGAACGCAAAGGAAATGCCTCCGGTCAATCTCGTCTTCCTCGTGGACGTGTCGGGCTCGATGGACGATCCGGCCAAGCTGCCGCTGCTGCGCAATTCGCTCAAGCTGCTCGTACCCCAGCTCCGTGCGCAGGATCGCGTGAGCATGGTCGTCTACGCGGGCCGCGAGGCCGTCGTGCTCGAGCCCACTCCGGGCGACCAGCATGCGAAGATCGCGGGCGCGATCGACAGCCTCTCCGCCGGCGGCTCGACGGCCGGCGAAGCGGGAATCCGCGCCGCGTACCGGCTCGCGCGCCAGTCCTTTCTCAAGGAAGGAATCAACCGCGTGCTGCTCGCCACCGACGGCGACTTCAACGTCGGCGTCACCGACTTCGGGCAGCTGAAGAGTCTCGTCGAGAAGGAGCGCGAGTCGGGCGTGCAGCTGTCGACGCTCGGCTTCGGCACCGGTAACTACAACGAGCACCTCATGGAGCAGGCTGCCGACGTCGGAAACGGAAGCTACGCCTACATCGACACGCTGCAGGAGGGACGCAAGGTGCTCGTGGACCAGATGCGCTCGACGATGGTCACCGTCGCCAAGGACGTGAAGGTGCAGGTCGAGTTCAACCCGGCCGTCGTCGCCGAGTACCGCCTCATCGGCTACGAGAACCGCGTGCTCGCGCGCGAGGACTTCAACAACGACCGCGTCGATGCGGGCGACGTCGGCGCCGGCCAGTCCGTGACGGCGCTGTACGAGCTGACTCCGGTCGGTGCGACGACGTCGGTCGATCCGCTGCGCTACGGTACCGTGGTTCCCCAGCCGAAAATCGAGGCCACGGCCGTCTCCACAAACGAGGTCGCTTTCGTGAAACTCCGTTACAAGCAGCCCGATGCGAGCGTGAGCAGGCTGGTCGAGTTCCCGGTGCAGAAGTCGGCGATACTCGCGTCGTTCGACGCAGCCGGCGAAGACTTCCGGTTCGCGACTGCGGTCGCGGGGTTCGGCCAGCTCCTTCGCGGCGGGCAGCGCGCGGGCTCCTGGACCTGGGACGACGTGCTCTCCACCGCGACGACGTCGCGCGGCAAGGACGAGTTCGGCTACCGCAGCGAGTTCCTGAACCTCGTGCGCATGGCCAAAATCACGAGCTGAGCTGCCGGGACACGATGCGGCTGCTGGCGGGAAGGATGGACGGTGCTAAAGTCGGCGGCCTCGCGCGACGCGCGGGGCCGCCGATGGCCGTAGCCGCACAGAACCTCTCCGACGAAGACCTGATGCGTTCGTGGCAGCTCGGCGATGCGTCGGCGTTCGAGACTCTCTACCGGCGCTACCGCGGCTCGCTCTACCGCTTCCTCGTGCGACAGGCCGGCGGCGAGGAGGCAGGCGAAGAGATTTACCAGGACGTGTGGATGACGCTCGTGCGTCATCGCGACGGCTGGACCCAGACGGCCGCACTCAAGACCTACCTCTATCGCATCGCGCACTCGCGGCTCGTCGATCACTACCGCCGCCGTGAACGCAAGGAACCTCTCGCGGTGTCGCTCGACGCCGACGACGCGCCCGAAGTAGCCGACGCCTGCGAGCGCGCGGAGGCCGGGTGGGAACGTTCGTCGACGGCTGACGCCGTGCATCGCTGCCTCGAGACGCTGCCGCCGGCACAGCGCGAAGCTTTCCTGCTCAAGGAAGAGTCCGAGCTCGGGCTCGACGAGATCTCGGCCGTCACCGGCGCCGAGCCCGAAACCATCAAGAGCCGCGTACGATACGCGATCGCGAAGCTGCGCCGCTGCCTGGAGGGCTGGCTGTGAGCGAACAGCTTCCTCACGACGAAGAGCTGCGCTCGCTCTACCGGAAGCTTCCGGCCGACGAGCCGCGCGCGGAGGTCGACGAAGCCATACTGTCTGCGGCTCGCGCGCTCGCCGATGCTACGGCCCGCGAGCGTCGTGAAGCGCACGAGCGTCAGCGACGACGTTTTCGCGAACGCGCGGGGTTGCTCGTGCCTCTCGCAGCGGCGGCGAGCGTGATCCTCACGCTCACGCTGACCCGGCTCACCCCCGAGCAGCAAGCCGTCGCGCCGGCGCGTCTCGACGAAGCACGCGACGAGTCGATGGCGACGAGACAGGCACCTTCCGCCGCAACACCCGAGCGCGATGCGAATCTGCTCGAGCCGGAAGAAGCGCCGAGCTCTGCTTACGGCGAGGCGGAGGAAGCGCCGGCGTTCGGCTACGGCGAGCCGGAAGAACTGATGGCCGAGGAGACCCCGATGCCGGTGCCGAATGCCGCGCCGGAGAAGCAGAAAGAATCCGCAAAGCCCGCTTCGCGGCCTTCTGCCTCGGCGGGAGCCGCGGCGCCGCCCGCACAGGAACCGAAGGCGAGAGCGGACTCCGACGCGGTCGCCGCTTCGAAGGACGCCGGCGCGGACGACGCGCGACCCTTCGCACGCCTCTCGCCGCTTGCGGCGAAGAAGGCCGTGCCTGCCCAGCCGCCCGCCGTGCGTCAGGTCCCCACTGAGCCTGCGGCCGTTCCCGAAGCGGCGGGCGCGTACGGCGAGGCAGAGGAACCGCTCGCCGAGGAAGCCCCGATGCCGGCGCCCGCTTCGCCACCGTCGGCAGCCGCCGGGGCGGCGGCCGCGAGGCTCGGCGATACGGCGTCCTCGAAGAAGGCCGAGCTGTCTGCTGCTGCGGGGCCGAGCTGGCCCTTCGGTCTCGAACCCCGGCTCGACTCCGCCGAAGCGTGCCGGCGCGCGAGCGCCGCTCTGAAGACCGAGTGCAGGTTCGACGCGGACACGGCGGTGATGAATCCCGCGCAGCCCGTCGCGGCCGACCGCGGCGAGTTCGCCGGACGCAAGGTCTCGCGCCTGACGCTCGTGTCGGCGAACGGGGCGCTTTCGAAAATCATCCTCCAGGTGGAGGGCTATACGACCGGGCAGGTCCTCGTCGCGCCGCCGGCTCCGTGACGCCCCGGTTTCCCATCGCCGCGCCGCGTGCTAGCGAACCGGCATGACGCGGGCCATCGAACGAATCCCCTTCGGCTCCACGGGCCACTCGTCGAGTCGCGTCCTCTTCGGCGCCGCCGCGCTCTGGTCGATGAAGCAGGATCGCGCCGACCGACTTCTCGACCAACTCCTCGAGCACGGCGTCAACCACATCGACACCGCTGCGGCCTACGGCGACTCCGAGCTTCGCATCGCGCCGTGGATGAAACGGCACCGCGGCGACTTCTTCCTCGCGACCAAGACCGGCGCCCGCACCAAGGCCGAGGCGCGCGAGAGCATTCACCGCTCCCTCGAGCGGCTCGAAGTCGCGCAGGTCGACATGATCCAGCTTCACAACCTCGTCGACGAGCGCGAGTGGGAGATCGCGATGGGTCCGGGCGGAGCGCTGGAGGCCTGCCTCGACGCGCGTGCCGAAGGCCTCGTGCGCTTCATCGGCGTCACCGGCCACGGCTACACGGTGGCCGAGCGCCACCTGGCGAGCCTCGAGGCCTTCCCTTTCGACAGCGTGCTGCTGCCCTGCCACGCGACGATGATGCGCCAGCCGAAGTACGCCGCCGACTTCGAGGCCCTCGCGGCCGGGTGCGCCGCGCGCGGCGTCGCCGTGCAGACGATCAAGTCGATCGCGAAGAAGCGCTGGGACGACGGGACCGCCGGACACTACTCGTGGTACGAGCCCCTGACCGACGCCGACGCGATCGCGCGCGGCGTCGCCTTCGCGCTGTCGAGGCCGGGGTTCTTCCTGAAC
>CAYYVZ010000205.1:0-9029 GCA_964475235.1 uncultured Myxococcales bacterium | reverse complement strand
AGCTGTCCGTCGCTTCGTCGCAGCTGTCGCCGGTGCACGCGAACGCGTCGCCGCAGTTCGGAGCGGTTCCGGCCTGGCAGCCGGTCTGCGCATTGCACGTCTCGACGCCGTTACAATGGAGTCCGTCGGTGCACGCCGCGTTGTTCGGTGCGTTCACGCAGCTGTCCGTCGCTTCGTCGCAGCTGTCGCCGGTGCACGCGAACGCGTCGCCGCAATCCGGAGCGGTTCCGGCCTGGCAACCCGCCTGGGCGTCACAGGTCTCGGCGCCGTTGCAGTGGAGACCGTCGCTGCAGAGCGAGTCGGTCGGCGTGAACGTGCAGCCGAACGCGCCCGCATTCGGGTTCGCCACGTCACACACGCCCACGTTGCAGCCGGTCGCCAGCGCTTCGCAGTCGGCGTTCGTGATGCACACGGGATCGGGAACGAGAATGGGAATGTCCGTCGGGACGGACGGACAGTTGCACTTCGAAGTCGTGCCGGGAGACAAGTCCGCGGCGGTGTTACACGTACCGCTCGTGTTCTGCCGCCAGCTCGTACAAGTGGCGAGATCCAGCTGGTTGTCGTTGTTGACGTCCATGCACGTCACGGTGACGCCCGTGACCGGGATATCGAGCGTAGCCGACGACTGGGTATCGCCGCACGAGTCTGCGTCGAGGTTGTAGTACGGAGGCGTGGGGCTCGTCGGAAGGGCGAACACCGAACATTCCCCGTTCTCGGCCTGCACACCATCCTCTCCGATAAAGAGACCGATGTCGTAACGCGAGGTAGCCGTGGTCACGATGGTTAGCGTCGCGTTGAACGTGACGGTGTCGTCGGCGGAGGTGCATCCGTCGTCGGTAACGACGATGTCGGACACGTCCGTGATGCTGATGTCGTTTGCGGTGCAGTTCACCTTGCTGCCGAACTTGTCTTCGAGACACGGCAGAGCAGATGAGGTTCCTGTCCATGCCAGCGTCCAGAACGCTGTCTGGAGCAGCACTTGCGGCACGGATCTTCGTCCGCGTGGGTAAAACTCTTTCATGACAGCTTCCTCCGGCGACGTCGCACGGCGCAATCGCCACATGTCGCGTCACGACCCCCTTGTCGTTGATGAACTCGCCCGTCCCTTCGATGCTCCGGGGAACATCGACTCTGCAGACACGAGGACCGTGCTCAGCGACGCGCACGTCTGCAAGACGACCGCTGTCGAATGCGGCGCATCTGCATTGATCTCGCGTTCATTCGCAGCTTCACTCGCTGCTCGACACATGCGTTTGCAGGACGTTACGCGCAAAAGCCGGCCTCGGGCGAATCGCGCCATGTTTTCAGAAATGCCCATCCTTGTGACGATACTCATGCCGGAGAATCCGGCGCGGCGGCGGGTCATGAGCGTATGCGTCGCGAATCCCGACTGCGCGAGGGGAAGCGCATGCGGAACGCGGGATGCGCATACGGGCTCGGAATGCCGCCGAATCACCGCTACGTTGCGCCCCCATGAACACCCGCACCTATCTGTTCGAAACCGAAGAGCACGCGGCGCTGCGCGCGCAGGTCCGCCGCTTCGCCGAAGCCGAGATCGCCCCGCATGCCGCCGAATGGGAGGAGAACGAGGAGTTCCCGCGCGAGCTCTACCGCAAGGTCGCCGACGCCGGGATCACGGGTATCGGGTACCCCGAGGAAGTCGGAGGAGCGGGTGGTGACCTGGGCTTCGCGTTCGTGGCCGCAGAAGAGATGGTGCTCGCGGGCCGCAGCGTGGGCACCTGCGTCGGTCTCGGCTCCCACGCCATCGCGCTTCCGCCGATCCTGCGGTTCGGCACGCCGGAGCAGATCGACCGCTTCGTGAGGCCTGCCCTGCGCGGCGAGAAGATCTCGGCACTCGCGATCACCGAACCGGGCGGCGGCTCCGACGTCGCCGGCCTGCAGACCCGCGCACGGCGCAGCGGCGACGACTACGTCGTCGACGGCGCGAAGACGTTCATCACCTCCGGCGTTCGCGCCGACTTCGTGACGACCGCCGTGCGAACGGGCGGCCCCGGTCACGGCGGCGTCTCGCTGCTCGTCATCGAGCGCGGCACCCCCGGCTTCACGGTGAGCCGCAAGCTGCGCAAGACCGGTTGGTGGGCGAGCGACACCGCCGAGCTATCGTTCGAGGACTGTCGCGTGCCCGCTGCCAACCTCATTGGCGAAGAAGGCGCGGGCTTCCTCGCGATCATGCAGAACTTCGTCGCCGAGCGAGTCTCGCTCGCTGGCCAGTGCGTGGCGATCGCTGAGCTTGCCTACCGCGAGTCGGTCGCCTACGCGCGCGAGCGTCGCGCCTTCGGCAAATCGATCTCGGCGTTCCAGGTCACGCGCCACAAGCTGGCCGACATGGTGAGTCGCATCGCGGCAGCGCGTGCTCTTACCGGCGAGGTCATCGTGCGCTATCTCGCGGGCGCCACCGATCCGTCGCTCGCGGCGATGGCCAAGAACACCGCTACCGACATGTGCTCGTTCGTGTGCGACCAGGCCGTGCAGATCCACGGCGGCTACGGCTACATGCGCGAGACGCTGGTCGAGCGGCTTTACCGCGACGCGCGTCTCTATCCGATCGGCGGCGGCACGCGCGAGATCATGAACGAGATCATCTCGAAGGCCGAGGGTTACTGAAGCGCAGCCCGCTACAGCCTGTCGGGACAGTTTGCCGGCAGGCCCTCGCCCAGGGCGGCGCGCAGCACGGCGAGGGCGTCGGCAGCAGAGACCGCTCCCGAACCGTCGAAGTCGCACTGCCAGTCCTCGCACGAAACCGCCCCGACGCCCGCGCGCAGCACCGCCAGCGCGTCCGACGCCGTGAGACGACCGTCCTCGTTCAGGTCGCCGCATCCGTCCTCTTCGAGCGTGGTGGTGGTGGTACTCGGCACGAAGGAGTCGGCGTTGTAGTCGGCCAGCTCGTGGTCGAGGGTGCAGCGCATGAAGTCGAGCTGCTCGTCGGAGAACCCGCCCGGCGAGCAGTGGTAGTAGCTCATCCAGTTGTACCCGTCCGGGGTGCTGCCGTCGGTGCAGACCTTGCTGCCGCAGGAGCCGGTGCAGGAGCCGTTCAGAGTCGAGCCGTCGTCGCAGCGCGCGATTCCGTTCACGCCGGCAGGACCGCGATCGGGGGGTGTGTCGCAGATCAGGTCGCCGTCGTCACTGCAGGTGGCGTCCGTCTCGACGCCGCTTGCGCACTCGTGGGTGTGGGCGAGACCGAAAAAGTGCCCCAGCTCGTGCACGACGAGCGAGTCGTAGGCGCCGGCGTTCACGCAGATCGGGCCGAAGAAGTAGCAGAAGCCGCCAACGCGGAACTGCGCATTACTGAGAATGCTCGAAACGAACGTCAGCGACAGGACCCCCGGCGGCGTCGACTCGACCAGCGCATCGGACCAGTCGGAGTCGCCCATCTGGACGACACAGTCGGCGTCGTCGAAGCGTACGAGCGACTCCTCTTCGAGCACGATGCCGGCCCGGGCGTACTCTTCCTGCGCGCGGGCGAGCACGGTGCGGACCTGGCCCTCGGTGAACGAGTCGAAGCCCAAGGCGTTGCGGCAGAGGTGGATTCTGTAGCGTACGCGCGCCGCGGGAAGCGTCCGGGCGCCATCGCGTACGCTCTGCGGCTTGCAGTCGAGACCCGGCGTGAAGATGCGCGCGCCGAGCTCGTCGTCCTGTGTTACGGGAGTGATCGGTGTGCCGAAAGGAAGGCCCGGCGGCTCGAGCTGGATGCTTCGGCAGAGCGTGTCGCATTCGGGCGACCCGAGCGTGCTGCCCGGATCGCATTCCTCGCCCGGATCCACGACCCCGTTGCCGCAATGCGCGCTGAGCGGTGAAGCGGACACGCCGGTGGCGCCCAGCGTCACGATCAACGAGGGGAACAGGGAGAAACAGGCTGCGCTTAGAACGAGTAAAGGAGCCCGCCGCCGCATCGTCATCGGGTCAATGTGAAGACCCGACTCGTGATTCACAACACGAAAAAAGAATTCTTCTACTTTGTACGAATGAGAACTTCGTCGAGGTATTTCTGAATCTGTTCTGAAGTTGGCGAGAGGGGAGCGAGCTCGCCTTCGCCGAGCCTTGAAGCGCAATTTCCTGCGGAGAGCGACGCAGGCGCGAGCGCCGCATTCCTGCGGCTCCTGACCTCGATGCTTCCTTCAAGCGCGCAGATCGCATCGACGTCGGTGTCGCCCCAGAGCGTGGTGCCGCGAACACCGGCGACGGCGTTCGGCGTGGCGATCTCGTAGCGGCTCTCGCCAGAGCCCGTCCACTTCGTGACGTTCATCCAGAAGCGTCCGAGCGCCACATCGATGCGTCCGCTGCGCGCCTTCTCGTCGAGAGCAAGCTCGGCGAGTGCGAGCTTCGTGCCGGCACCGATCGCGAGCACCGAGTCGTCGGTCATGCGCACGCGCATCTTGCCAGGCGTTCCGGTCTCGAGGCGGTCGCCGGTCTCGAGGCGAAGGCCGGGGGCCGCGGCAAGCTTTGCGGCGCCGCGCACGACGGTGGCATCTCCTTGGGCCGCTTCGACTACGGCGATCGACGTCGTGGGAACCGTACCTCGGGGCGATGCCGGCTCGCGCGTGCAGGAGAACACTCCGAGCGCGAGCAACGTCGCGACGACCCACGGCTGCGAGCGGTTCTGCAGGACCATTCTGTGCGCCCTCCCCGGCGGACGCTGCAACGCTACCCCACCGCTCGCCGGCTCGCCATCGCGAGGACAGTACTCGCCGAAATTCCGTTCGGCCGGCTTCCTCGTCGCGGTCTCGATCACCGGAGAACGAACCCGAACCGTCCGCCGCAGAGGCCGCCCCATCCGGCGGCGCGCAACGGAGCGCGCACTCGCTCGCGTTCGTTCACGCACTCGGCCGAGTGCGTGACGTGAACGGTACGCGCGAATTGCAAGCGATGGGGTGGGAAAGGGGCGATCCGCACGTTGTCGGCCGGGAGAAGCTGTGTTTGTGTCGAGTGCATGACCGCTGCGCAATACTGGCCCCGCACGCGCTGGCGGCAGGTGCTCCTCGTTCTTGGCGCCTTCGTCGTGGCCCTCGTTTTCGTCTTTGCGTTCTTCGTCGAGGAACCGCTCCGACGCCACATCGAAGCCGGCATCAACGGGCAACTCGTCGGCTACAAGGTTGCGATCGGCCGCCTCGACCTGCATCCCATCGGCCTCTCGATCGAGCTCGAAAACACCGTCGTCGTGCAGGAGGCGAATCCGAAGCCGCCGATGGCCGAGGTTCCTTCGTTGTCGGCGGGCGTGCACTGGGTTTCGATCGTGCGTGGCCGTCTCGTCGCGGATTTCGAGTTCGACGGGCCGAGGCTCTTCATCGACGCGCGGCAGGGGAAGAAGGAGCTCGACGACACGACGCCGGTGTCCGCCCGCGGCTGGCAGGAAGCGGCCAAGGAGATCTACCCGCTCGAGATCAACGAGTTCAAGGTCAACAACGGGACCGTCACTTATGCTCCGGACGGCGACTTCAAGCCGCTCGAGCTCAAACAGCTGAACCTGGTCGCGACCAACATCCGCAACATCCGCTCGCGCGACCGCGAGTACCCGTCCGAGCTTCACCTCGACGCGATCGTGTTCAACGATGCCACGCTCGGAATCGACGGGAACGCCGACTTCCTGGCCGACCCGTACCCGGGCATCAAGACCAGCATCGACATCTCGAAGCTTCCGCTGTCGTACTTCACCGGACTGATTCACGACTACGCGGTCATCCGCAAGGGCACGCTTTCGGGCACGGGCGTCGTCGAGTACGCACCGAAGATCAAACAGGTCAGCCTCGAAGAGGTCGCGATCGCCGGAGCCGACGCCGACATCGTGCAGACCGCCGCGAACGAAGCGAAGACCGAAGCGTTCAAGAAGAAGACGCTGCAGGAGGCGAAGAAGGTCAGCAACGACCCCGACGTGGTGTTGCGCGCCAGGAGCGTGCGCATGACCGACTCCACGCTGGGCTGGGTGGACCGGACGGGCGAGCCCGACTACCGCATCTTCGCCTCCGCGCTCGACGTGAACGTGAAAGGCTTCAGCAACCAGAAGAGCGAAGGCGCCGGAGTCATCGACGCGAAGGGCAAGCTGAACGGGACCGGACCGAGCACCTTCCACGTGACCTTCCGGCCGCAAACCAGGAGCCCGGACTTCGACCTCGCCGTCAAGGTCAACGATGCCGACCTGCGATCGCTCAACGACCTGCTGCGCGCCAAAGCCAACGTCGACGTGGTCAAAGGCAGAATGGGCTACTTCTCCGAGCTCACGGTGCGCAACAACCACGTCGACGGCTACGTGAAAGTGCTCTTCAGCGACCTCGACGTCTACGACTCGAAGCAGGACAAGGGAAAGCCCCTCTTCCGCAAGGCGTACGAGGCGCTCGCCGACGGCGTCGCCGAGATCCTGGAGAACCGGAGTACGGACGAAACGGCCACCAAGGCGTCCATCAGCGGTCCGCTCGAGAATCCCGATGCCAGCATGGTCGAGATCCTCGTGCGCCTCGTCCAGAACGCCTTCTTCAAGGCCATCGTTCCCGGCTTCGACCAGGAGGTGGCGAAACTCGGCGGCAACAAAGGTCGGGACGAGGATCGCGGGACGGCGAGAAAGGACGACGACCGCGCGGACGACGATCGCAAGGGCAAGAGCGACTCTCCCAGGAAGAGCATCTTCGGTCACCGCGACAACGACGGCGACGACGAGCCGAAGGAAGCCGATCAGAAGGAATCCGGCGACGCGAAGAGGAAGAGTTGAGCCCACCTGAACGCGCGAGACGAAACCTGCGCGGTTGAGGAGCGCATCGGCGTCACGCCCGTTCGAGGGAATCGTGCACCGGCACGCGCCCGATCGGGCGTGTATCGTGCACTGCCGCGATAGCACCTGATGCAACTAACCGGCGAATCACCTTCCTCCTCTCCAATCCTCTCTCTAACGTGAATGAAGAGAAGCCGAAGGCGATCCCACCAGTCGTCGGCTTCGAGCGGAACGTTCCGCGCGGCGACTCGAACGAGTCGCCGACGCATGTGGAAACGCATGTGCGCGATCGTCGCCGCGAAACGCTCCGCAACACCGACAAGGAGATTTGCAGATGAACTGGGAACAGATCGAAGGAAACTGGAAGCAGTTCAAGGGCGGAGTGAAGGAGCAATGGGGTCGGGTCACCGACGATGAGCTGACCCGAATCGCCGGCAAGCGCGACAAGCTCGCCGGACTCCTTCAGGAGAAGTACGGCCTCGCCAAGGAAGCCGTGGAAGACCAGATCTCCTCGTTCGAGCGTCGCCTCGACGAGAAGGACGACCAGGACGAAACCGCTTCTCGGCGCGGGTCTCACTGAGCGCACGCCATCGGCGGAATGGTCCGGTTCGGTCAGCGCCCGGAGCGCAAAAAGTGCCGGGCGAAAGGAGTCACGCCATGTTGCATTATGCAGTAACGTTTTTCGTCATCGCGCTGGTTGCAGCGGTACTCGGTTTCCAGGGAGTCGCCGGCATGTCGGCCCAGATCGGCTGGCTGTTCGCGGTGCTCGCGCTGGTCTTCCTCGTCGTTGCCGTGATCGGCGGCCGCGGCGGCCGCAACGTCACGCTTCCATGATGACCGGAAGCGCAGGCGGAATTCTCCGCCCTGCGCCGGCGCCGAGCTCCCGCTCGCGCTGATCGTTTCCGATGGGCGGTGGCGCAAATTCCGGCACGCCACCGCCCACGACGAAAAGAATCCCGGTCACAGTCCGCAGCCCGCAAGGTCGAGGATCGTTCCGCAGACCGCAAGGGCGAGGATCGAATGGAGAACCCAGCCATGAAGAACCAGAAGAAGACAATGTCCAGCCATCTCAAGACGGTCGCTGCTGCAGCTCTGATGAGTGCGTCGTTCCTCGGTACGGCAGCCGCCGCGAGCCCGTCGGATGCGTGGATCACCACGAAGGCCAAGGTCAGTCTGCTGACGGCCGAGGGCGTCGATGCGACATCCGTGAACGTCGACACCGTGGGCCGGCAGATCACCCTGCACGGAACGGTGAGTGCGGCGGCAGAGAAGCAGAAGGCCGAAGAGGCCGTGCGCGGAGTCAACGGCGTGACCGGCGTGCGCAACCTCCTGCAGGTGGTGCCTCCCGCCAAGGAGGCCGCCGTCGAGCGAGCCGACGCCGAGATCAACACGGAAGTGAGCGCGGCGCTGACGCGCCAGAGCTCGCTTTCCGACAGCAGCATCAAGGTACAGTCGGTGAACAAGGGACTCGTGCTGCTCGGCGGCACGGCCAAGGACCTCACCGATCATCTCACGGCGGTGCAGACCGCGCGCAACGTGAAGGGCGTCCACCGCGTCGCCAGCGAGATCCAGAGCTCGGACGAGCTTGCCGACTCTATGATCTGGCGCGACGAGTCTGCGACGGCGAAGGGAACCGACCGCCGTCCCGCGGTGGTCGAGCGCGACGACCGTACCGTCGAAGGCGCTGCGAACACCGTGAAAGAGAAGTCGAAGAATGCGGCCCACGCGGTGAAGGACACCGCGAAGGACGCCGGCCACGCAGTCGGTGATGCGGCCGGGAAGACCGGCAGCGTCGTTTCCGACGCCGCGCGTTCGACTGCCGACGCGACGAGCGACCTCTACCTGACGTCGATGGTGAAGATGCGTCTGCTCGCCGACGAGAACACGCCGGCGATGGACATCAACGTCGACACCGAGGACGGAAAGGTGACCCTGTTCGGTATCGTGCCGACTGCCGAAGCGAAGGCGGAGGCAGAGGCCGAGGCGAAGCAGGTCGCGGGAGTGAGCAGCGTCAGCAACCAGCTCCAGGTGGTGGCCGACGCGCGCAAGCCGGCGGTCGAAGCCAAGGACGCCGAGGTTGCGACCAGCGTCGAGGCCAAGCTGAAAGAGCGCGATTCGCTGAAGGACGTTTCGATCGACGTCAAGAACTGCGTCGTCCGGCTGACGGGCACCGTGCCTTCGGGCGAGCAAGCCAACAGCGCGGCCGGCTTGTCGCGCAGCACGATTTCGTGGGCATCGAAGGCGCACCGGGCTTGCAGAAGGGCCATGCGCGCCCGCATGGCGTAGGGGCAGCGCCGGTAGCTGTAGAGCA
>CAYYVZ010000204.1:0-9039 GCA_964475235.1 uncultured Myxococcales bacterium | reverse complement strand
GAGCGTGCGCGAGGAAGCGTACGCCGAGCATCGCCGCGCCGTCGCCGCCAACCAGCCGAGCCCCTTCGACGCCGAGTTCCTGCGGCCCCGCGCCGGCCATGCCCCTTTCGCCGCGCCGTGCGGCCTGGAGGACCAGAGCCTGCTCCTCTACAAGCTCGGCAAGCCGGGCGTTGCCGCCGAAGCGATCCGCTACGAGCAGCAGCTCTGGGCCGCCGACACGCAGGCCGGTCTCGACGCGGTCGCCTACCTGGATTCGCTCGTCACCAGGGGCGGCGATCCGCTCGCCATCGCTTCGGCACGCAACGCGGTCGCGTTCGCCGCGCGCCGCAAGGGCGACTACACGCGCGCCGAGGCCGAGCTCCGTCTCGTCGTCGAGGCCTACGCGGAAGCGTGGCCGCGCCTGGCCATCTCGGATCGCCGCTACTACGCCGAGGACTACCTCGGAGCGCTCGAAAGCCTCATCGAGATCCTGCGCGGGTCCAGGAGGTTCGCCGAGGCCCTTGCCCTCGGCGAGAGCTCAGCCCGGATCGCGGCCGAGGCCGTCAACGAGTACGACTCACTGCGTCTCGATTCGTTACTTTCGCTGGCCAAAACTTTTCGAGAGATGCGCGACGCTTCGCGGGCGGAAGCCGCGGCAGCCACCTACCTCGAGGCCGTCGTTCGAGCGCGCGGCGACACCTCCGCGGACTACGCCTGGGCGCTGCGCACGATTTCGTATGCGTATCTTCTGCGCGACGAAGCCGACGCATCCAGCAGAATGGAGATGCAGGCCAAGGCAATCTGGGCTAAACAGAGCATCGTCGCGCCCGAGTTCTGACCCTCGTCTCCGTCCGGGAAACGGAGACACCAGCAGGGACGAAGCGGAACGACGCGACGGAAAGAGGGGAACCGCACCATCGTGACGGCGAGGGAACGGCAAGCCAATCCAATGGCATTCCGTGTATTGGGGTCGGAGGGGACAGGAGCCCTAGGGTGAGCGAACAGTCTACAAGGATCGGTCACGTGATCTCGGTGGCGGGCTCGAAAGTTTCGGCCCTGCTGGTTCACGCAGACGTCGAAAATCCCCACTCGGTCGGCGGCACGCCGACCGGAAACGGCGGCTCGCGTTCTTCCGTTCAGGTCGGCGCCATCGCACGCATCCACACCGGCCAGTCGACCGTCTTCGGCATGATCTCGAGCCTTCGCACGGAGAACCCTTCGTTCCCGCCGGTGGCCGACGAGAAACACTTCTTCGAAATGGATCTTCTCGGCGAGGCAATGGTCGACGTTGCCACCGGAACCGAGGGCACGTTCCAGCGCGGCGTCTCGGTGTACCCCGGCCTCGGCTCGGAGATCTACACGGCGACGCGCTCCGACCTCGAGCGCGTGTACGCGCGTCCGGCGATCTCGAACGTTCGCGTCGGATCGATCCACCAGGACCGCACGCTACCGGCCTTCGTCACCACCGACCATCTGGTCGGCAAGCACTTCGCGGTGCTCGGGACGTCGGGCGCCGGCAAGTCGTGCACGGTGGCTCTTCTGCTGCGCGCCATTCTCGAACAGAACGCGTGCGGCCACGTCGTGCTCCTCGACCCGCACAACGAGTACCGCCAGGCCTTCGGCGACAAAGCCGAGATCTGCTCGCCGCAGAACATGGAAATGCCGTACTGGCTCCTCAACTTCGAGGAGACGGTCGAGCTGCTGATCGGTCGCGGCGGCATGTCGGAGGAAACCGAAGTCGGCATCCTCAAGGGCGGCATCCTGGACGCCAAGCGCCGCTACGTCGGCGAAGGCCGCGACACCAGCTACATCACCGTCGATACGCCGGTGCCCTACCGCATGTCCACGCTCGTGCAGTACCTCGAGCGACAGATGGGCCGCCTCGACAAGCCCGACACGGCCGCGCCCTACCTTCGCATCAAGGACCGTATCGAGACGCTCACCGCCGACACGCGCTACAGCTTCATGTTCTCGGGCATGTTCATCTCCGACAACATGTCGAAGATCATCGCGCGCATCCTGCGCATCCCGGTCAACGGCAAGCCGATCACGATCGTGGACATGTCGGGCGTGCCGTCCGAGATCGTCGAAGTGCTCGTCTCGATGGTCAGCCGCATGATCTTCGACTTCGCGCTGTGGTCAGAGCGCAGCAAGGCGGTCCCCGTGCTGCTCGTCTGCGAAGAGGCGCACCGCTACGTGCCCAAGGGCGACCTCGGCTTCGCGTCGGCCCGCAAGGCCCTCGCGCGCATCGCCAAGGAAGGCCGCAAGTACGGCGTCGCGCTCTGCCTCATCACGCAGCGTCCGTCCGAAATCAGCCCCGAGGTGCTCTCGCAGTGCAACACGCTGTTCGCGCTGCGCATGAGCAACTTCCCCGACCAGGAGTTCGTCTCCAAGACGCTGCCCGACAGCGCCGGCGGACTCATCAACGCGCTGCCCGCCCTTCGCACGCAGGAAGCGATCCTCGTGGGCGAAGGCGTCAACGTTCCGGTGCGCCTCACGATGGACAACCTCGCGGAAGAGTTCCGGCCTCGCAGCGGCTCGGCGAAGTTCGCCGCGTCGTGGAGGCAGGAGACGACACCGCAGGGCTTCGTCGAAGCGACCGTCGAGCGCTGGCGGCGCCAGCAGCGCGAGTAGGGCCTGTCCCCGTTTTCGTTTTCCCGCCCCTCTACTGTTGACGCCCTCGCCGATTCACCCATAGAACCGGTGGCGGAGGGCCCCTCATGATCGTCTCCCGCCTCGCGGTTTCTCTCGTCCTGCTTCTTGCCGCTGCGCAGGCCGCGTCGGCCTGCCCGTCCGACTTCGATCCCGGTTTCAACGGCGACGGCATCGCCGAAAAGCCCGTGGGCCTCGCCGGCGGCATCCACGACGTGGCCGTGACGGCCGGCAACCAGATCTACGTGGCGGGCGCCGTCGGCGGGAAGCCCGCCATCCTTCGCTACAGCAACGGCGGCAGCTTCGACGAGTCGTTCGGCGAGGAGGGCGTCGCCGGGCTCCAGATTTCCGGCGAGTTCACCCGCCTCTCCCTGCTCGCGAACGGCGACATCCTCGCGGCCGGCACGGCCCTGGTTCGCGAGCAGCCCGGCAAGGACGTGTTCGTCCCGGCCACCATCCTCGCGCGCTTCGACTCGACGGGGCAGCCCGACGACGACTTCGGCGACGACGGCACGGCGCTCGTCCGCTTCGGCGACCAGTCGTTCCCGCACGGCATGATCGTGCGCAGCGACGGCGTGATCGTGGTGGTGGGCCAGGCCCTCGTGCAGGGCTCCTGGAGGGCAACGCTCTACTACTTCGAATCGGACGGCGACCTGTCGGCCGCACTCGGCGCGGCACGGGCTCTTCCGGTGCCGGTCGGCTCGGCCATCGCCACTTCGGTGGTCGAGACCACGAACAACGGCATCCTCGTCGCGGGCACCGACATCACCGGCGGCGACGGCCGCGTCTTCCTCGCGAAGCTCGACGGCAACGGCGCGCTCGTTCCGTCGTACGGCAAAGGCGGCATCCGCATCCTCGCGTCGCCGAAGTCGGTGGACCAGGCGTGGAGCATCGCCAAGGACGCGGCTGGCCGCATCTACGTTGCGGGAACCGTGAGCTCGCTGGCGCGCCCGAACCGGTCGCGCTTCATCGTGCGCCGCTTCCTGGCGGGCGGAGCGCGCGACGTATCGTACGGCCGTCGCGGTAGAGCGATGACGTCGCCGGGCGGCAAGTGGTTCACGCGCGACCTCGAGGTTTCGGACGAAGGCGTCGCCACGCTTCCTTACTTCCGTGCCAAGGACGGCAGCTACGTGCTTCGCTTCGGCTCCGACGGGCAGCGCGACCTCGCGTTCGGTCACCTCGGACTCGAAGGCATCCTCGACGGGTTCCTCAAGGGCATCGAGGTGCAGGCCAGCGGCAAGATCGTCGTCGCGGGAACGCTCAACGGCGAGCCGCACGTGATCCGCCTCGAAGGCGGCGAGTGGGACGGCGAGGAAGCCTGCGTGCGCGACTGCGGCAACGGCGACGTCGAGCACGAGGAAGAGTGCGACGACGGCAACGTCACCAACGGCGACGGGTGTTCGGCGGGCTGCACGATCGAATAGAACACCTCGAATAGTTCATTGCGCCCCTGCCCTTTCGCCCGTAGAACGGCGCGCGGAGGTTCCCCCATGCTCGCGCGCCTGGTGCTGCTTTTCACATTGATCCTTGCTTGCGCTCCGCGGGCCCAGGCCTGTCCGTCGGATTTCGACGAGTTCGGGGAGGACGGACGCGGCGTCCAGCCGGATTCCACCGTCGCACGGGGGCAAGCCGTGGCGGTGGGGCCGGGCGGCGTCGTCTACGTAGGCGGAAACTCCAACGATAGTCCGGCGGTCCTTCGATACAGCGCAGGAGGCTTCCTCGACCAGAGCTTCGGAGAAGGCGGCGTCGCCAGGCTCGAGCGCGGCGGTACTTTTACGACGATCGTCGTCCAGGACGACGGCTCGATCCTCGCCGCCGGCGTGGTCCCCGTTTCGTCCGACGAATCCTCGGCACTCGTGTTGGCGCGCTTCGACGAGACGGGCGAGCTCGACGAGACGTTCGGCGAAGGCGGCTACACCCTCACGTTCCAGGTTTTCCAGGTACAACCCCGCAAGATGATCATCCGGAGCGACGGCGTCATCGTCGTCGCCGGCCAATCGCGCCCGGAACGCGGGCCCGGGGTCGGCCCGCTCGAGCCCTACGTCTGGTTCTACGACGCCGACGGCGAGCTCACGTCAAAGCTCAAGCTCGGGAATTTCGAGTCGGCGATAAGCCTGTCCGTAGTCGAGGTCGCAGACCGCGCCATCATGGTGACGGGCGTAATCCAGAACATCTCCACTGCCCGCGAAGCCTTCCTCGCAAAGCTTACCGAGGAGGGCTCGCTCGACAGCACGTTCAGCCGCAATGGGATCCGGCGCTACGGAAACCGCGAAGTCACGGACGAGTACAAAGACATCGACGTGGACGGTCAGGGCAGGATCTACGTAGCGGGGACTGCGTTTCCGTATGCCCGTCCGAATCGCTCCCGCGTCTTCGTGAAGCGGTTCCTGGCCAATGGCGATCGCGACCTCAGCTACGGTGTCGGCGGCACGCGCAACTTCCGTTTTCAGGAGTATGCGACGACATTCGACCTCGCCGTGGCGGACGACGGCAAGGCCACGGTGGTCGCCGACTTCCACTCGTCGTTCCTGCCGGTACTCGTTCGTGCGACGCCCGACGGAAAGCGCGACCGCACGTTCGGCGACTACGGCGTCCGGGAGCTCATCACCGAAGGCTCGATCTCGCTCGTCTCGATCGCGCTTACGCCGGGCGAGAAGATCGTGGCGGCGGGGTGGTATTTCGAGGATCCGCTAGTCATGCGGTTCGAGGGCGGGGACTGGGATGGCAAAGAAGCCTGCGTGATTCGCTGCGGCGACGCCGATCTGGATCGCGGGGAAGAGTGCGACGACGGCAACGTGACGAACGGCGACGGATGCTCGGCGGGTTGCACGAACGAGTGAGCTCGGATTGAGGCAACGTCCCGTTTTGCGGTCACCATCGGCGAGGGAGCGGGCCCGGAGTCAGTTTCCGCGACACTCCGGCTTGAGCTCCACCACCGACTCCTCCGTCGGCAACGCATCCAGCACCGACGGCGCGCCCACTACGCAGCGCGCTGCATAGCCGGGGTCGATGCGGTCGATCGCCGCCGCCGCCGACAACTGCAGCTCCCAGTACCCCTTCTCGCCGAGCTTCCCGACCAGGGCCGGCACCGCCCCGATCGCCGGTGCGCCGATCTGCGCAAGCGCATCCGCCGCGCGCGACTGGAGCTCGGCAATGTGCTCGTCGCTCGTCTTCTTCGTCATGACGTCGCCAAGCTCGGCGACCGCCGGAGCCGCCGCTTCGCCGAGCTGGGCCAGCATCTCGACCGCGCGCAGCGTCGCGAACGTTCCGATCATCTGGCGCAGCGTCGTCATCGCACGGCCGTCGTCGTTCTTCGTCACGATGAGGAGATAGGCCGACCACGTCTTCTGGACGACGGGGCCGTCCGTGAGCAGCCGGAACAGCTCGTCGCGGATCTCCGCGTCGTCGAGCGAACGCGCATCCACGATGCGCCGCGCGATCAGCCGCTGCTGCACGGGGCTCGGAGTCGTAAAGAGCTGGCCGATCAGAAACTCGGGCGTGTGCGTCTCCGCGTAGCGCGCCTTGTAGGCGCCACCGGCAGCGACGGTGGCCGCAATGGCAATCGCAGCCCAGACGGCGAGCCACTTGTCGTACGGAGAATCGGCACGCGACTCGGGAGGCGGCGCGAGCAGCCAGGGCGCGAGAATGGCCGCAGCGGCCGCCACGCAGCCGGCCGCGAGCAGCTCGAGGCCCATCATCAGCTCGACCATGCCGGAGCTGGCGACGCCGGCCGGCAACTGGCGAAGCAGGCCGAACGCCTTCTCGCCCACGACGGGCAGGAACGCGCACAGCGCCTCGGCCGACATGAACGCGAAGCGGTGGCCGCGAAGCCCCTCCGAGCGCCGGAAGGTGGCCCGGAACGCGACCATCGTGCACGCGAGCATGCCCGCCACGAGGAAGACCATGCCGGGCGGCACCTGGCCGTCGAACGAGACGAGCTCGCGCACCGACCACGCGACGAGGGCGACGAGCGCCAACTGGACGAGGACGATCGCGCGCAGGGCGACGCGGCGGCGGGCTAGCGACGTGGACATGGAAGCGACGGTTCTAACACGCGGGGCGGAGGGCAGAAAGAGCGTCGCCGCGAACCTTCGTCGTTCCTCGGCAATCACATCCCTGTCGTGACCGGGCCCGTGCAGCGACGGCCATTACACGCAGGCCATTGAGCAGCGAACGCGATCGGTCGCACGCTCCACCTCTTTGCGAAGCCCGATGCGGCAGGAGGTGCAGCATGCGATCCATGGCACGAAGTGTTCTATTTGGAATCATCACAAGCTTCTCGATCTCGTCGGCGCCTCCGTCGATGCCCGACGTCGCAACGCGCCGGGTCGAGCTGCTTGCCCGCTTCGAGCGGTTCGCCGACCAGCGACAGCGGAGCCGAGATCACCAGCAAAGCGGTGAGCAACGCGCCGGCGTGCAGTGGTGGCGCAGCGTGGCTTCGCGACCGATGCCGGAGCCGGCGCGATGACGGCCGCGGGCATCCGGCTCCTGACGTCGCTGACTCTGCTGGCGGCGAGCGCCGCGAGTGCACACGCCCAGGCGACCCCCGGGAACGCACCCGGGTCCCAGACCGGCGACACAGGCTCTTCTTACACCGGACTCGCGTCCACGCCGGAAGCGAACCTCTTCACGGGCATCGCACAGACCTCGATTCCGATCGAAGTGCCCCCGGGACGGCTCGGACTGGCACCCGTGCTCGCGCTTTCCTACTCGAGCAACGCGGGAGCGAGCGCATACGGATACGGATGGACGATGCCGATCCCTCGCGTGCACCGCTCGACGCGCCACGGGGTTCCACGCTACGACGACAGCGACGCCTTCGTGCTCGAAATGCCCGGCGCGGTGATCGAGCTCGAACGCATTCCGGGCTCCACTTACGGCTATCGTGCCGAAATCGAGTCCGCGTTCTTCCGCATAGGATTTCAGCGCGACGCCAACGCGTGGAAGGTGATCGACAAGCTCGGGGTGGCGTTCACGTTCGGCACCACGCCCGTGGCGCGAAGCGGGCGAAGCACGGAACGGGGCGGTACGTTCGCGTGGCTGCTCGACCGCGTCGAGGATCCGGCGGGTAATCGTATCGACTTCGTCTACCGGGAATCAGGTGCCGGTGGAGTATCGAGCGGGCTTCCTGATCGCATTCTCTACGGCGCCAACCCGCGCACGGGTCAGCCGCACTTCGCAGAGGTTCTGTTCGAATGGGCTGCCGTCGCGCACGCAGGACGAACCTCCTGGCGCGACGGCTATGCCGACCCGCTCGACGTACGACTCGCGTCGATCTCGACGGCGTCTCACGAGCTGCCGGCGCGGCGCTACGATTTCAGCTTCGAGGAAGACGAGGTGTCGGCGGACCTCCGGCTTGCCGGGGTTACGCTGACCGCGTTCGGCGAGGTACCGAACGAAGACGTGCAGCTACCGAGCACAGTCTTCCTCTACTCCGCCGCGCTGCACCAGGGCTGGCCGGCGCTCGGAACGACGTCGCCCGGTGCGCAGCCGTACGAAATCCCCGGTGCAGGCCATCTGAGACTGGGTCGCACGTCGTTCTCGGCGGACAGCGTAGATCTGAACGGCGACTCGATCGTCGACCGCATCGACGCGTCTCACCGCCCGCCCAACGTGTGGCTCGGTACGGGCCGAAGCTTCGAGCCGGTCGGTTCGTGGAACTGGCCGCAGACGGTGTCGGCCCCGGGGCTGGTTCGGGCGGGCGAGAGCGACGGGACGCTCCGCAGCAACGTGTTCGACCTCGACGGCGACGGATTCGCCGATCTCGTCACCTCGGCGAGCGCAGCGTGCAACGCGACGGCAGGCTGGTGGTGCATCTGGCGCGGCGGCGCTTCCGGTTTCGCTTCGACTCCGAGGTCGTGGCGATCCCCTTCGCCGTACCTGCGCGACGGTCGTGACGGCGGCTCGAAGGTCGTCGTCGACCTCGTGGACATGGATGCGGACGGCCGGCTCGATCTCGTCGATGCGACGGTGCACGACTCGAATGCGAGCGTTCCGGCCTGGAACGTGTATCGCAACACCGGCACCGGCTTCGCGACGACGGCTACACCGTTCGCAGCGCCGTTCCCGTGGCTGTCTCGTTCGCAGAGCGGCCGGGCTACGCACGGCTTTCTCGACATCAACGCCGACTCGCTGCCCGACCTCGTCGTCGCCGACGCCGCCGACCTCGACTACACGTACTGGATTCACTACCAGTACTGGGAAGTCTACTTCAACGACGGGAAGGGCCTCGCTTCCACGCCGACCGAGTGGCCGATCGACGGCGGAGTGGGCGACGGCATCGGCCTTCCGAACTTCCTGAATCTCCACGCCGAAGACGGCACGACGATCGCGGATCTGTTCGATATCACCGGCGACGGACGGCCCGACCTAGTGCGACGGACGCGCGGCTTCGAGCCGGTCCTGTCG
>CAYYVZ010000203.1:0-9060 GCA_964475235.1 uncultured Myxococcales bacterium | reverse complement strand
CACGTACAGGCACACTCCCGGGGCATCCTGACCTCCAATTGCCTCTCTCGGTCGGTCCTGTCGTGACTCCGCAAAGTAGTGTTGTCCCGTCCGGCTGGGCGAGCAGGGCCGGCAGGCACCGTCGAGTCAGGCCAACTGGATCAGCGCGGACAGAACGCCGACGCCGGCAACCGTGATCCCGCCAATCGTTAAGGTCATACAGTGCTTCGCTCCGCATGGCCGGCATCCCGGCGCCGGCGGGCGTACGCAAAGGTGTCGGTGGCCTACACCCCGGGGCAACTCAGGGTGATCGACTGGCCGACGGACTTTCTCAGCACGAGCAGCGCGTCCGTCGTGGTGATTCCGCCGGCTCCGTTGGTGTCGCAGACTTGCGGATCGCAGGAAGCGACGCCGACCGCGGCTTTCAGCACGAAGAGTGCGTCGGCAACGGTCGCGCCGCCACCGTACTGCTTGGTCGGCTGGCCACAGGGCACGCGGGTGCAGACGTCGTTGCAATGACGGCCGGACGAGAACGGCCCGCTGTCGCAGAGCTCGTCCCCGTCGATCTCGCCGTTTCCGCAGTCGCAGGCTTCGCCGTTCACGCTGTAGGGGCAGCCGTCGCGGCAGTCGAGCGAGCCGTCGTCGTCCGAGTCGGCGTCGAGCTTCCCGCAACCGCACACACCGGGCGCGGTCTTGTCGAAGTCGGACGGGCAAGCGTCTTCCGAATCGGGCGTGCCGTCGAAGTCCGCATCGGGAACCGGTGCGGTCTGGAAGGATTGGTTGGGGTTGACGAGCGAATTCGTCGAGGGAAGCTGCTGGATCCGGACGTGGCGCGTATTGGAAGAGAGCGCCGTCACGAGGCCGGAATCGCTGATCGTCGCTCCGTTGTCCACTCGTACTTCCACGGCAACGTTGGGGCCCGGATGGAACAGGACCGGACCGCCGTCGAGCACTTCGAGCCTGAAGGGCGGACAAGTCACCCGAACCTCGTCGCCGCTGCGGATGAGCACCTTGATTCCGCAGACCTCGACCTCGGCGGCTTCTCCGCTACCGCTTCCGACGCCCGCGATGATCAAACTCTCCGGGTGCCCGGGATCGATCGAGATGTTCACGGCATGCAGATTGCGCTCGAGGATGCGTCCCGAGATGTTTCCGTTCGGATGGGCGAACTCGTCCGAGAACTCGTGGTCGGGTCCTTCCGCCAGACTCGCGTCACGTTCGGCCTGCAACGTGGAGGATGACGGATCCAGGCCCGTATCCACCACACCGCTGATCCCATCCCGGTCGTTGTCGTTGGGATCGGGATCGCTGCTGACGATGCTGCAGTTGTGCGACAGGAAGGTGCACTGTCCGACGTGCGGCGGCCGCGAGAAAACCCAGTTGGACAACGTAATGGGGTTCGCTCCCTTGGCTTTCGAAGGACCGTGGTAGACGGGGACTCCATCGATGTAGATGTATTCGCAGCAGACTCCCTCGAGGTCGAAGCAGCCGCCTTGCGGAGTCCGGTACTGCAACCAGGGCCCCGAGTACTCGCCGAGGTCTTTTCCGTCCGGAAGCGTTCGCCCCATGAAATCGACGGGGAGCGCAATGACGAAGTGCGGACTCGAGAGCTGCGGGTTCTCGCAGAGGAAGGTCTGGTGCAGCTGCGCCTCGAGCACGTGCGTGTCGGGGTTGTACTGCAATCGGTCCTCTTCGGACGCTCCGACGAAGGGAACTTCGGAAAGGCCGTCGGCCGGGTAGATGAACTCTCCGGCGCAAACGAAGTCGAAGCGCCCGAAGGCATGGCCGAGTCCGTTGACGATGTTGGCGCCGTTGAAGACTTCTTCGGCCGTGATTCCGTAGATGTTGACGGTGGCTTTGGCGTCGCCCTGGAAAGCCTGAAGCGCTCCGGCGCAGGGATGAAAGCCAGCGTTCATCTGGAAGCGACTTTTCTGCGGGAAGCGCTCCAGATCGAACTCTTCCTCGAAGGACGCAGCAGCCGGCAGCGTCATCACTGCGATTCCGGCGAACGCGATGGAGATGTCCCCACCTTCCGGATCCCAGCCTGTTCCTTTGAAGCGGATCGTCTCGCCGGCGAAGACTTCTCTGAGCTCGGTCTTGAAGCCTGCGTTCGGAGCCGGTCGCTCGGCTTCGAGCTCCGGCTGGCCTGTCACCACGATCTCGACTTCCACTTTGCCGTGGTCCGTGAAGCCCGCCTCGCTGTCGGGTTCCTTGCCCGAGACGACGGCGAGGATCTCGTACTCGCCCTGCTGGCTGGCTTCGAGCGTGTAGGCCCGTGTCACGGTTTCCCCGGGTTCGATTGGCCCCAGCGACAATGGCGCCGCGTTCGCACCTTCGGGATCGACGGGACCGCTCGCGACGGCAAGCGCGCCGTAGAACGGCGGCGGCACCAGGAGGCTGACCGGGTTGAAGTCGTCGATGGTCGCGATCTCGATCGGCTTGTCAGTGATGTTCGTCACCTTGAGCAAGGCATCGATTTCGCGTGCAACCGGCTCCTCCTCGTCTCCCTGGAGCTTGATGCGCGTCTCTTCGACTTCGACGTCCACGCGAAGGAAGTCGCGCTTCAACGTGAGCGTCAGCAATTCGGGAGCCGGTGCGACGTCGAAACCCGCTCCGCTCTTGCCGCGAGCGTCGGTCGAGACCTTGAGCGTCCCCTTTCGTAACGCGCGCAGCACGAAGCGGCGTTCGAGTTTTGCCCCCGGTTCCAGGCTGAAGTTCTGGGGATTGCCCGGGGGATCCGGCCCGGAGACGACTTCGGCCAGGTCGTAAGGATCGAGGATCAGTTGCGCCCAGTCGATTTCGTTCACGGCGCCTTCGTTGCTGGCGTCCGCTTCGACGGAGACGAGAACCTCAAAGGTCTCGCCGACATCGAAGCTGGTGTCGTCGCTGTCGGGCAGAGCGATGGAAAGGTTCAAGGCCGCCAGGGGCACGACGGCGCGCGACATGCGCTGGCCGTAGTTGAGCGCAACCCACGAGTTGCAGTTGAGCAGATGGGAAGCGTTCAGGCGGGCGGGCATCCCTATCCAGTGATAGCCGGAGGGGGCAGAGCTGGATTGGCCGAAGTAGGTCTTGGTGTCGCGATTCTGCAGCGGATGCGGATAGTGATCGTTTCTGTCCCATCCCCACGCGCTGACGTTGGTATACCAGCGGTAGAAGTCGATCTGGTAGTAAAGTGCGTTCTTGACGTTCGCGACCTCGAGCTCGGGGTAGCAGATGGTCTGGGTTCCGTCCGCCGAGACAAAGGAGACGATGACCGTCTCGAAAGGAATGTCGATGACCTTGTAACCGGCAGGAGGAGTGATCGTGGATTGGGCTGCGGCCGGCACGACAGCGGCGAAGCACAGCATCGCGGCCATCGCCGTGCGCCGTGCGCTTCGCAGTAAGTATCGCCCCCGCGACCACTTGTTCTGTCCCCCAACAGCCATGTGTTCGTCGGGTGGAATCAATCAGGTGGGCGGACGCGACGCAAAGCGGTTGCCGAGTCGGCGCGCGGCCCCTGTGCGATGGTTTGGGCAATCACCCACCCAAGGATCGTGACTGCCGCTTCGCCCTTGTGCTCGACTCAGTGGGTAGAGCCGTGACATAAGTTGCGAGCCAATGCGGAGAGTCGTCGCGTCGCGCCGACGTCCGCACAGCGATTCGCAAGTCAGAAGCTTGTTCCCTCACTCCCTACCGGACGTGGGCTCAGGTGCTTGCCAATGGAATTCGACGCCGCCGGACAGGTGCGACGGGTTCGAAGAGGGCAAAGCCATGAGCCATCCAGCCGTTTTTCGTCTTGCGAGCTCGTTCTCGGGCATCGATGGAATCGCCCGTCATCGGAGAGGCCTCCGCCGAAGCGTCGTTTTCGCGATGTTGCTGCTGGCAGTCCCGGCAGGAAACGCGACAGCGGCGTCGGGAGACCTCGACACGAGCTTCGATGGAGACGGATACGCCATCACTCCGATCGGAAGCGGCTACGAACGGGCCGAGTCCGTGGCGATTCAGGATGATGGAAAGATCGTTGCCGCCGGCATCACGGACGTGAGTTTCGCGGTTGCCCGCTACAACGCGAATGGCAGCCTCGACACGAGCTTCGACACCGACGGCAAGGTGGCGACCGTGGTGGGGGACAACGCGGCATCGATCGAAGCGATCGCGATCCAGGAGGACGGCAAGATCCTCGCCGTCGGGTCCGCGTTCGTAACCGACAACGCCTACGACTTCGCGCTGGCGCGCTACAACCCCGACGGCAGCCTCGACGCGTCGTTCGACACCGACGGGATCGTGCTCACGAACATCAACGGAAGCGACGTCGCCGTCGACGTGGCAATCCAGTCCGACGACAAGATCGTCGTCGTGGGTGTCACCGGCTCGAATTTCGACTTCGTGGTCGCGAGATACAATCCCAATGGGAGCCTCGATACCTCCTTCGACGGCGATGGCCTCGTGTTCACGACGTTCCCGCCAAACCCGGCAAGTGTACGCGCCGTTGCGCTTCAGGCCGACGGCAAGATCGTCGTCGCCGGCGCCGTGAACTCCACATTCACCGTCGCTCGCTACCTCACCGGTGGTACCCTCGACCCGGACTTCGGGGAAGACGGGTTCGTGATCGCGCCGGTCGGGGCGGTCTCGATCCCGGTTGCCGTCGAGGTCCGGGGCGACGGTCGCATCGTGGTCGGCGGCTACGCGTCCATGCCGGATACCGAGTACGACTATGCGGTCGTACGGCTGCTTGCCGATGGCACCCTCGACTCGAGTTTCGGCGACGGCGGCATCGCGACGACCGCCATCACCACGGATTCGGATATTCTCGAGGCCATGACGATCAATTCGAGCGGCCAGATCGTGCTCGCCGGTACGAAGGGTGACGACGTCTTCTTCAATACCGTCCTGGTGCGGCTCGACCCGGACGGCAGTCCCGACGCGTTTTTCGGCACGGCCGGTGTCGTCACACTGGCGCTCACCGCAGCCGACGACTTCGCGAGAAGCCTTGCGATCCAGGACGATGGTGCAATCGTCGCCGTCGGGCAATACGACACCGGCGCCAGTGTCGATTTCCTCGCCATGCGTTTCATCGGCGGTTGCGAAGTCTGCAACGACGGCACCCTCTGCACGGCGGACTCCTGCGACGTCATGCTGGAATGCCAGCACGAGCCCGACCCGATCCCGGAAGTCTCGTGCCTGACGTCCGCGAAGTCTCGTTTGCAGATCAAGGCCGGAGAGACGCCCGACAAGAACAAGCTGCAGTGGAAGTGGAGCAACGGCGAAGCCTTCGACCAGGCAGCGCTCGGTTCTCCGGATGACGACACGATCTACGAGTTGTGCATCTACGACGCGACGGCAGGAACGCCCTCGGTTGCGACGTCCCTCGTCCTCGAATCAGGCTCCTCGTGGGAGAGCAAGGATCCCAATGGGTTCCGCTACGACGACAAGGCTGGCGTTTCCGATGGCGTCGGCAAACTCACGCTGAAAACCGGAGAGATGGACAAGACGAAGGCGCAACTCAAGGCCTCCGGTGTGAACCTGCCGATGCCGGTAGCGTTCAGCTTGACGGAGCTATTCGAGCAGGACCCGGAAGTCCTGGCCCAACTCGTCAGCAGCACGGGGACATGCTTGACGTCATCGTTCGCGACTGCGGACACGGACACCAACGAAGCCGATTCGTTCAAGGCGCAGGTCAAGTAGCGAAGGTCCTGACGCTACGAACGCTCGAGCACGCAGGTGAACACGAGCGGCGCGACGATCGTCGCGCCCGACTCGATGTTCGCCGCTCGCCGCCTCGGCGTGAATCGGGGACGGATCCCGATTTCCGGGTTCACGCAGATCGCCTGCGAAAGGAATCGGGATCCGTCCCCGATTTCGGGCTTCAGCCGAGCGTGACTTTGATCTTGTGGAGCTTGCCGTCGCGGCGCAGCACGATGCGGGCGCCGCTGCGATCGACCGGCACATCCTGGTTTCCCATCGACGCCGACACCACGGACGCCGCGCGGCCCGACGGATTCTCCACCTCGATGTCGTAGACGGTGCGCCGGTCGGGCAACCGGTACTTGATGCGGAAGCCCGGCCAAGAGTCCGGGATGCACGGCTTCACGCGCAGCAGCCGCCCTTCCTCGATCGTGAGACCGAGCAGCGACTCGACGCCCGTGCGGTACATCCACGCCGCCGATCCCGTGTACCAGGTCCAGCCGCCGCGCCCGAGGTGAGGCTCGACGCCGTAGACGTCGGCCGCGATCACGTACGGCTCCACCTTGTAGACGTCGGCCGCTTCGCGGTCGCGCCCATGCGTGACGGGATTGGCCATCTCGAAGTAGCGCATCGCGCGCTCGCGATCGCCGAGCTTGGCCAGCGCGCGGATCGCCCACATGGCCGCGTGCGAATACTGCCCGCCGTTCTCGCGAATGCCGGGCACGTATCCCTTGATGTAGCCCGGGTCGTGCGACGTCTTGTCGAACGGAGGCCAGAGCAGCCGGATGATGCCGGCATTCTCGTCGACGAGATGCTCGACGAGCGCGTTCATCGCCTGCTTTCCGCGCTCCGGCGACGCCGCGCCCGAGATCACCGCCCACGACTGGGCGATCGCGTCGATGCGGCACTCTTCGCTCGTCGCCGAGCCGAGCACCGCTCCGTCGTCGTAGTACGCGCGGCGGTACCACTGGCCGTCCCACGCCGACGTCTCGATCGCCGCACCGAGCGACTGCCGGTACTGCCGGTAGCGCCGCAGCCTCTCCCAATCGGCGCGCTTTTCGACGATCGGCACGAACAGGTCGAGCGTGGTGGCGAGGAAGAACGCCATCCACACGCTCTCGCCGCGGCCGAGGCGGCCGACGCGGTTCATGCCGTCGTTCCAGTCGCCTGTGCCCATGAGCGGAAGTCCGTGCGCACCGGCCGTCAGCGAGCGGTCGAGCGCGCGGCAGCAGTGCTCGTAGACCGTTGCCGTTTCCGTCGTGCGCTCCGGCTGCAGATACGTCTCGTCCTCGCCTTCGTTCAGCTGGCGCGCCTTGACGAACGGCGCCTTCTCGTCGAGCACGCTCTCGTCGCCCGTCGTGCCGAGGTAGGTCGCCGTCAGGTACGGAAGCCAGTTGAGGTCGTCGGAGAAGCGCGTACGCGTGCCGCGCGCGGCCGGCGGATGCCACCAGTGCAGCACGTCGCCTTCGACGAACTGGTGCGCGGCGTGCAGCAGGATCTGCGCGCGCGAAAGGTCGGGCCTCGCGTAGACGAGCGCCGACGAATCCTGGAGCTGGTCGCGGAAGCCGAACGCACCGCCCGACTGGTAGTACGCGGAGCGGCCGTTGATGCGGCAACTCAGCGCCTGGTAGAGCAGCCAGCCGTTCATCATGAGGTCGAACGACTTCGACGGCGTCGTGATCTCCAGCGCCGACGTGAGGTCTTTCCAGCCGGCGCGAACTTCCTCGAGCGACTCTTTCTGCCGCTCTTCGCTGCGATAGCGCTCGACGAGGGCGAGCGCCGCGTCGCGATCGACACCCTGTCCGAACGCGAGGACGATCTCCGTCTCTCCGCGCGGCGCGAGCGTGACGGAAACCTCGAAGGCGAAACAAGGATCCTTTTGACCGCCGGGCACGCCCGGCTCTTGCGCGGGCCCAGCGACGCGGTCGCCGAACGTCGCGCCCTCGGCGACCGCACGAGGCGCCTGCATGGTGCCGCCGCGACCGACGAACTCCGCACGATCGGTCGTGGAAGTACCTGCCGTCTCCGGCGACTTGAGCACCGCCGCGAACGCGACCGCGTCGCGGTAGTCCTCGCTCATCGGATTCTGCGCGAGCAGCACACCGGTCTCGCCGTCGCGCTGAGCAACGACGAAGCGCGACGTTTCCGACGGCTGCACCCCGAGCACGAGGCGCGCAAAGGAATAGAGCGACAGCTTGCGCTCGCGGCTGCCGCGGTTGGAGATGCGGATGCGCGTGAGCCGGATCGGGTCTTCTCCGCCGATCCACGTCGTGACTTCGTGCTCGAGCGCCTCGGTGCGCATGAGCCAGCGCGACGAGCCCATGCCGTGGCGCACTTCGCACCACGAGCCCGACGGCGCAGGACCGGGCTGCGGCGACCAGAAGCGCCCGGTGGCGTTGTCGCGGATGTAGAGAGCCTCGCCGTGAGGATCGCTGACCGGGTCGTTGCTCCACGGTGTCAGCTTGTTCTGGCGGCTGTTGGCCGACCACGTGTAGCCGGCGCCGCTCTCGGTCGCGAGAAATCCAAAACGCTCGTTCGAAACGACGTTGACCCACGGCATCGGCGGCACGGCCGGCGCCTCGCCGGCCTCGATTGCCGCCGGGCCGACGCGCATCACGTACTCGCGTCCGTCGGCCGAGAATCCGCCGTAACCGTTGTCGAAGAGAAGCTTGTCCCTGATCGCGAGCGGCGCCTCGGCCTTCGCGGCGCGCGGCCGAGGGCCTTTCTGCTTCGGCGCGTCGGGAGCGCCGGCAAGCTCGGGCGCCGAGGCACCGACGAGCCAGTGCGCCTGCGCGCGAAGCGTCGCCGCGAAGTCGTCGCCGATCTCGCTCGCGCAGGCCAGGCCCGCGCGCGGCGTCGCCGCTTCCACGGCGCCCCGGTGCACGCACGATTCGCGCCGGCAGCCCGCCTCTTCGCAAAGCACGGCCACGCCCACGCCGGCGGCGAACTCGGCAAGATATCCGCCCACCGCGAGCGCGGCTGCGACTCGCGGCGCGTCGGCGTGCGTCGCCGGCACGACGGCGAGCAGGCAATCGCCCGGCAGCCCGAGCGACCAGAACGGATTGGCGGCAACGCTCGCGCGCGCGCGGTCGGCGTCTGCGACCGAGAGCGCCGGATGCGAGTAGAGCATCGCACCCGCGAGCTCCTGCGCGAGGTCGGCCTGGTCGCCGTCGAGCCCGTGCTTGCGGCGACGTGCCCGCTCGACACCCGCGGCCGCCTTGACGATGGCCTTCATCCCGTCTTCGGTGACTGCCTGCTTCGCGAGCGAGGAGACGTCGCCCACGACCTTGTCCTTCGACGTTCCCGCAGCGAGCGTCCAGACGAGCGAAGCTTCGCCGCCCTCGGCAAGCTCGACGACGCGTCGAAGTGCGAAGACGGTGTCGAGCACGCTCCCGACGGTGGCCGAGAGCATCGTGC
>CAYYVZ010000202.1:6762-9091 GCA_964475235.1 uncultured Myxococcales bacterium | reverse complement strand
CCTCGTGCAGGACGTCCATCACCTCGCGCCAGATCGGTGCGGCGCCGCTCGTGCCGCTCACGTCGTGCATCGGCTCGCCGGAGAAATTGCCCACCCACACGCCGACCGTATAGCGGCCCGACCAACCGACGCACCAGTTGTCGCGCATGTCCTTGCTGGTGCCGGTCTTGACGGCCGTCCAGAAGCGGGTCGAAAGCGGTCCGTCGAGGTGAAACGTCGCCGAGCGGCTGCCGCGGTCGGAGAGCATGTCGCCGACGATCCACGCGGTGGATGTGTCGAACACGCGCGCGCCCGCGCCGGGAGTCGACGCCGCACCCAATAGCTCGAGCCTCAGCGGCCCCCACACTCCGCCGCGCGCCATCGCCCGATACGCGCCCACGAGGTCCCAGAGCGTCACGTCCACGGAACCGAGGGCCAGCGACGGCCCGTACCAGTCACCGCTCTCCTTCACGCCGCCGACGCGCAGTGCGCGCAGCGTCTCGGCAAACCTCTCCTCGCCGAGCAGCGTGAGCGTGCGCACGGCGGGAACGTTGAGCGATGCCGCGAGTGCGGCGCGCACCGGAACGAGTCCGCGGAAGCGATGGTCGTAGTTCTCCGGCCGGTAAACCGTGTCGCCGACGGCGAGCTCGAGCGGAGTGTCTTCCAGCAGAGTCGCGGCAGTGACGAGGCCTTCGTCGAGGGCGAGCGCGTAGAGGAAGGGCTTGAGCGTGGAACCGGCCTGGCGCGGCACCCGCACGCCGTCGACCTCCGGAGCACCCGACAGTCCGCCGGTCGAGCCCACGTAGGCGAGGACTTCGCCGCTCGCGTTGTCCACCACGAGCACGGCGCCGTCCGACGCCGACCGGTCCCGGATCTCGAGGACATGGCGCCGGAGCGATGCGGCGGCAGCGACCTGGATGCGCGCGTCGATGGACGCACGGACGTCGTTCCCGGCCGAGTCGCGCAGGAGCATGCGCGCCGCGTGGGGGAGGAGAGCCGCGCGCGGGCCGCGCCCGGACGGCGGGCCGGCGAGCCGCATCGAGGCGGCCTCGACGAGACCGACGTCGCCGCTCCGCAGGCGCGCGGCGAGATTCTTCGCGCGTCGCTCGAGAGTTGCCGCCGCAGCTCCCGGAGCACGAATCGACGCGGCGAGCGCGACACTTTCCTCGATGGTCAGCCCGTGCGGTGCCTTGCCGAAGACGGTCTCCGCGGCCGCGCGGACGCCCTCGACCTCCCCGCGGAAGCCGACCAGATTGAGGTAGGCTTCGAGGATCTCGGCTTTCGACCAGTCTTCCTCGAGCGCGAACGCTGCGCGCATCTGCTGCCACTTCCGTGTCGGCCCGCGCGGCCCGTTGCCGCGACGAAGCGACGGGTCCACGAGAGCGGCGAGCTGCATCGTGATCGTGCTCGCACCGCGCGGGGGCCCGCCGCCGACCGACTGCCACGCCGCGGCGGCGACCGCGCGCCAGTCGACGCCGGCGTGCGAGGAAAAGCGGCGGTCTTCCGACTCGGTCACGGCACGAACGAGGGCAGGAGAAATCTCGTCGAGCGGCGTCCATGCGAGCCGCCGCACGGAAGAGTCCACGCGCGCCTCGTGAATCACCTCGCCGCGACGATCGAGGATGCGCACATCCGACGGCGCCCACGAGCGGCGCACCGTCTCGTAGCAGGGCATCGAAGGCGCCGGAGCGTTCGCGGTCGCGAAGACCGCGAACGCAGCCACGACTGCGGCCGGCATGAAGAGCTTGCGCCTCCTCACGGCTCCACCGTGATCGTCCCCATCGGCAGCTCGCCAAACACCTCGGGCGCGTAGAGCGCCTCGGCGCGGGCCGGCGGAAGGTGGAAGGTGCCGGCCTGGTTCAGGCGGATCGTGTACTCGAGCCGGCTGCGCCCGCGCGGCAGGTACTGCAGGTACGCGCGCCACGACGACTGCGAGCGCTCGACGAAGGCCGGTGCCAGCGTGTGCTCTTCATCGCCGGTGACGGGATTCGAGACGACGGACGGCTCGGCGCCGCGGCCGAGGCCGGTGCCGAGATGCGAAGCTCCTGCCGGAACCGGATCGTCGACCACGACCCACCACATCGGCCGCTGCGCGTCGATGTCGATGCGTACGAGCATGCGGTCGCCGCGGCGCCACGTGCCCGGGGACTTCGCGTCCACGGGCGTCACGGTGCGCGTGAGGCGATAGCCCGCCGCGACGGCTTCGGTGCGCGCGACGGCGGCTTTCGCCGTCGTCGTGATCCACGGCTTGCCGGTTCCGGATTGTCTGGTTGCCAGATCCGCCCGGCCGGCGGGCCACGCGAGCAGGACGGGCGGCGGTGTGGGTCCCGCGGTCCAGTCGATCGATGCC
>CAYYVZ010000202.1:0-6752 GCA_964475235.1 uncultured Myxococcales bacterium | reverse complement strand
CGTTCCGGTGACCGGCTCGCCTTCGAATGCCCGTGCGAAGCGGCGCATCGCGACGACGCCCCATGCATTCGCCACCGTCGTCTGCCAGGCGCCGCCGCTGCGCCGTGCGATGGCGCCGGCCAGCACGCGCGGTGCGTCCTCCTTCCAGAGCCCGAACTCGACGAGGTGGAGCAGCAGCCGGACCGCGTTCGAATCGGAGCCTGCCATCATCCACCAGATCTCGTCGGTCAGTGACGTCGTGAACACGAGGGTCGTGCCCGAAAGGTCGAGGCGCGCGCGCAGCACGTTGTCGACGTCGCGCCTGCGGGCAGCGCCGTCTTCGAGGTCGGGCATGCGCGAGAGGATGCTCCACCAGTCGAGCACGGCCGAGGTCGGCCACAGCTCGGGCTGGACGTTGATGCCCGCGAGCATCGACTCGTCGGCCTTGCCGTAGCGCGCGAGCGCTTCGACGGCGGAAAGCTTGCGCAGCGTGCGGTCGGGCACGTCGAGGCCGGAGGTGCGCACGATGCGTCCCGCGACGAAGCCTGCGAGGGCCGTCGTCAGCTTCTCGGTGAGATCCTCGGGCAGCGTGCGGCCGGCGGCGAGGGCGATCGCGAGCACGTACGCGGTGAGCCGGTCGTCGCCGGCGCGGCCGCCGGGGAAGTACATGAGCAGCCCCGACGCATCGACGTACGACTCGAGCTCGCCGACGAGCGCCTGCCAGGCAGCGTCGTCCTCCCGGCCGATCGCGATCGAGACTTTCTGCTCGAGGCAGGAATATCGGTAACGCGCGAGCCAGTCCTTCATCGGCGCGACGCTGTCGCCGAGCGACGCGGCGGCGGCCACGGCAATCCCGCTGCCGGCGGTGGACGGATCGGCGTTCGCGGGGACCTCGACGGGCATCGCCGCGCTCGTTTCGAGCTGGGCGAGCGTTGCCTGCACGACCTGGACGGGGACCGCCGGCTCGACGCGCTGGCGGGCAACGAGGCTGTCGGAAGCGTCGCCGGCCGAAGCCGAAACGTTCCAGCCGAGCGCCGTGACGCCCTTCGGCACGGAAACGAGCCACGTGACGATGCGGCTCTCGCCGGGCGCGAGCGTGACACGCTGCTCGGCAAGAGCGGTCGCTGCGGCGGCGGCGGGAGTGGACTCGATGCTCCCGCCCACGCCGACGTCGAGCGGTCGCGCGCCGGTATTTCGCAGAGTGAACTCGGCGGTGAACGAGTCGCCTTCGCGCACCATGAGCGGCAGCCCCGAATACGTCGCGAGCTCGCGCGTCGAGCGGATCGTCGTCGAGCCGTCGCCGAATTCGCCTGCACCGCCGGTCGCGATCGCGACGATACGGAACGCAGTCAGCGAGTCGCCCAGCGGAACTTCCACGTCGGCCTGCCCGCTCGCGTCGAGCTTCACGCGCGAGGACCAGAAGAGCAGGGTGTCGAACAGCTCGCGCGTTGGCGAAGAGGCGCCGCCTGCGCCGCCGCCGGCCGCCACCGCCTTGCGCCCGTAGTGGCGCTTGCCGATCACCTGGCCCTGCGCGGTGCTCGTCGTCACCTCGTAGCCGCGCGCCGACATCATCGCGTCGAGCACGCTCCAGCTCTCGTTCGGGAGCAGCTCGAGCAGGCCCTCGTCGACCGCGGCCACGGCGACTTCGCTGCCTTCGGGCGGCGCGCTGCCGTCGTGGCGCGTCACTTTCACGTGGACGCGAGCTTTCTCCCTCGCCTTGTACGTGTCGCGGTCGCTCGTCACCGCCACGCCGAGCCGGTGGGTCTTCCAGTCGACGCGCAGCTCGGCGATGCCGAGCTTGAAGGCCGGGCGGCCGAGGTCGAGCATCGCCGTCGGCTGTACGTCGCCGACACGCCCGCGCACGGCGAGCACGGAGACGAAGACGTTGGGCGCGTGCTCGTCGCGGATCGGGACTTCGACGACGGGGTCTTCGGCGCGAATCTTCACGACGCGCGTCTCGCCGACGCCTTCGCGTTCGATCGTGACGAGGGCCGTCGCTTCGCGGAAAGGCATGCGCACCTGCAGCCGCGCCGTCTCGCCGGGCTCGTAGGCTTTCTTCTCGGGCACGACGTCGATGCGGTCGTCGTCGGAGGTGTCGAAGCCGTCGTCTTCGCCCGGGACCCAGACCGACGTCTGCGTCGACGCCTCGTTGCCGCCTTCGTCGGTGACCACCGCTTCGAGCAGGAGCTGACCTTTCTCGGGTGGCTTTACGGAGCACGCGAAGAGGCCCTTGTCGTCGGTCGTGCCTTCGCACAGAAGCCCCAGCGAGCGCGTGTTCGTCGTGGTCTCGTAGCCGTAGAAGCCGCCGACGAGGCGCTTGCGGTGCGAGAACCACTCGCGTTTCGAGACTTCGATGCGCACCCGGGTGCCGGGTGCCGGCCGTCCTTCCGGTGTCAGCACGGCGACGTGGGGACGCACGGCGTCCTCGGCCTTCGTCCAGTCGTCGACGCGGATGCCGGGCACGCGCGACGACGGCAGCAGCGTGCGCGACGTCGCGACCGTCTCGACCTCGCCGTTCGGATCGCGAAACTCCGCTTCGAGCACGAGGCTCGTCGGCCGGTCCACGACGGGCAGCTCGCCCACCGTGACGCGCTTGCCGCCTGCGTCGTCGAGCTCGACTTCGTAGCGGTGATGCGGACGGGTGCCTGCTTCTTCGTCCGCCGCCTCGTCGTCGTCGGCAATCCCTTCGCCCACGGCGCCCGCGCCGAACGCATAGCCGTCGTAGTCGTCCGGAGCGTCGAACCACGCGGGCCTGAGCTCGCTGCGCAGCACGACGGGAAGCCGGGCGGCGGCGCCGCCCGCGAGGTAGTGAACACCGATGTCCACGTCGACCGACGGCGCGCGAGGCTGGACGACCGGCGGCAGGGCGACCTCGCCGCGCAGGAGCGGAACGCGGAACTGCTCGACGCGGAACGATCCCGACCAGAGCCTCTGGTTGTCCGCGCCTTCGAACGTCACGGCATAGCTGCCGAGTTTCGCCGTCGCGGGGATCGGCCAGTCCGCCGTCGCGACGCCTGCCCGGTCGAACGTGACCGGAATTTCGTGGCGCTGCTGCAGGGCGGTGAACTCGACGACGAGTTTCGTCGGCCGCCGTGCCTCGTCCGGCACCGCGAAGCCGCCCATCGACTTGCTGCGCAGCAGCGCTTTCATGTGGACGGTCTCGCCGGCCCGGTAGAGCGGACGGTCGAAGATCGTGTGCACGACGAGGTCGGAGTCGCCCCAGCCGCTCTCGCGAAGATCGAAGCGCCACGGCTCGATGCCGCGGTCCCACGACGAGTGCACGAAGCTCATGTCGTCGTTCGTGCGCGCGACGACGAGGATGCCCGACGCCATGCCCGAGAGCGCGGGCACGCTGCTGAAGTCGCGGGAGTCGGCTTCCTCGTCGCTGCGGCTCCACTGCGGCCAGCAGCTCGGCAGCGCCTGGGTAGCGGGCAGCGACGCGAACCGCGCGACGCCGTCCGCCCCGGTTTCCGCGACGCCGAGCTCGGTGCCGTTGCAGTCGCTTGCGACTACGCGCGCACCGGCGACGGGCTCGGCCTTGTCGAGCGTCGTCACCCACGCGATCGAACCCTCGCGGCCCTGCTTGAAGTGCACGGCGAGGTTGGTGACGAGCGCGGCCGTCGCCACGAACATCGGCTTCTGCTGGCCGAGCAGGGCCGCGCCGAGCAGGGGACTCTCGATCTCCACGATGTGGAGGCCGGCCTTCGGCATTGGCACGCCGACGACTTCCATTTCCTTGCCGGGACCGGGCTTCGGAATCGTGAACGATGTGCGACTGCCGGCCGCTGCCGGCAGCGCGCCCTCGAAGACGGACTTCCGGCGGCTCGCCATCGACACGCGCCGCAGCCATTCGAGGATCTGCCCGGGATCGTCGGCCGCCACGCGGAGATCGCTTCCCTGGACCGCATCGGCGCCCGGCCCGAGCGCACCCGTATCGGGCGGCGCGACGGGGAGAAGCTCCTTCGCCGCGACCTTCGGCTCGATGCTGCGCAGCGTGACCGGGATCGCGGGATCGGCGTTGCGCTCGACGATGCCGAAGCCGGCCGCGAACTTCGCCAGCACCGGCAGCGGCCCCGTCTTGACGGTCAGCGACTTCGCCTGGCTGGCCGGAAGGCTTCGCCCCGCATCGTCGCGCAGCCCGGCGGGAAACTGCACGGCATACGTCTGGGCTTCCGCGAACGGCGCTTCGAACAGCAGCGACTGCGTGAAGCCGTCCCGCTTCTCGTCTTCGCTGGCAGCGGCCGGAGGTTTTGCCGTGCCGTCCGGCGCCGTGAGGCGCACGGCCTCGGCCATCGCGAGCGGCACCGGCGAAGCGAACGACACGCTGATCGGCAGAATCGGCACGCAGCCCGAGCGCGCGTTCTCGCGCCGGCAGCTCACGCTCGCCGAGAACGCGGGCCTCGCCTTGAACTCGAAGGTCTGCGCGCTCGTCGTCGCTTCGCCCGACCTGGAACGGATGCCCTTGCCCCACTCGAGACGGATCTTCTTGCCGTTCGGAAACGTGCGCCGCGCGCGCACGGCGACCAGCGGCGGCTGGGGACGCTGCCACTTCGACATCGCTGCGAGGAGTTTCTCGAGCGCGGCCCCTTCCACGAGGTCTGCTTCGATGCGCTCGGGCAGGCCTTCGACAGTGAAGCGCACGTTCGGCGGAACCGTAGCGGGATCGACTTCCCCGTCGAGAGACAGCAGGAAGACCTGCTGCTCGTCGACCTGCTCGTCGCCGGGCCACGGACGGATCTCTTCGACAGCCGGGCCCCCGGTCGAGAATTCGAACGCGCGCTTGCCCGATACCGGCGTGCCGTCGAGCGCCGTCACGCCATCGCGCAGCTCGAACTTGCAGCGCATTCCCGACGGCAGCGGCTTTTCGAAGTCGTACGACCACGTGACCGAGTCGATCCAGCGGCTCGTTCCCTTCATCGCGCAGGCGACGCCGAACGGCGGCTCGCGATCGGTGAGGTCGCCGAACGGAACCATCGCGGCGGAGAAGCGCGCCGTGACCTGTTGTGGACCCTTGACCGTGCCTTCGGGCGAAAAGCGCGCGACGGTCGTCCCGGCCGGTCGGGGAGCAGAGGCCACCGCCCCGCCGACGGCGCGAGGAGCAGCGGTGACCGTCGTGGCGATGCTCGCTGGCGCGAGAAGGGCCAGGAGGCAAAGAATCGCCGGCGGGCGGCGGAGGTGCGCGGCAGGACGAGGGGCGGGGTGTTTCACGCGCCGCAGGATATTCCTCGGTCCCGGCGTCGCAATGCCGTCAGCTCCCCAGCTCGAGCTTGTCCTGGGTCCTCAGCTCGAAGTCGGATGCGTCGTGCCGCTCGCGAAGCTGGTTCTCCGGCTTGCCGAAGACGGCGTTCACCATCCGCCCGCGCCTGACCGCCGGCCGCTCGCCGACCTGGGCGGTCCAGCGCGCGACGTTCGTGTAGGTGTGCGTTTCGAGGAACTCGGCCGCGTTGTAGGCGGCGTTCGACATCACCGCGCCGTACCAGGGCCAGATGGCCATGTCCGCGATCGTGTACTCGCTGCCGGCCATGTACTCGCTTTCGGCCAGCCGGCGGTCGAGCACGTCGAGCTGGCGCTTCACTTCCATGGCGAACCGGTCGATCGCGTACTCGAGCTTGACCGGAGCGTAGGCGTAGAAGTGACCGAATCCGCCGCCGAGAAACGGGGCCGCGCCCATCTGCCAGAACAGCCACGAAAGGCACTCGGTGCGGGTTCGGGGGTCCGACGGCAGGAACTCGCCGAACTTCTCCGCCAGGTAGAGCAGGATGGCACCCGACTCGAAGACGCGTGTCGGCGGAGTGGTGCTGTGATCCATCAGCGCGGGGATCTTCGAGTTCGGATTGGCAGCGACGAAGCCGCTGCTGAACTGGTCTCCGGCCATGATGTTGACGATCCATGCGTCGTACTCGGCGCCGCTGTGGCCGAGCGCCAGCAGCTCCTCGAGCATGATCGTCACCTTCACGCCGTTGGGAGTGCCGAGGGAGTAGAGCTGGAGAGGATGCTTGCCGACGGCCAGGTCCTTGTCGTGGGTCGGGCCGGCGATGGGGCGGTTGATCTCGGCGAAACGGCCGCCGGAGCCCTTGTTCCATGTCCAGACCCGGGGCGGAGTGTACTCGGAGTTGTCGCTCATGGGCGGAACGTAGAACGGGCGTCCGGATAGCACCATTGCCGCAGCGACGACGCGGGATTCGCCGGGAGGGCGGGGCGTCCCGGCCGCTTCGGGATGCGCTCTCAGCCCCCGGCCACGCGCTCGACGAACCAGAACACGCCGCATGCCGCGACGGCAGCCGAGCACCACCGCGCGCCGCCGGCCGCGAAGGCGGGCCGGCGGCGAAGCAGCGCGAGCGCCGGAAACGCCATGGCTGCGAACGCGAGCTGCCCGGCTTCGACGCCGATGTTGAAGCAGAGCACCGACGCAAGGAGACGGGCCGTGGAACCGTCGGCGATTCCTGCCTCGACGAGGGCCGACGCGAAGCCGAGGCCGTGGAGCAGGCCGAACGCGAACGTGAGCGCCAGGGATTCACGCCGAGCGCCGCGCCCCGAGAGGCCGAGCAGCGCGACCACGACGATCGAGGCGGCGATGCCGGGCTCGACGATCGAAGCGGGGAGCGCGACGAGACCGGTCGCGGCCAGCGCGAGCGAGATCGAGTGGCCGATCGTGAACGCCGTGACGAGGCGGACGGTCGCGCCGAGCGTCGCGGCGCCGAGCAGCAGGGCGAAGACGAACAGGAGGTGGTCGTAACCTTCGAGGATGTGGTGGAGGCCAGCGGCGAGCCATG
>CAYYVZ010000201.1:0-9103 GCA_964475235.1 uncultured Myxococcales bacterium | reverse complement strand
AGCGCAATCGGGATCCGTCCCCGATTTCCTATTCGGCGGCGGGTTCGTCTCTCAGCGACAGCAATCGCTCGCGGTAGATCGAGACAATGGAGAGGAAGGCGGCGATCGTCGCGGGACCGGCGAAGAGGCCGACGAAGCCGAAGAGCTGGAGACCTCCGAGGATGCCGAAGAACAGCAGCGGGGTCGGAAGCTGGGCCTGGCCGCCGATGACGAGGGGTCGGACGAAGTTGTCGACGGCCGAGACGACGACACCGCCCCAGACCATGAGCGCCGTCGCCTTCACGTAGTCGCCGCCCGCGTAGAGGCCGAGCGCCACCGGCACCCACACCAGCGACGCGCCGCCGACCGGCAGGAACGCGAACGCGAACGCCACGACCGACAGCAGCAGCACGAACGGCACGCCGAGCACCCACAGCGCGACGCCGACGAGCACGGCCTGCAGCAGCGCAGTGGCTGCCATGCCCTGCACGACGGCGAGCAGCGTGTTCTGCAGGCGGTCGAAGAGGCGCCGCCGGTCCTCGCCGTGCATCGGCAGCGATTCCTCGAGGTAGCCCACGAACTGGGCGCCGTCGCGGAACGCGAAGAACAGGGTGAACATGAGGACGCCGATCCCGACGAGGAAGCCGAGTACGTTCTTCGCCACCGATCCGGCATTGGCGGCGGCGAACTCGCTGAGCCACTTGAGCCCGGAGAGGCCCATCGACGTGGGATCGACGTCGCCGCCCGCGATGCGCTCGCTGAACCAGCCCCACGCCGGTTCGATCATCCAGTGGTGGCGCAGGTCGTCGATCATCTGCACGCGGTGCTCGATGATGTAGGCCTGCGCACCCTGGAAGGCGGTAATGGCTTCGCGGGCCACGACGCCGGTCAGCAGCAGCGAGGGAACGACGGCGAGCAGGAAGACGGCGAGCGTGAGAAGGGCGGCGGCGAGGCTCGGTTTCCCGGGCATGGCGCGCAGCAGGATCTTGTAGGCCGGGTAGAAGAAGACGGCGAGGACGCAGGACCAGGCGATCGGGGTCGCGTAGGGCGCGATCAGCAGGACCACCAGGCCCACCAGCGCCAGCAGCACGACGACGAGGAAGGGCGTCGCGAAGACGGTTCGGGGCGTCGGCGGCATGGGCGCTCATCCTACGGGCAGGAAGGTCGCCGCGCGAGTGCGGCGGCGCCCGTGGCGCCGTCCCGGTGCCGCTCGGCTCCGTGCCCGGTCTGGCCTCTCGGGCTCCCGCCGACATCCACCGGATGTTCGAGGAAATGCCGCGAAACGACGGCAACTTGCCGCGGCCGGCAGGTTTGACTCCCCGCACCGCGGTTGTTACCAAGCGCGTTCCGCTGCGCCCGATCCGTGTCCAAAGACCGGGGAAAGGCGCGATTCGTAGGCGCGTAGCTCAGCGGGAGAGCACTACCTTGACACGGTAGGGGTCGGCGGTTCGATCCCGCCCGCGCCTACCACGAAATCTACGATCCCAAGGGATCCAGCAGGAGCAGAGCAGGGCCGGCGAACAACGAGGTACACGGGCAAAGCCGGGCAACGTCCCGCCAATGCGAGCCAAGCCGAAAGGCGCACGCCGCTCCCCACGCCTCCAAAACCGGTCACTCGAGAGAAACGGCATGTCGAAAGAGATCACCGTCAGCCTACCCGGCGACGGCGCTCGAACCATCCCCGCGGGCTCGCCCGCGAGCGAGACCCTTGGCGGCAAAGTCGCCAGGCTCGCGGTAGGGGTGATGATCGACGGCCGGCCTCGAGACCTTTCCACTCCGCTCGAAGTGGACTGCTCCGTCGCACCGATTCTTCCCGACAGCCCCGAGGGGCTGGAGCTTCTCCGACACTCGAGCGCCCACCTGCTCGCACACGCCGTCAAGCGCCTCTTCCCGGAGGCGCAGGTCACCATCGGTCCGGTGATCGAAAACGGCTTCTTCTACGACTTCAAGTTCGACCGCGGTTTCGATCCGGAAGACCTCGAGAAGATCGAGGCCGAGATGGCGAAGATCGTCGCCGAGAATCACCCGGTGACGCGCGAGGACTGGAAGCGCGACGACGCGGTGAAGCTCTTCCTTTCGATGGGCGAGACCTTCAAGGCCGAAATCATCGGCGGGCTCGCCGACGAAACCGTCGGGCTCTACCGCCAGGGCGACTTCGTGGATCTCTGCCGCGGCCCGCACGTACCGGCGACCGGCAGGCTCGGCGCGTTCAAGCTTCTCAGCGTGGCAGGCGCCTACTGGCGCGGCGACGAGAAGAACCCGATGCTCCAGCGCATCTACGGCACCGCGTGGGCCGACCGGAAAGCGCTCGAGCAGCACCTCGCGCGGCTCGAGGAAGCCAAGCGCCGCGACCACCGCCGCCTCGGCAAGCAGCTCGGCCTCTTCAGCTTCCACCGCGAGGCTCCCGGCAGCCCGTTCTTCCATCCGGACGGCGCGCTCGTCTACAACCTTCTCGTCGAGTACATCCGCGGGCTCTACCGTCGCTACGACTACAGCGAAGTCATCACGCCGCAGATCCTCGACGTCGACCTCTGGCACACCTCCGGCCACTACGAGAACTATCGCGAGAACATGTACTTCACTTCGGTCGAGGAGCGCGACTTCTCGGTGAAGCCCATGAACTGCCCGACGCACTGCCTGATGTACTCGGAAGACCTGCACTCGTACCGCGAGCTGCCGATCCGCTTCGCCGACTTCGGCCGGCTGCACCGGTTCGAGCGCTCGGGCGTGGTGCACGGCCTTACGCGCGTGCGATCGTTCTGCCAGGACGACGCGCACATCTTCTGCGCGCCCGAGCAGGTCCAGGAAGAGATCCGCACCGTGATCTCGATGATTCGCAACATGAACGAGACCTTCGGTTTCACCGAGACGCGCGTGTACCTGTCCACGCGTCCGGAGAAGTCGATCGGTACCGACGCAGCGTGGGAGAACGCGGAGAACGCGCTTCGCGACGTGCTGGCCACCGAGGGCGTCGAGTACAAGCTCAACGCCGGTGACGGCGCTTTCTACGGGCCGAAGATCGACTTCTGCGTGCTCGACGCCGTCGGCCGCGAGTGGCAGCTCAGCACGGTGCAGCTCGATTTCTCGCTGCCCGAGCGCTTCGAGCTCCACTACATCGACGCCGAGGGCAACAAGAAGCGCCCGGTGATGATCCACCGTGCCGTGCTCGGCTCGCTCGAGCGCTTCCTCGGCATCCTCATCGAGCACACGGCGGGCGCGTTGCCGCTCTGGCTGGCGCCGACCCAGGTCCGTCTCGTCACCGTCACGGATCGCCAGAACGATTTCGCCGGCGAAGTCGCGAAGAAGCTGCGCGAGGGCGGGTTCCGCGCTCGCGCCGACATTCGCAACGAAAAACTCGGATTCAAGATTCGCGAAGCCCAGGCCGCCAAGATTCCCGTCGTCGCCGTCGTCGGCGACAAGGAAGTCGAGGCCGGGACCGTCGCACCGCGCCTGCTCGGTGGGCAGCAGGTCGAACCCATGACCATCGACACGTTTGCCGGGTGGCTCGCGGAGCGCAGCCGCATCGGCACGGGAGGTGTACCATAGCCAAGAGTCAGGATTTCCGGATCAACAATGAGATCCGTGCACGCGAAGTTCGCCTGATCGACAGCAAGGGCGAGCAGCTCGGCATCATGACGATGGCCGACGCTCGAGAGATTGCCGAGCAGCGCAACATGGATCTCGTCGAAGTCGCCGGCGACGCGCAGCCGCCCGTCGTTCGAATCATGGACTTTCACAAGTTCCGCTACGAGGAACGAAAGAAGGTCCAGGAGTCGAAGAAGAAGAGCACCTCTGCATCCCAGCAGATGAAAGAGGTGAAGCTGCGGTCGCGTACCGAGGCCCACGACATCGAGTTCAAGACCAGCCACATCAAGCGCTTCCTTGCCGCCGGGCACCGCGTGAAAGTCACGGTGTTCTTCAAGGGCAGGGAAATCACGCGGCCCGAGATGGGCAAGACGATGCTGGCCAAGGTTCTGTCGACGATCGCCGATGTCGCACAACCGGACGGAGAGCCGCGCCTGGAGGGCCGCAACATGTCGGTCATCGTGGTTCCGGTGAAAACGCCAGTGAAGGGAGAGAAGAATGCCCAAGTGTAAGACGAACAGGGGCGCCGCGAAGCGCTTCAAGGTGACCGGCAGCGGCAGGATCAAGCGCGGCCGGGCCTACCACCGCCACCAGCTCTCGGCCAAGACTCGCAAGCAGAAGCGACAGCTGGGTCATTCGACGCTCGTCGCCGCCGTCGACGAGCGCGCGATCAAGCGCATCCTGCTCCTGCCCTGATCCCGAGCGCGCGAGCGCGAAGGTGAACCATGAGCGCGCGAGCGCGAAGGTGAACTAGTTACCTGCCGGGCTCAGCAGCCCGGCCGTATTTTGGAGACACGTCATGTCCAGAGTTACACGTGGAACGAAAGGCAAACGCCGCCACAAGAAGATCCTGAGCTATGCAAAGGGCTACGTCGGCGGACGCAAGCTCTACCGCCAGGGACGCGAGACCGTCGAGAAGGGTCTCGTGTACGCCTACCGCGACCGCAAGGTCCGCAAGCGCGAGTTCCGCGCGTTGTGGATCGTGCGCATCAACGCGGCGGCACGCCTCGAGGGCCTGACTTACGCGATGCTGATGCATGGCCTCAAGCAGGCCGGAGTCGAGATCGACCGCAAGGCGCTCGCCGAGCTCGCCGTCAACGAGCACGCGGCGTTCGTCGAGCTCGTCCAGGTCGCCAAGTCGAAGCTCGCGGCCTGAACGGCCGATTGAGAACGCTCGCTTGAGCACTGCGCCCGAGTCGCCCGAACAGATCGCGGCCGACGCCATTGCGTGCGTCGGTCGCGCGGGCGCGCGCGCCGATCTCGAGAAGCTTCGCGTCGAGGTTCTCGGCAAAAAGGGGCGACTCACGGGCGCGCTCCGCGCCCTCGCCACGCTCCCCAACGAAGAAAAGCCCGCCTTCGGCCAGCGCGTCAACCGCGCGAAGGACGAGGTGGAAGCTGCGATCGCGGCGAGGGAAACCGAGCTGAAGGCCGTCGAGCGCGCGGCGGCGCTCGCGAATGCGGCCGTCGACGTGACGCTTCCGGCGGCAGGTCTGCCGCTCGGAACCATCCATCCGATCTCGCGCACGATGAGCGAGATCTGCGCCATCCTGGGCGGCATGGGCTTCGAGATCGCCGAAGGGCCCGAAGTCGAGGACGACTACCACAACTTCGAGGCCCTCAACATTCCGTCGGATCACCCGGCGCGCGACATGCACGACACGTTCTTTGTCGAAGGCGGCCGCGTACTGCGCACGCACACGTCTCCGGTGCAGATCCGCGTGATGGAGAGCCGACGGCCGCCCGTGCGCATCATCGCTCCGGGCGCCGTCTACCGGCACGACGACGACGTGACGCATTCGCCGATGTTCCACCAGATCGAAGGCCTCATGGTGGACCGCGGCATCACCTTCGCTCATCTCAAGGGCGTGCTCACCGAGTTCCTGCGCCGCGTGTTCGGCCGCGAGCTGGCGGTGAGACTGCGACCGAGCTTCTTCCCGTTCACCGAGCCGAGCGCGGAGGTGGACGTGGCCTGTGTCGTCTGCAGCCAGTCGAACCCCGAATGCCGCGTCTGCAAGGGCACCGGATGGCTGGAGATCCTCGGCGCAGGGATGGTCGATCCGGCGGTGTTTGCCGCGATCGGTTACGACCCGGAAGAATACAGCGGCTTTGCGTTCGGGCTCGGTGTCGAGCGCATTGCGATGCTCAAGTACAAGATCGACGACATCCGCCTCTTCTACGGCGGCGACCTGCGCTTCCTGCGCCAGTTCTGAGGCCCGGCGACCATGCGACTTTCGTACAATTGGCTGGCCGAGCTGGTCGAAGGGCTTCCCGGCGTCGAGGAAGTGGCGCGCCGCCTGACAATGGGCGGCATCGAGGTCGAGGCCATTCACCGGCCTGTGAAAAGTTACGGCGACCGTCTGGTCGTCGCGCACCTGCTCGACGTCGGCCAGCATCCGAACGCCGACCGTCTGACCGTCTGCAAAGTGGACGACGGCAGCGGCGAGACGCGCACCATCGTGTGCGGCGCGAAGAACCATCGCACCGGCGACACGGCCGTGCTCGCCCGCGTCGGCTGCGAGCTGCCGGGCGGACTTACGATCAAGAAGAGCAAGCTGCGCGGAGTAGACTCGGAAGGAATGCTCTGCTCGGCGGCGGAGCTCGGCCTCGCCGACGCCACCGAAGGCATCCTCCTGCTCGAAAAGGGCCTCGAGGCCGGAAGGGACGCCGCTTCGCTTCTCGGCCTCGACGACACGATTCTGGAGCTCGGCATCACGCCGAACCGCGGCGACTGCCTGAGCATCCTCGGCCTTGCGCGCGAGGTGGCCGCACTCTGCGACCTGAAGCTCCGCGAGCGTCCCGTCGGGATGGAGCAGCCGAAGGGCGCCTCGGCCGTCAGCGTGGACGTCCAGGACGGCGACGGCTGCCCGATCTATCACGGCCTCGTGCTTCGCGACGTTCGGGTCGGCCCCTCGCCGACGTGGCTGCGCACGAAGCTCGCCGCCGCGGGACTGCGCTCGATCAACAACGTCGTCGACGTGACCAACTTCGTGCTGATGGAACGTGGCCAGCCGCTCCACGCCTTCGACTTCACGAAGCTCGGCGCGAGCTGCATCATCGTGCGGCGAGCGCGCGAGAACGAGAAGATCCGCGCACTCGACGGCCGCGACGTCGAGCTGAGGACCGACGACCTGGTGATCGCCGACGCGACGGCTCCCGTGGCGATCGCAGGCGTGATGGGCGGCGAGCTGTCCGGCGTCAACGATTCGACGACGACCGTCATGCTCGAGGCCGCCATGTTCGCGCCGGCCGCGATTCGCCGCACGTCGCGGCGCCACGGCATGATCAGCGACTCGTCCTACCGCTTCGAGCGCGGCGTCGATCCGGACGGCGTGAAAGACGCGATGCTGCGGGCGGCCGCGCTGCTGGCCGACGTGGCCGGCGCAAAGGCCGAAGGCGGGATCGTGACGTCCGGCCCGGGTGCTGCGCGCCGCGAGAGCGTCTGTGTCCGGCCCGAACGTGTGCGCGAGCTGCTCGGCGCGGAGATCGACGACGAACGCATCGGCTCGGTGCTCGCGGCCGTCGGCGCGAATCCGAAGCCGTCGCGTGGCGGCTTCGACGTCGTGGCACCAGGCTATCGCCCCGACCTCACGCGCGAGATCGACTACGTCGAGGAGGTGGCGCGCATCGTCGGATACGAGACGATCGAGCCGTCGCTTCCGATGGTCGCGATGATGCCGGTTTCGGTGCCCGAGAGCGTTCGCGCGGCCGACGAGCTGCGCCGCGTGCTGTCGGCGGCAGGCATGCACGAGCACGTCACCGTGTCGTTCACGTCGGAAGCGTCGAACGCGCGCTTTCCGGGCCTCTTCGACGGTGGTGCGAGCGTACTCGTGCGCAACCCGCTGCGCGCCGACGCGACGGCGCTCCAGCGCAGCGCCGTCGGTGCGCTGCTTTCGGCGTTGCACGCGAACGTCGCCGTGCAGCAGCCGCGCGTCGATCTCTTCACGATCGCGCGCACGTTTTCGCAGACCTCCGACGACGCACCCGAACAGCGCGAAGTCGTTGCAGGGCTGCTGTACGGACCGCGTCCCGGTGCCAGGCCCGGCGAGGCGCGACCGGTCGTGTTCGCGGACCTCGCGGCCGTCGTCGGGAAAGTGCTCGGCGTTCTCGCTCCGTACACCCCGGTAGAAATCGCACCGGCGAGCGGCCGGCCCGAGCTCCACCCGCGCGTGGCCGCCGACGTGCTGGCGGATGGCCGGCGCGTGGGCTTCCTCGGGCAGCTCCACCCGGACGTCTCGGAAGGCTCCGAAATTACTGGGGAAATTTACGTCTTCGAAGTTGACTGCCGGGAAGCGGTCGCATATAGACGCGCCCACCCGGGGTTGCAGCCAATTCCCCGCTATCCTGGCTCGGAGAGAGACGTTTCGCTGCTCGTACAGATGGATACGCCCGCAGGTGCGGCGATCCGGCTGGTCGAGGAAATGGGCGAGGCGTGGATCGAGTCGATCTCGGTCTTCGACGAGTACAGGGGTGCGGGCACAGGCGATGGCCGCAAATCTCTCGGTTACAGGCTTGTGTACAGGGCCGCCGACCGCACGCTGACCGATGCGGAGGTGACGGCCCTTCACGAGAAGGTCGTTGGACACCTGACCGGCCGCCTAGGCGCGCAGGTTCGGGTCTGAGATTCCGCGCTGCCGCGGGAGGCAGCCACGGAGGCGCCGCGCATGACCAAAGCCGAGATCGTCGAGCACATTTACGAGCGCGTCGGGTTTTCCAAGAAAGAAGCCGCCGAGGTCGTCGAATCCATCTTCGAAGTCATCAAGGCCCGCCTCGAGCACGGTGAGAAGGTCAAGATCTCCGGCTTCGGCAACTTCGTGATCAACGAGAAGAGGCCCCGCAAGGGCCGCAACCCGCAGACCGGCGACGAGATCGTGATCTCGGGCCGCCGCGTGCTCTCGTTCAAGCCGAGCCAGGTCCTCAAGCGCACCATCAACGCCGAGGACCTGCCCGCGTGATCCAGCACCCCGAGGATCCCGAGGATCCCGAAGTCCCCGAAGACGAAGAAGAGGAGGGCGCCGAGCTCTCCGCGGACGACGAAGACGGCGACGACGGCAGCGCAGGGATCAGCCCGGCGGTCGCCGCCCTGCTCGGCGACAAGCTCTACTTCAAGATCGGCGAGGTCGCGCGCATCGTGGGCGTCAAACCCTACGTGCTGCGCTACTGGGAGACCGAGTTCAGCATCCTGCGTCCCGGCAAGACGCGCTCCAAACACCGCCTCTACCGGCGCCGTGACGTGGATCTGCTGCTCAAGATCAAGGACCTGCTGCATACGCGCCGTTTCACCATCGAAGGCGCGCGCAAGAAGCTGCGCGAGGAGTCGGCGACGACCGAGTCCCCGGGCGCGGCGACCGGCGCGCTCGCCGAGATCCGCGAGGCTCTCGTGCGCATCCGCGATTCGCTGAACTGAGACGGTTCGAGCTCCTCACGCCTGTGCCCCGGAGGGCCGCCATGCCCACTTGTTCCGTAGCGCGCACGCTACGCTTCGTTTCCGCGTTCCTCGTCGCTTTCGCCGCCTCGACGCCGGCGCTGGCCGCCGAGCAGC
>CAYYVZ010000200.1:0-9167 GCA_964475235.1 uncultured Myxococcales bacterium | reverse complement strand
GAACCCCATGAACTTGAACCGGGTGCAGTACCGGCGCGGTACCTGCGCGCCCGTTCCATCCGGATTCCCACCAGACGCGAGTACAGTGACGGCACACACAACCCGACCGTCCCACTGTCCGGTGCGCCCGCGCACCCTGCCCCCGCCGTCCCCGGAGGTCCCCCGCATGACCCAGTCCCCCATGCCCGCCAGCGACCACATCGACGCCCTGCTGCACGAGGAGCGTGTCATCGCGCCCAGTGACGCCTTCCGCGAGCGCGCCCGCTACTCCGCCGAGGACTACGAGCGTCTGTACCGCCAGAGCCTCGACGATCCCGACACCTTCTGGAGTGGCGTGGCCGGAGAGCTGCACTGGTTCAAGCCCTGGACGAAGGTCCTCGACTGGCAGGCGCCCTTCGCGAAGTGGTTCGACGGCGGTACCACCAACCTCAGCTACAACTGCCTCGACCGGCACCTCTCCGGCGCGCGCAGGAACAAGACGGCGATCGTCTGGGAGGGCGAGCCGGGCGACACGCGCACGCTCTCCTACGAAGAGCTTCACCGCGAGGTCGCGCGCTTCGCCGGCGCCCTCAAGAATCTCGGCGTCCGGAAGGGCGACCGCGTCGGCATCTACATGCCGATGGTCCCCGAGCTGCCGATCGCGATGCTCGCGTGCGCACGGCTCGGCGCCACGCATTCGGTGGTCTTCGGCGGATTCTCCGCGGACTCGCTGCGCGACCGCTGCAACGACGCCGAGACGAAAGTCATCGTGACCGCCGACGGCGGTTATCGCCGCGGCAAGGTCTTCCCGCTCAAGCCGATCGTGGACGAGGCGGTCGCGCAGATTCCGACGGTCGAGAAGGTCGTCGTGCTCAAGCGCGGCGACAACGAGGTCGAGTGGAAGGAAGGCCGCGACGTCTGGTGGCACGACGCCGTGAAAGACGCCCAGCCCGCCGAGGCCGAGCACGTCGACGCCGAGCATCCGCTCTTCATCCTTTACACGTCGGGAACCACCGGAAAGCCGAAGGGCGTCGTGCACACGACGGGCGGCTACATGGTGCAGGCCTGGCACACGGCGCGCCTCGTCTTCGACCTCAAGGACGACGACGTCTACTGGTGCACGGCCGACTGCGGCTGGGTGACGGGTCACAGCTACCTCGTCTACGGACCGCTGCTCAACGGCACGACCGTCGTCATGTACGAAGGCGTGCCGAACCACCCGGGTCCCGATCGGTTCTGGTCCCTCATCGCGAAGCACAAGGTGACGATCCTCTACACGGCGCCGACGGCGATCCGCTCGTTCATGCGCTGGGGCGACGAGCATCCGGCCAAGCACGATCTTTCGAGCCTGCGCCTTCTCGGCAGCGTCGGCGAGCCCATCAATCCCGAAGCGTGGATGTGGTACCGCGAGAAGATCGGCGGCAACCGCTGCCCCATCGTGGACACGTGGTGGCAGACCGAAACCGGCGGCATCATGATTTCGCCGATTCCCGGCGCCGTCGCGACCAAGCCGGGTTCCTGCACGCTGCCGCTGCCCGGCATGGACATCGAGGTCGTCGATCCCGACGGCAACGTCGTCGGCGCGAACCAGGGCGGCTTTCTCGTCATTCGAAAGCCGTGGCCGGGAATGATGCGCACGGTCTACAAGGATCCCGACCGCTACGTGCAGAACTACTGGGCCCGCTTCGGCAGCATGTACTTCGCCGGCGACGGGGCGCGTCGCGACGCGGACGGCTACCTCTGGGTGATGGGTCGCATCGACGACGTCATGAACGTCTCCGGCCACCGCATCGGCACCATGGAAGTCGAAAGTGCGCTGGTCGGGCATCCTTCGGTGGCCGAAGCGGCCGTGGTGGGAAGGCCCGACGAGCTCAAGGGCGAGGCCATCGCGGCCTTCGTCTCGCTGGTGGGCGGCCAGGCGGCCAGCAAGGAGCTCGAGGCCGAGCTCAAAGCCTGGGTCGGCAAGGAAATCGGCGCCTTCGCGAAGCCCGACGATCTTCGCTTCACGGATGCGCTTCCCAAGACCCGCAGCGGCAAGATCATGCGCCGCCTCCTGCGCGACATCGCCGCGGGACGCGAGAGCAGCGGCGATACGACGACGCTCGAAGACTACGGCGTGCTCGCCAAACTTCGCGAGAGCGACGAGTAGGAAGGATCTTCGATGGCGCTCGTTCTCTACAACACGCGCACGCGGCGCGAGGAGCCGTTCGTGCCCCTCGTTCCCGGCAAGATCTCGATGTACGTCTGCGGCATCACGGTCTACGACCGCTGCCACGTCGGCCACGCGCGATCCCTCGTCTTCTTCGACGCGATGGTTCGTTACCTCCGGTGGCGCGGTTACGACGTGCACTTCGTCCGCAACATCACCGACATCGAGGACAAGATCATCGTGCGCGCCGCCGAGAACGGCGAGACGTGGAAAGAGCTCACGGACCGCTTCATCGTGGAGATGCACCGCGACGTGGCGGCTCTCGGCTGCGCTCCGCCGGACCTCGAGCCGCGGGCAACCGATCACATCGCCGAGATGCTCGAGATCATCCAGTCGCTCGAGGCCAAGGGCCTCGCGTACGACGCGGGCGGCGGCGACGTGTACTTCTCGGTGGAGAACTTCCGGCGCTACGGGGCGCTGTCCGGGCGCAATCTCGACGACCTGCTTTCGGGAGCCCGCGTGGACGTGGACGAGCGCAAGCGCGGCCCGATGGACTTCGCGCTGTGGAAGTCCGTGAAGCCGGGCGAACCGTCGTGGCCGAGCCCGTGGGGACCCGGCCGGCCGGGCTGGCACATCGAGTGCTCTGCGATGAGCACGAAGTATCTCGGCCGCACGTTCGACATCCATGGCGGCGGCGAGGACCTCATCTTTCCTCATCACGAGAACGAGCTGGCGCAGTCTTCGGGCGCCCACGATTCCGAATTCGTGCGTTACTGGACCCACCACGCGTTCGTGCGCATCGACCAGGAGAAGATGAGCAAGTCGCTCGGCAACATCCGCGCGATCCAGGACGTGCTGGAGGAAGTCGAAGCCGAGGGCCTGCGTCTCCACCTGCTGTCGGTTCACTACCGGACGCCGCTCGATTTCAGCACGTCGGGCATCGCCGAATCGACCAAGGCGCTCGTGCGGGTGTACGAGACTCTCGCGCGCGTCGAGGAGACGGGCGCCGCCGTTCCGGAGTACGGGCACGCATCGCCGGAGGCATCGGCGCTCGTCGAAGCGATGGACGCGGATCTCAATACGGCGAGGGCGGTGGCGCTGCTCTTCGATGCGGTGCGCGACGCGAATCGCGCGATGGATGCCGGCGACCAGGCTGCCGCGCTTCGCGCCGCCGGTGTGATCAAGGCCGTCGGGAATTCGATCGGCCTGTTCGCTTCCCGGCCCTCCGAGTTCCTCGAGCGCTACAACGCGCGCGGCGCATCGAAGGCCGGGCTCAGCGCGGAGGCCATCGAGGCCCTGATCGCCGAGCGCATGGCTGCCCGCAAGGCGAAGGATTTCAAGAGGAGTGACGCGGTTCGCGACGAGTTGCTGGCGCAGGGCATCGTGCTCGAGGACGGCCCCGGGGGTACGACGTGGCGTCGCGCTTGATGCGAGAACGGGGACGGTTCCCTGACGCACGTCGACGGGGCCTTTCACCTGCCATCGCCGTGCGCCAGGGAACCGTCCCCGTTCTCGGCGTGGCGCCGCTCTGACCGCGAGGAGCGAGTGGGAGTGGGTATGGCTTGCGGAGTTGGGCTCTGCGGGCTGCGATGGTAGAAGGTCACATCCCTCAGTTGCCGGGACCGGCACAGCGAAGGAGGCAAGGGTACGCCAATGTCGAGAATTGTCATCGGAATGGCCGCAGCGCTCGTGATCACGGGTGTGGCCGCCTGCACGAAGTCCGAAGAACCGAAGAAGCCCGCGGCAGCGCCGGCCGCAGCTCCGGCTGCGAAGCCTGCGACTCCGCCGCCGGCACCTGCCGCCGAGAAGCCGGCAATGGAAAAGCCCGCGACGCCTCCCACGGAAGCGAAGCCTGCCGATCCGGCGACTCCTCCGAAGGAAGGCGAGGCGGCCAAGCCCACCCCTCCGAAGCCCGGTAGCGACGCCGACGAAACCTGATCCCCAGTCGCAGCGAGCACGCCCGATGAGCCTCGAGAAGTCCGACCGGCGCCAGTTCCTGAAACGCGTCGGCCTCTTCTCGGGGCTGCTCGGGGTCGGCTCCATCCTCAAGTACCGAACCCAGCTCTTCCTGATCCCGTCCGCTCCGACCGAAGCGGACTCGCCGCGTCCCGAGTGGGCCGGCTCGACCGTCCAGTCTTACCGTCCGCTCGGCAAGACCGGGTGGAAGATGTCCGACATTTCGTTCGGCACCGCCCACGTTCGCGATCCCGAGATCGTGCGCATGGCGCTCGACCGCGGCATCAACTACTTCGATACCTCGCCCGACTACTCGGACGCCGAGTCCGAGCGCGTGGTGGGCGAGGGGATCCGTGGCCGCCGCGACAAGGTCTTCCTCGCCTCGAAGTTCTGCACGCCCGGCGGGCACCTGCCGAACGACGCTCCGGTCCAGGACATCATCGCGGCCGTCGAAGCGAGCCTCGGCCGGCTCGGCACCGACTATCTCGACCTCTGCCACATCCACGCCTGCAACGAGGTCGAGCGCCTCATGGCTCCGACCTTCCACGAGGCCTTCGACCGGCTGAAGGAGCAGGGCAAGGTCCGGTTCATGGGAGTCTCCAGCCACACTCCCGAGCTCGAGGCCGTCATGAACAAGGCCGTCGACAGCGGCCGCTTCCACGTGATCATGGTCGCCTACAACTTCAGCAACTGGCCGGATCTTACGAACATCATTGGGAAAGCACACGAGAGCGGCGTCGGCTTCGTGGCCATGAAGACACTCAAGGGCGCCTACCATACGGTGCTCGCCGACTTCACGCCGGACGAGAGGAACAGCTTCACGCAGGCCGCCTTCAAGTGGGTGCAGTCGAACGACAAGGTCTCGGGGCTGGTCGTCTCGATGCACAAAGCGTCCCAGCTCGACGAGTACCTTTACGCCTCCGGCAAGGCGGTCGCCCCGAAGGATCTCGCGGTCCTCGAGCGCTACGACGAGCTGGTCACGAAGCAGTACTGCCGGCCGGGCTGCGGCGAGTGCCTCGACTCCTGCCCGGCGGGCCTGCCGATCGACGACGTGCTGCGCTACTCGATGTACTACGAGGGCTACGGCTCCGAGCGCGTCGCCATGGCCAAGTACGGCCGCCTCGGCGCCGACCGCCAGGCCTCCGTCTGTGCCGACTGCGCGGCGCCCTGCCAGGGTGCCTGCCCGTTCGAGATCCCGATCAAGGACCGCATGACCCGCGCCCACCGCTTCCTCGCATAGGGACTGGCTCCGGTTTCGCCGGACAAGCCCTGCTCCCTCCGGTGACGCAGCAGCGAAACCGGTGCCTGTCCCTGTCTTTCCCGCTGCACATCGCCGGCTCTCGATCACGCTGACCTCGCGCGTTAGCCTCCACCGCGTGTCCACCATCCTCCACGCCGACATGGATGCGTTCTACGCATCCGTGGAGCAGCGCGACGACGCATCGCTACGCGGACGGCCCGTCATCGTCGGCGGACTCGGCAAGCGCGGCGTCGTGTGTGCGGCGTCCTACGAGGCGCGGACCTTCGGCGTGCGCTCGGCCATGCCTATGGTGCAGGCACGGCGCCTCTGCCCCGACGCGGCCTATCTGCGGCCGCGCATGTCGCACTACGCATCGATTGCGGCCGACGTGCGCGACATCTTCTACCGCTACACGCCGCTCATCGAGCCGCTGTCGCTCGACGAGGCCTATCTCGACGTGACGGGCTCGCTGCGCTTGTTCGGCGGCGTGGACGCGCTCGCGGCCAAGCTTCGCGCGGAGGTGCGAAGCGACCTCGGGCTTCCGGTGTCCGTGGGCGGCGGCCCGGGCAAGCTCATCGCCAAGATCGCATCGGCGCGCGCGAAGCCCGACGGCGCGCTGCTCGTCGGCGCGGCCGACGCCGACGGCTTCCTGCGGCCGCTCCGCGTATCCGAGATCTGGGGCGTGGGGCCGGCGACCGAGAAGCGCCTCCATGCGCTCGGCATCGCGACGATCGGCCAGCTGGCCGACTTCGACAGCGCGCGCCTCGATCGCGAGCTTGGAAGGTGGGGCGCCGCGCTGCAGTCGCTCGCACGCGGCGACGACCTGCGCACGGTCGAGGCCGACCGAAGCCGCGTCTCGTGCGGACAGGAGAACACGTTTCCCGAGGACGTCTCCGATCCCGAGCTCGTCGAGGCGATGATCCTCTCGCACGCGGAGTCGGTGGCCCGGCATCTGCGAAGGGAAGGGCGCCTCGGCCGCACCGTCTCGCTGAAATGGCGTGCGGGCGGACGCGACGCCGACTGGAAGCTCATGACGCGCTCGAAGACGCTCGACGCTCCGACCGACGACGGCCCGGCGATCGCGGCCATCGCGACGTCGCTGTGGCGGGCCGAAAAAGAGCACCCGCCGCTTCGTCTCATCGGAGTACAGGTCTCCAACCTCGACGGCGTGCGGCCCGCCCAGCTCGGTTTGTTCCGATCGGAAGAAGACGACCGCCGCGACCGTCTCAACGGCGCGCTTGACGACATTCTCACGAAGTTCGGCCCGGGAACCGTGCGAAGGGGCGGGGTACCGCGCGAGTGATCGCGTTCGCGTGCGTTCGCCGCGAGATGCGCGGCTATTGCATCGCGCCCGTGCCCTTCGTACGTTCCGAGTTCGCGCGGCCGTAGCTCAGCTGGATAGAGCGTCGGGCTTCGAACCCGTAGGTCGGGGGTTCAAATCCCTCCGGCCGCGCCAATTCTCGCATTTCATTCCCTCGCATCGAACGATGGCAGGCTCGTCAGCCGCTTCTCGACGAGCTCCGCGATCGCCGCCTGCCCGCGCGCATTCGGATGCGCGCGCTCGACCATGAACAGCGCGTCGGCGAATACGTCGACCGGTGCGTAGCCCGGCTCGCCGAAGGCCAGCAGCCTGCCGCCGAGCGTGGATTCGACAGGAGGAAGGGGTGTGAACTCGAGGGCGCCGTCCTGAAGATAGCGGTACTCGATCGAGACGCTCTGCGGAGGAATGTCGAGCGTAGCCGAGAACACCGAGTCTCCCGCGCGTTCGTCTCCGAGCGTTCCGTCGTCGCGGGCCACGGCATGGATCGGCCGCTTGCCGAAGGGGTTCTTCGCCTCGACCGAATAGCTGCGCGAAGGATCGGGCACGAGCACGCGCACGATCATGCGGATCGGGCCGGTGAGCGCCGCTTCGTCGGGACGGCCCGCACGGCGCTTTGCAGGCGCGAGACCGAAACGCACCGCGCGCTCGTCCTCCTCGACTCGACGCCGCTCTTTCACAGCAGCGACTGCGTCCTCGAACGGGATGCCGAGTCTCTGCGACGCCGCCCGCGATGCCTGCACGGCCGGCGTCTCGAGGAAGTCCGTGTTGAGAAGCAGCAGGTCGGCTCCCTGCTGCTTGACGATGCGGTCGAGCTTCCCGACGGCAGCATCGATCTGCTCGAGCGACACGCGGCGGCACGATTGTCGTTTCGCGATCTGCTCTTCGCACTGCGGGCTGTTCTCCGTCGCGGAGCGATCGGGCGATGGGCCGAGTAGGCGGTAAAGGTTGGTGCCCGCGAGCCGGCTCGCCAGCCGTCGGATGACGCGTTCCGACCACCCGCCGAGCGCAAGCAGCCTCTCTTCGTCGGTGATGTGCGCGGGGAAAAGCTGATCGTTGGTTCCGTGTCCGACGACGACGACGTCGGGCTCGAGATCGAGGCCGCGCAGCTCGAGGAAGCGAAGCCCCTGCAGCCAGCTCCAGCCCGCCACGCCGGCGTTGATCACCTCGAAGGATCGCGACGGGAAGCGTTCTTCGAGGCGCCGTGCGAGCTGGTCCGGCCACGAGTCGCCCTGGTCCACACCGAAGCCGAACGTAATCGAGTCTCCGACGCAGAGAATCCGGTAGGGGTCGTCCGCGCGTGCCGAGCGCTCGGGGCCGCGAAAGCCTTCCGAGTTGATTTCGGCGGTCCACGACGGCTCGCGGCCGAGCGGCCGCGGGTTGACGGGCTGGGTCCGCCGGGCCTTCGGCTGGTTGCTCCACAGGAGGTCGGGATCCGGGGCGACCGGAGCCGGATTCACGGCGAGAGTGGCCAGGGTTTCCGAGACGGTGTCGCCGGCGATGGGAGCGAGATGGTCCGCGCCGCCCGTCACGCGCAGCGCGAGTCCGGCGCCTAGCTCGGCGACGGCGAGGACGATGACGGTCGCGACGATGCTCGTGGACGCGAGCAGAAGGGCACCGAGCCCGCGACCGATCCTCGAAGGCCGCCCGGGGCGATTCCCCGGCGGGCCGGGGGCTGGTCGGGGCTGTGCGGCAGGTTCGATGACGCCCCTGTGTCACCGAACCCGCGGCAAAACCAGATCCTTCGCGGTCCCGATCCTACGGGCGGCCCGGTGGCTGCCGTCACGCGCTCGCGCGACGGCCGGTCGCCGGAGCTCCGCCGCACACATAGGAAAAGGGCCATGCCGGACCCCGCCGCCAACCAGATCCTCTATCCCGTCTTCGCGATGTTCGCGCTCGTCCTCGGCGTGTTCCTTCGCATGGCCCAGGTTCGCTTCGGCGCCGTACGGGCCGGCCGGATGAACCCCGCGTTCTACAAGACCTACCAGGGCGACGAAGAGCCCGAGCACATGCGCGTGGTCACGCGCCACTTCATCAACCTGTTCGAGATGCCCGTCATGTTCTACGTGGTGGTCATCCTCACGTACGTGAGCCAGCAGACCGGCGCGTGGATGACGGCACTCGCATGGGCGTACGTGGCATCGCGATACGTGCACACCTGGGTGCACCTCACGTCGAACGACGTGATCACGAGGTTCCGCGTCTATCTCGGCAGCGCCGTCGCTCTCACCGCGCTCTGGGTGAGCCTGCTCGTGAAGCTCCTTGGGGCCTGAGCGCGACGCTCGGGGTTCGGGGCAGGCTGACGGAAATCCGGTTCCGCTGCGCCCCGAATGGGCGGCACCGCGCGCGGCGCGCGTCAAGTGCTCCCCGGTGACCATTCAGCGGCAATTCATCGCTGTAAGTTCGCCGGTCGGCGCCGGTCCGTCGCTCGTTCCTTTCCCCCTGTAGTACGCGGTGAGACCGATCACCGCCCGGCCGAAGGTTCCTGACCCCGCACGGCCGTTGCCGACCGATCAACGACATCA
>CAYYVZ010000199.1:0-9188 GCA_964475235.1 uncultured Myxococcales bacterium | reverse complement strand
CCGGGACGGGTACAGGTTTCGTCGAAACCTGTACCCGTCCCGGGTTTTCAGGCCAGCCCGGCGTCTTTCAGCGTGTCGTAGGCCGCGTTGATCTTGCGCATGCGTTCCTCCGCGACGCGGCGAAACTCCTCGCCGAGGTGCGTGACGCGGTCCGGATGATTTTCCTTCGAGAGGTTGCGCCACGCGGTCTTGATCTCGGGCGCCGTGGCGCCGCGTGAAAGACCGAGCGTCGCGAAGGCCTCGGCGGTGCGGTCGGGTCGCGGCGCCGCGCCGGGGTGCCCCTGCCCGAAACCCTGCTGCCAGCCGAAGCTCGTGAAAAACGCGCCGAGGCCGAGACGCTGCGCGATCTCCTCGAGCAGGCTCGCCTCGGCCTGGCTCATCGCGCCGTCGGCGCGCGCGACGCGGCCGAGCATCTCGACCACGATGAAGCGCGCCTGCAGGTCGTACTCGGCGACGAGACGCTCGCAGAGCTCCTTCACCGAAACGGTCGACTGGCGCGCCTCCTGGATGAGGTCGCGCACCCACAGCAGCTTTTCCTCGCTGTAACCGAGGTCGCGCTGGAAGAAGTGGCGGATGACGGTGACTTCGCGGCGGTCGAGCGTGCCGTCCACCTGCGCGAGCCGCACGAGCAGCTCGACCATGGTCTGCACGTAACGGTCGTGCCGGACGTTGCCGACCTGCTTGTCGAAGGGCACGGCGCGGCGCCGCGCATACCATGTGCCGACGATCCCGAGGATCGCCGTCGTGAGGAAGAAGAACAGCACGAGGCGGGCCATCCCGACGAGCAGCGGGGTGCCGCCGATGAGGGCGATCAGCAGGAGCGGAAAAAGGCAGCCGAAGTTCGGGAAGCGGATTTGCACGCTACTCGGCTTTTGGTCGGCGGGGATGGTCGGGGTGAGAGGATTTGAACCTCCGACTCCTGCGTCCCGAACGCAGTGCTCTACCAGGCTGAGCTACACCCCGGGGCCCGCCGGACCGGGCTTGGTAACACGGCGGTGCGCGGAAACAAAATTTCGCGGAGGCTAGCGTCCCCTCAGGGCCTGGATCGTGGCGGCGTAGTCGGGAGACTTGAAGACGGCCGAGCCGGCGACGACGACGTCGGCGCCGGCGTCGATCACGAGCTGGACGTTGCCGGTCTTGATGCCGCCGTCCACCTCGAGGACGTAGCCGTAGCCGTGCTTCTCGCGCAGGTCGCGCAGCTCCGACAGCTTGGGCAGCGAGACGTCCATGAAGGATTGCGCGCCGAAACCCGGATTGACGCTCATCACGAGCACGAGCGCCGCGCGCTCGAGCGAATCGCCGAGGCTCGCGACGGGGGTCCCCGGGTTGAGGACGACACCGGGCTTTGCGCCGCCGGCCTCGATGCGGTCGAAGACGGAGCCAAGGTCATTCACGGTCTCGCGGTGCACGCTGACGTAGTCGGCGCCGTTCGCGCAGAACTGGTCCACGTAGCGCTCGGGGTGCTCGATCATCAGGTGTACGTCGAGAGGCAGGTCGGTCGCGCGATCGATGGCACCGACGATGTCGGGCCCGAGCGTGAGGTTCGGCACGAAGTGTCCGTCCATCACGTCCACGTGAATCCAGTCGGCGCCGGCCTTCGCGACGGCGCGCACCTCGTCGGCGAGATGCCCGAAATCCGCGGAAAGGATCGAGGGAGCGATGCGAACCACGCGGCCTTATACGAGGGGGGAACAAGACCGGCAACCGCACGATGCCGTGCTTGACAGCGGTTGCTCGCTCGACCGATCTCCGTCGGCGCGCTGCGCGCGCCTGAATTCCGCGGAACCGGTCTCTTGGCTCGCCGGCTCGACGCTCCTTGCGACTTTCCCCCTACGCCCCGTAGACTCGCCTTTCCCATGGAGCAGCACGCGGCGCCCGGAAGCGACGGCCCAGCTTTGTCAGGCTCGCGAGGCCCCCGGCGCAGCGTGAAGCTCGCAGCCGGCGCGTTCGCCGTCGTGCTCGGCTTCGTCGCGCTCGAGGTCGCGCTGCGCATCGTCCCCGACCGGATTCCGCCGAAGCTCCTCATCCTGTTCGAGCCGTCGCTGCGCGCGCGCATCGCGGCGGGCGCTTTCCCGCTGCAACGCGATTTCCGCGAGGTCGCGCGCGACGACGGCGGTCCCCCGCTGTTCGTGCCGAAGCCGAATTCTCCTGTCGTCTCGATCGACAGGACCGCCGACGGCGTCGATCGCTCGACCGACGAGCTGGGCTTCTGCAATCCGCCGGGCCGATACGAAGGCGCGAGCCGCATCGACGTGATCGCGCTCGGCGATTCGTTCTCGTGGTGCCACGCGGTGCGTCCGGACCAGGCGTGGCCCGCCCGGCTCGGCGAAGGCACGGGCCTCACGGTGTTCAGCCTCGGACTCGGCGGAAAGGGTCCTTACGAGTACGTCCAGTACCTGCGCGCGTTCGGCCTCGCGAAACACCCGCGCGTCGTCGTGATGAACGTCTACGGCGGCAACGACCTGCGCGACGCCGTCGCGTACCGCGACTTCCGCGACGCGACCGCGCGCGGCGAGAAGCCGCCGTCATCCGAGCCGCAGAACGTCCTGCCGGGCCTGGTGTCGAGCGCGGTCGGAAGGAACAGCTACGCGATCAACCTCGCGGTCGCGCTCGCAAGCCGGCTCGCGAGCCGGGATGCGGGCGACTGGGAGAAGACGGGCGTGAACTTCCGCTACACGCTCGCGCTTCCGGGCGGAGCGGTTCCGTTCAACGTCGAGAACCGCGACCGCGACGAAGTCGTCTCCGCGCGGCACCTGGCCGACGGCACGACCCCGCTCGCGATCTGGGAGGACGCGCTCGCGCGTTTCGCGACTCTGTCGCGCGATCACGGCTTCACGGCCGTCGTCAGCTACACGCCGCCGGCGTACGCGGCGTACGGGGAGCTCGCGACGTTCGACGACCGATCGATCGTGCCGGTGATGACGGAGTACGATGCGGCGCAGAAGCGGTTTCTCGCGGGGCGCGCGGCCGCCCTTGGGTTTCTTTTCCACGACCTCACGCCGGATCTGCAAGCCGCTGCGCACGAGCCCGATGCGACGCTGCTTTACGACGCCGTGCACGTGCACCTGACGGCGCGCGGCAACGACGTCGTCGCTGCTTCGCTGGCCCGATTCTTCGCGGAGAACGCGATCGCGGGCGTCGCCGCCGCACGCTAGCGCGCGGCGGGCTTCACCTCGAACAGCTCCGCTTCGCCGAAGTCCTCCACGAGCCTCAGGTTCGAGAGGTCCGGCGAGGTCGCGAGAACGTCCTTCGCTTCGCCGTGCGCGACGATCCAGCGCAGTCCCGTCTCCTTCACGAGCGCGTCGATCGCGTCGCGGGCAGGCAGCCTGGACGCGAGCATGCGCATGCGCTCGTAGTGCGCACGCGGCGGGTGCCCGGTGTAGCCGTTGATGAGCGGCAACCAGTGCCACGTGCTGAAGAACATGTAGCCGGCGTCGAGGTACGCGCCGGCGAGGTTCTTCGAGATCGGAAGCTCGAGCACGGTGCCGCCTTCGCCGTGCTCCGCGAGCCACGTGTAGACGGGCGGCGGCTCGCTCGCCGCAAGCGCCGGCGTGACAGGGATGCGCAGCGAGGCCAGCGGGACGGCCACCTGCAGGACGACGGCGGCGAGCGCAGCCGCGCCCGCGAGCCGCCAGCGCGGACCGGCGGACCAGAGGCCCTGCAGCCCGATGGCCGCGAGGCCGTAGATGCCCACGCTCGCGAGCGTCAGGAACCGATACTCGTCGCGCAGGTACCGGAACCCCGGTACCACGGCCGTCGCGACCTCGCGCGGAAGGGCGAGCAGGCGCTGGACTGCCGGCGAGTCGTCGGCGGCCGGTCCCAGCGACAGCAACACGCCGGCCACCGCGAGCAATGCGAACGTGCAGGCCGCGCGACGGATGCGGGCCTCGCGCGCGAATGCCGCGGCCACGATCCCGGCGAGTGCCGCAAGGCCGATGCCGAGCGGGAACGACCGCGAGCCGAAGTACCACGACGCCTTCGCGGGCATCGACTTCGGCACGAGCTCACCCTCGCGCGACATCTCGAGGTAAGGAAGGCTCGTCGCGACGAGCACGGCGACGACAGCAGCGAAGGCGACGAGCGCGAGCGCGAGCCGCCTCGCGCTGCGTGTGGCGGGCGTAACCGTCCCGGCGAGGATCGTCGCGGCCGCGGTGAAGAGGGCGAAGTAGGCGTGCCAGTACGCCGTCATCGATTGCCACAGCAGAAACGACGCTCCCGCTGCGAGGTCGCTCCGGCGACCCCGCTCGAGCCAGCGGTCGAGGAAGAGCACGACGAGGGGGAGGTACTGGTACTGGAGCAGCTGGGCGCGCGCGAGGCCGTCGTTTACGCGAAAGCCCATGAGAGCCCACAGGATCGCGACGACGATCGCGACCGGCCGCGCGCAGCGCAGGTGGCGAAGCAGCGCGAACATCGCGAGGCCGCAGAGGAGATAGCTCGCGACCATCGTGAGCTGGAACGCGAGCACCGGATTTCCCGTCGTCCACCACACAGGCGCGAACAGGGGCAGCATGCCGACGAGGTGATCGGAGCGCGCGAGCACGTCGGCGGTCGGGTGAAACGCGTTGGCCTGGTAGAGCGAGAGCGGATCGGCCGGAAGAACGTGGGCTCCCCAGGCCAGGATCCAGATCTGCAGCCAGATGTCCGGCTCGATCGTGCGCCAGACGTCGGGATACAGCGCCTTCGTGTCGACCACGTGGTCCCACGAATTCGCAGCGAGCGGCCAGACCGCCCACAGGATGGCGACGGGAATCACCAGCCACGACCAGCGCGCCAGGCGCTCGCTCGCCCGAACGTTCATGGAGTCGGACTCGGAGAGGGGCTCGGGCGGAGCCTGTACACGCCGAGCAGCGTCTGGCCGTCCACGCGCACGGCGAATGCCTCGTTGACGTACGGAAACCGCTTCTCGCGAAAGTCCGCGTACGTTTTCGGCTGGCGATGATTCGAGAGAAACCAGTCGGCGTGGTCGACGGTCGTGTACTCGAGGCGCGACCGCTCGGCGGGCGGGAGGATGTTCCTGTTGAGAACGCCCGGATTGTCGGAGGCTGCCACGGGGATCTTCTCGCGCGGATCCGCGGCGAGCACGTATTCGAGCCCTTCGCGGTACGAGAGGCCCCAGTAGTCGAGCTCGAACCGTCCTTCGACGTCGCTGCCCGCGAGCACGTTGAAGTAGACGTTCTGGTAGGGGTGGAGATGCACGAGCACCCACGCGCCGTGCGCGATCGCCAGCAATCCCACGGCGTGCGCGACTGCCGGCGCGATGCGCTTGACCGCGTAAAGCCCCGTCGCCGCGATCGCCGCGAACCCCGGATACACGAAGTAGAGGTGGCGCCAGTCGTCGTAGAGCGCCGGCCTCAGCACGATCACGCCGGCAACCGGCACGAAGAAGAGGAGCAGGAAAACGATCGTCTGGATGTTGTCCCACTCGAGCCACGAGCGGGCGAGGAGGTCCCGGGTGCCGGCGGCAAGGCCGGTCGCGAACAGGGCGAGCGTGAGCGGCGGAACGGAGATCGCGATCCAGACGGGCAGGTAGTGCCAGGGAAGCGCCGTCACCTCGACGAAGCTTCCGAGGTAGAGCGTCGAGTGGTTGGCCGCGCTCTGCAGCGCCTGCTTCGGTGCCACCGCGCTGCTGAACGCGCGCGTGAGCACTTCCACCGGATGGTCCCACATCGAAGGCCAGAACAGCATCACGAACGCCGCAAACGCCACGGCATGGATCCCCGCCGCGGTGAAGGAACCACGCCTCGACGCGCCGTCCCGCCGTTCGGCCATGAGCTGCAGGCCGAGCGCCACCACGGTGACCGCGGGGAGCAGGAAGCCCGCCACGCGGATTCCGACTGCGACGGCGCACACGAACGCATGGGCGAAGGCGTTCGGCATCGACCGGTTGCGTACGAAGCGCAGCATCGTGAACGTCGCCGCCGCGAACACGGCGGCCAGAACGCTGTCTTTCGAGTTGTAAAACGAGTGCGCGAACAGCCGCGGCGTCATCACGAAGATCGCCGTCGCGGTGAGGGCGAGCAGCCGGTCGTCCGTGCGCATGCGGACGAGGGCGTAGAACGCGAGGCTGCCGAGCCAGAATGCGACGAACGTGGCCAGGTGTCGCCAGCGAAACGAGTCGGCAATGTCGTCGATGCCGAGGGCGCGCTCGCCGGCATAGAGAACCGTCTCGAAGAAGGGTCCGTACTCGGCGACGACGCCGGCCGACAGGCCCGCCCACGAGACGTTCTGCCCGCTCGCACGGGCGGCGACGAACTCGTAGGTGCGCTTTCCGAGCTGGCGGCTGATGCCCTCGTCCCAGCTCAGCCCGTAGTCGCCGTGAATGGCAACCCCGCAGGCCAGGTAGGCCGCGAAGGCGAGAACGACGGCAAGGCGCATTACCCGCGTTTATAGCGACGCGCCCGCGTAAACCGAAGGTCAGGGCCGGATGTCGCTCGCGCGTCGCATCCTCACCGCGAAGAATCCGTCGAGACCGTGTCGATGCGGGAACGTGCGCAGCGTCCCGGCGGCGTCGCAGCGGTCGGCGATGGTGTCGGGCAGGGCGTCGCCGCTCTCGCGCGAGAAGTCGGGGTGCGATGCGAGGAAGGCGTCCACGACGTCGTCGTTTTCCATGCGCGCGATCGTGCACGTCGAATAGACGAGCCGCCCGCCGGGACGCACGTGCCGCGCGGCGGCCGCGAGGATGTCGCGCTGGCGCAGCGAAAGGTCGTCGAGGTCGCGCGGCGTGCGCCGCCAGCGGATCTCCGGATGCTGCCGGAGCGTGCCGAGCCCCGAGCACGGCGCATCGACGAGGACGGCGTCGAACGGCGGCGTCTTCGCATCGAGGGTCTCGACTCCGCGCGGGATCACGGTGACTCCTTCGCCGATGCCGCCCGCGCGAAGGTTGGTGCGGATGCGCGACTCCGCGTCGCGGCCCGGATCGGTGGCGACGACTGCCCCGCCGGGGCCGACGCGCGCTGCGATCAGCGCGGTCTTGCCGCCCGGCGCCGCGCACGCATCGAGCACGCGCTCGCCCGCCTGCGGCTCGAGCAACTCGACGACGAGCTGGGAAGCCTCGCCCTGCACGACGGCGACGCCGTCCATGCGCCGAACGGGGCCGGAAATGTAGATGGCGGACGCCGAATAGCGGCCCGGCTGCGGGTCGAGGCCGCGGCCGCGCAACGCCGCCAGCGCGTTCTGGCGGCTTCCGATGGCGCGGTAGCACGTGGGAGCCGCCTCGTTGTCGGCCTCGAGCAGGCGCTCGACTTCGGCTGCGCCGCCGGGGAGCTCGTCGAGCCACATGCGCACGAGCCAGTCGGGGTGCGAGTGCAGCACACCGAGACGCGTCACTTCCGGGCCGTCCGGTGGTGCGACGAGTCCGTGGCGCTGCACGCGCCTCAGCAGCGCATTCACGAAGCCCTTGGCGCTGGCTGCGCGACGCGCGACGAGATCCACGCTCGTCATGATCGCGGCGTGATCCGGCACGCGGTCGAGAAAACCCATCTGGAAGATCCCCAGGCGCAACGCGACGAGCACGATCGCGTCGATGCGGTCCACGGCACGCGACGCATAGGCTTCGATCGAAAGGTCGAGCGTGCGCTGGCGCGCGAGCGTGCCGTAAACGAGCAGGGTCGCGAGCGCACGGTCCGGATCGGAAAGGCTCGCGCGGCCAAGGGCGAAGGCCAGCGACTCGTCGGACCACGCGCCGTCGGCGACGGCCAGCAGCACGCCGGCCGCGACACGCCGGGGATCACTCTCCGTCATGGAGAATGCGCGCGCCGCCTGGCGCGGCGGCGCGGCTCTTCACGCCGCGCTCGTAGTCGAGGGCCGGCATGGCGCGCTTGCCCTCCGGCTGCAGCACGGTGATCTCGAGCGCGCCGCGGCCGCACGCGACGACGATGCCACGTGCGGTCGTTCCGGTCACCGATCCGGGTGCAGCGCCGCGCGGGCCTTCGACCGCGTGCGCTTCGAGAATCTTGAGGCGGCTCTGCCCGTCGTAAGCGTACGCACCCGGCTTCGGGGCGAACGCGCGAACGCGCAGCGCGAGATCGCGCGCGTCGTCGTGCCAGCGCATCGCGGCTTCCTGCTTCCGCAGCGGAGGTGCGAAGGTTGCAGCGGAATGGTCCTGTTTCTGCGGCGCGAAGCCTGCCGGGTCGGTCGCAAAACGGTCGACCGCTTCGACGAGCATCTCGGCCGAAAGCGCTTGAAGTCGCTCGCGCAGCTCCGCCCCCGTCGTGGAGTCGCCGATCGCGATTCGCCGTGCGGTCAGGATGTCGCCCTCGTCGAGGCCTTCGTCCATCTGCATGATCGTCACGCCGGTCTCCGTCTTGCCGGCGAGGATGGCGCGCTCGATCGGCGCCGCGCCGCGCAGCTCCGGCAACAGGGATGCGTGCGCGTTGATGCAGCCGAGGCGCGGTGCATCGAGCGCCGCGCGCGGCAGGATCCGTCCGTACGCGACGACGACGCCGAGATCGCAGCGGAGCGCGCGAAGCTCCGCGAGAAAATCGTCGCCTCGCGGAGAAGCCGGATCGAGCACCGGAAGCCCGTGTTCGGCGGCCACTCGCTTGACTGCGCTCGCTTCCATCTGCTGGCCGCGGCCGCGAGGCTTGTCGGGCCGTGTGACGACGGCTTTCACGCGATGGCGCGTCGCGAGAAGCGCGCGCAGCGACACCGCCGCGTACTCGGGCGTGCCCATGAAGACGAGGTCGAGAGCTTTCGTTGCTTCCGTCGTCAGAGGATCGTGCCGTGAGGCGTTTCGCTCGCCGCTTCGATGACCTCGGGATTCTCCCGCTTGAGACGCTTGCGGTAGAGCTCCCGCTTGAGGCGCGAGACGTGGTCGATGAAGAGCGTGCCCTCGAGGTGGTCGATCTCGTGCTGGAGGCACACGGCCTCGAGGTCGCTCGCCTCCACTTCGACTTCTTTCTGGTCGAGGGTCCAGCCGCGCACCAGGACGTGCGCGGCGCGCCTCACCTCGGCCGTGTAGTTGACGACCGACAGGCAGCCCTCTTCCCACACGATCGAACCGTGCGACTCGACGATGACGGGATTGATGATCTTCAGCAGGTTCTTGCCGCGGTTCTCGGGATCGATGTCGACGACGATCACGCGCTCGAGCACGCCGATCTGCGGCGCCGCCAGGCCGATGCCGTTGGCGATGTACATGGTGTCGACCATGTCGTGCAGCATGCGCGCCGTATGGCCCGCGATCTGCG
>CAYYVZ010000198.1:0-9239 GCA_964475235.1 uncultured Myxococcales bacterium | reverse complement strand
ACGACAGCACTCGTGTAGCCGACAAGCCCCGCGACGTTGCCGCTGTCGGTGCTGAGCAGCACCGGAGTCGCGAGGCCGCCGATCGTTCCGATCGTCGCCGTCATCGCGTCGTCGCTGCGCATCGCGACGAAGAACGCGGCGAGCGTCACGAGCGACATGGCGGCGACGGCCGGTCCTTGCGACAGCAGCTCGTAGAGATGGAACGCCGCGTAGATCGAAAGATAGCCGCTCGCGATGCCGCCTCCGGCCAGCACGCGCGAAAGACCGGGACGCGACTCGCGCACGATCGTCGAGGCGAACAGCAGCGTGCCGCCGAGGCCGAGGCCGCAGAGCACGCGCACGGCGGGCCCGATCCATCCGCGGTCGATCGAGTACTTGAAGCCGAATGCCGCACCGACGAGCACGAGCGCGATGCCGAGACGGTTGACCCACTGGCCGGGATCGGCCGGCAGCACCGGGATCGTGCGACGGAGAGTCGAACTATCCGCTTTCCTGCTTCCCGCCGGTGAGACTGCAGCGTGCGTCGCGAGCGTCTGGCGACGCGCATCGAACGATCGATCGCCGCGTGAAGGCGTTTCGCCGAGCGATCGATCGTCGAGAGAAGAGAGGCGCCGTTCGAGCGCGCCCACCGTCTGCTCGAGAGCCGCGATGCGCGCTTCGAGGCTGTCCTTCTCGCCTTCCGGCTCGGCCATCGACGTCAATCTATCGTGTTCTCAGCCTGCGGTCGCGCGGAGTGCTGCGAGCACCTTGATTTTAGGACTCTGAAAGTCATTCGTTGATTTTGCTCTGGAGTCGGGCTCGCGAACGCCTGCCTGAAGCGCTGCCGCGGCTCATCGGCGAGTCTCGACCTACGCCTGGTCGAAATCTGCAACCGGAATCTGCTGTCGCGAGAGCCCGTTTTACTGCGTCCGGACGGCGAAAATGTTTGCTAGACCCGGGGCCCTGCCCCATAAAGTCGTGCGTCCGCGGGGATCTAAACGGACGAGAGCAACCTGAGGCCGCGAGGGGACCGCGCTCGAGCGCGGAAGGGTTCGGTACAGGCGCGCGCTGGAACGAATTACCACTTTCAACGGGGGAATGCGGGGAGCCGTGGTCTTGCGATCACGGCAACGGTGAATGCGAGATGGCTGACAAGAAGATCGGCAAGTACGAAATCCTCGACCGCGTCGGAAGCGGCGACATGGGCACGGTCTACAAGGCCAAGGACCGCCTGGGTCGCTTCGTTGCGATCAAGGTGATCTCTCCCGACCGCAAGGTCACCGAGGAATTCAAGTCGCGCTTCCTCTCCGAAGCGCAGGCATCCGCCGGGCTCGCTCATCCGAACATCGCCGGTATCGTCGACATCGACGAAGAGAAGGATCTTCTCTACACCGTGATGGAGCTGCTCGACGGCAGCGACCTCAAGAAGCTTCTCGCCGACAAGACCGACGTCTCCGTCGAAGACAAGATCAACGCGCTCATGCAGGCGGCATCCGCACTGCAGCACGCGCACGAGAAGAACGTCATCCACGGCAACCTGAAGCCGGGGAAGGTCGTTCTCCAGAAGGACGGCACGACCAAGCTCGTCGACTTCGGCGGCGGGCGCGTCGCCGCGACGACTCCGGGCGGTCTCTCCGCGAGCTCGCTGCGCTACATGTCGGCCGAGCAGGTGGCGGGAACGGCCGACGCCAAGTCGGACCAGTACGCGCTCGGCGCCGTCTTCTACGAAGCGCTGGGCGGTGTTCCGCCGTTCGCCGGCGACGACGCGAAGCAACTCGCCGAGCAGATCAAGAGTGGCAAGCCGAAGCCGCTCGCCGAGATCGAGCCGAACCTGCCCGCCGACCTCGTGAAGATCATCGAAAAGGCGATGAGCAAGTCGCCCGGCGACCGCTACGCGAGCCTGGACGCGATGCGCGCCGAGCTCGAGGCGGTGCTCAAGCGCGTCACGGAAGAGGCCAGGGGCCTCAAGGAAAAGATCGGCGGAGTGCTCGCCGAGCTCGGCAAGCTCGAAGCCGACGTCGCCAAACGCCTCGGCATCGCTGCGCCGTCTGCCACTGCCGGCGCCGTCGCCGATCATTTCCTCGCGCTCGCGAAACGCAGCAAGGAAGCCACGGCGCGCGTCACCGAGCTCAAGGACACCGCGGCCAAGCTCGACAAGGCCGAGCCTCAGCTCCAGGCCGGAAACAAGCTGCTCGGCGAGAACAAGTTCGCCGAAGCCCGCAAAGAGCTCGAGGCCGTCGTCGCCCTCGTGCCCGAGCACGCCGCCGCGAAGGAAGCCCTCGAGAAGGCGAAGAAAGGCGAGGAGCAGGAGAAGAACCGCGAGGCGGTTCGCAAGCTCCTCGAGGAGTCGAAGAAGGCGCTCGAGTCGAAGAATCCCGACCTGGCGATCTCGACGCTCGAGAAGGTCGGTGCCGTCCCCGGCTCGGCATCGTTCGAAGCCGAGATCATCACGATCCGCAACGACGCGAAGAAGCTCAAGGAAGTTCTCGAGGCCAAGAAGCTCGCGCGCCAGTTCGCCGAGCGTGCCCGCGCCACCGTGGTGGACGCGAAGCTTCCGGCCGAATCCCAGGGCGGCGCCAAGTACGCGGCAGCGACGTGGAACAGCGCCAACACCAAGACTCAGGAAGGCAACACGCTCTTCCAGCAGGAGAAGTACGCCGAGGCCCAGGCCGCGTTCGAAGCGGCGGCCAAGCTCTACACGACCGCTGCCGAAGAGGCGCGGCAGGGGCGCGAGAAGGAGCGTCGCGAAGCCGAGGAGGCCGAGAACCAGAGGCGCCTCAAGGCGACCAACGAGATTCTCGACGAAGCGAAGAAGGCACTCGCCGAGAAGGCCTACACGAAGGGCCTCGATGCGGTCGCGCGCGCCGGAAAGGTGCCGCCGCCCGATTCGCTCAAGGGCGAGATCGCCAAGCTCAAGGACCAGATCGAAGCCGCGCACCAGACCGAGCTGCGCGCGAAGAAGCCTGCGCAGACGGCGCGCCTGCTCATGACCGAGACGCGCGCAAGCGCGGTTGCCGAAGGTGCGGAGGGCCGCAAGTCGCCCCCCTGGGTCGAAGGCGAAGCCAGGTCGGCCGAAGGCACCGCGGCGTTCGACCGGGAGCACTTCGTCGACGCGCACGACAAGTTCGAAGCTGCGGTCGTCGCCTACCAGGGAGCGCTCGACGACGCGCGCAAGGCCAAGGCGAAGGCCGCCGAGGAAGCCGAGGCGGCACGCAAGAAGGCCGAGGCCGAAGGCCGCAGCCAGGTTGCCAACACCATCATCGGCCAGGCCCGCGAGGCGATGCTGCGCGGCGACCACGCCCTGTGCCTCGACCTCCTCGACGCGGCCGGCAAGGTCTCGCCGTCGCCCGAAGCCGTGAAAGAGATCGCGGCGCTGCGCGAGTCCTCGCAGAAGGCGCAGAAGGACAAGCAGTCGGCCGACGCGGCGAAGCAGGCCGCTGAGGCCGAGAAGCAGAAGGCCGAGAAGGCGCGTGATCTCGTGATCGAAGCGGTGCGCGTGGTTCACAGCCAGAGCAGCACCGACACCTCGTCGAAGGTGTGGGACGAGATGGAGGCGAAGGTTGCCGAGGCGCACACCGCCTTCAGCAAGGGCAACTACGCGGCCGCGTTCACCGCGTACGAAGCCGGCCTCGCGCTCTGCCAGAAGTTCGAAGACGACATGCGCGCCGCGCAGAAGAAGGAAGCGGAAGCCAAGGCCGCAGCCGAAAAGGCTGCCCAGGCCGCGAAGCCGGCCCCGCAGCAGCCTGCTGCCGCTCCGACTCAGGCCGCCAGGCCTGCGGGAGCGCCGCCTCAGGCTGCGCAGCCCGGAGCCCGGCCCGCCCAGGGCGCTCCGGTCCCGCCTGCCGGCGCGCAGGCGAAGCCCGCCGGGGCGACTCCCGCGCAACCTGCCCAGCCCGCCCAGCCCGCCAAGGGTGCGGCTCCTGCAGCAGCAGGTGCTGCCGCCGCTGTCGGCGCTGCGGCTGGAGCCGCGGCCGCCAAGCCGGCGACTCCTCCGCCGGCAACACCACCGCCGGCGGGACAGCAGCAGACCAAGCCGGCCCAGGGCGCGGCACCGGCCCAGCCCGCGCAAGCCAAGCCTGCGCAGGGACCTGCTCCCGCGCAGTCCGCTCAGGCGAAACCCGCGCAACCTGCCGCCCCGCAGCAGCCGGCCGCGAAGGCCGCGCCGGCGCAGACCGCCGCTCCGGCGGCCAAGTCGCCCCCGCAGACCAGCGCCGCTGCGAGCGCGGCCGCGGCGAAAGCTGCCGACGCGAAGCCGACCGTTCCGAGCGTGAGGACCGAGCCCGAGACGGAAGAGGATCACGGCAGCGGAATGCCTTCGCTGATCGCGATCGTGGCGGTGCTCGCCGTCGCTTCCGTGCTCGCGTTCCTGTTCCTCGGAACGGAGGACGCCCCAAAGCCCCAGGTCGCGCAGCAGGCGCCTGCGAGCCTGGCTCAGCAGGACAGCGCAGTGGCCGCCAGGCTCGCCGAAGAGAAAGCCGCCGCCGAGGCCAAGGCCGTCGCCGACAAGAAGGCCGCGGAAGACGCGCGCGCCGCCTCCGAAGCGAAGCTCGCCGCCGAGACCAAGGCCGCGGCGGATGCGAAGGCTGCCTCGGACGCGGCCAAATCCGCCGCCGATGCGAAGGCTGCCGAAGAATCCAAGGCCGCCGCCGAGAAGGCCGCCGCGGAAAAGACTGCCGCGGAAGCCAAGGCGGCCGAAGAAGCGAAGAAGGCTGCCGAAGACAAGGCTGCCGCCGATGCCAAGGCCGCGGAAGCTGCTGCGGCGGCAAAGGCAGCCGAAGAAGCCAAGGCGGCTGCCGACGCGAAGGCTGCGGAAGCAGCGTCGTCGGCGACGCCTGTTGCGATCAAGGCTTACGCGTCGGTGTTCAACGAGCCGACCGACGGCAAGCACAGCGGCGGCGCGTGGGGCGCGTGCTGGCGCGGCGATCTCGCCGCAGCCCAGGCTTGCGCGAAGGCCAGTTGCGACCGCACGCGCAGTTCCGATCAGCCGTGTACCGAGTCGGCGAGCGCCGAGCCCGGCGGCCACTGCGCCGTTGCGAGCGCGTCGGGCTTCGGCGTGTCGTGGGGCGCGTGCTCGACGACGCAGCAGGCCGCCGAGAGCGCCGCGATCGCAGGCTGCCGCAGCCAGACCAACCGCCGTTATCCGGGAGAGAACGCGAGCTGCCGGATCGCCTGGTCGTCGACGCCGAAATAGTCGCGCGAAGCATCTCTGACGTCGGTCGAAGACGGCAGCTCTCGGGTGGGAGCTGCCGTCTTCGCGTTTCGGTCGCTCGGCGCGCCGATTCGCGCGTTCCGGGGGCGGCGCCTGCGTGTACGACACTGCCTGGTGAGCCGCCAGCACGAGCGCGGCTGCACCGATGCGTCGCAGCGACCTCCGGCGGAACAATCTCGTCGATCTTTTTCTGGCGCGCCGAAAGAAAATGCGGCCGCGCGTTTTTTGCGGTTTCGATCTGGCTTCACTCGTCGGCGCTCAGTACGTTGCATCGGTTCGGGACGAGACCAAACCCGGACGGAGGAGCCCCCGATGAATCGACCGACCCTGTCTTTCGTGCTGCGTGGCAGCGCGCTGGCCGCCCTCATGCTCACGCTCGTCGCCACGAGCGCGTCTGCCGCCGACAAATGCCGCACCGGTGCGTCTGCCCAGTCCGACGCGTTCGCGATCGCCGGCGTGCGCGCGGCGATCGACCGTTCGTGCCCGTGCGCCGACTACGACGGCTCGGACGACACGAAGAACAAGAAAGCGTTCTCGAACTGCACGAAGCCGCTGATCGACCAGGCGATCGAGACGAACGTGCTCGGCTTCTCGATCCGCAAGTCGTGCAAGGCTGAGCTGAAAAAGCTCTACGCGAAGGCCAACTGCGGATACGCACCCACCGACCCGCACGTGATGTGCTGCGAGTACAAGACCGCGAGCGGCAAGGCCTCCGGCGCCGCACGCACGCCGGACAAATGCGTCGACACGCCGAGCGGCTCGGTCGTGAGGCACCAGTGCACCACCTCGCCGTTCTCGGCGGAAGCGTGCAGCTTCGACTCGACCAACTCGTGCACGGTGATCTCCGTGATCCAGGAGACCGTGAACCTCGCGAGCCCGGCCGAGCCGGCCGAGACGCCCGGCACCAGCGGCGTGACGGTCACGAACCCGAAGCTGATCACGCAGTTCGGCGGCGCGTCGTTCTCGCTGAACAAGACGCGCTACACGCGCTACCACCTCGCGGGCGCCACCGGCTCTCCGGACGCGATCCTCGTGCTCGTCCCCGGCTTCGAGGGCGGGGCGGGCAACTTCCGCATCTTTGCGGAGAACATCATCGAGCGGGCCCAGGCGGGCAACTTCACGATCGAGGTCTGGGCCTACGACCGCCGCTCGAACCAGCTCGAGGACCTCGAGGGCATGGACATCGCCGAGGAGTTCTCGAGTCCGGTCATCGCCCAGGACTGGTACTTCGGCAGCGAGCTTGGCCTGACGCTCCATCCGGCGCTCGTGGCCGGCCCGAACCGCCGCGCGGTCTTCTACGACGCGCAGGCCGACGTTCCCTTCCTCGCCAACTGGACGCCGCTCACGTTCGCGCGCGACATCGACGTCATCGTCGAAGCTGCCGCGGCAGCCGCAACCAACGGCAACGTATTCCTCGGCGGCCACTCGATGGGGACGACGTTCACGGCGCGCTACGCGTCTACCGACTTCGACCTCACGGGCGGAGGCCCGGCCGAACCCGGCTACGCAAAAGTGCGCGGCCTCGTCCTGCTCGAGGGCGGCGGCGGCAGCACCTCCGGCACACCGCTCACGAGCGACACGCTCGACCGCATCGAGGCGAAGTTCGACGGCGGCCTGTTCGGCGCGGTACGTGACAACTTCGCGCGCTGCGTGGACGGAACGACGGCGTGCACGATCGCGACCGAGGCCGCGGACTGCGTCGGGCAGGTTCCTCCGAAATGCACGCTGCCGACGACGTCGTACGCGGTGTCGGGCCTGCTCAACGCGCGCATTCTGTCGGCCGGCGAGGTTTCGGCGATCCATGCGATCGAAGATCCTGACACCGGGGCGAACATTCTCAGTGTCGACCAGGCCGGCCCCAACACCAGCGCCATCGATCTCGTACCGGACTTGTCGACTCTCTCGGTCCTCGGCACCACGAGCGCTTTCGCAGGGCTCGGCGGCTTCGTCGACGACGACGGGCTCGTGGCCAGCCTCGCGTCGTTCGTCGCGACGTCGGCCGGAGGGCCGGGCGCGCAGATCGGTGCCGTCAAGACGTGGCGCGACATCACCGAGGGCGTGGCGCCCGCGAATCTGCCGAACAACGGACCGGCGCCGACGACGTTGCCGGCCGGGATCTGGGGCCAGGAGAAGGAAGTGACGCGCATGGATCGCCTCATCGGCAACTTCTACGTAGGCGAGACCAACTTCACCGACACGTACTTCCCGTCGTCGGGTCTCGGCGTCACGTCGGTGACGGGTGTATGCGAGATGGGTACGTGCACGGTCGGGAACGTCGGCGCCATGTGCACCACCTCGGCCAACTGCACGCAGTCGATCAGTCTCGACTCGACGGCGCTGTCGGTCGGCCGCGGCCGCCGGGACATCGAGAACCTCACCCAGGCCGCGGGGATCAACGTACCGGTCATCGCCTTCGGCGGATCGAACGGTCTCACGACGGTGCCGGGCGCGTTCGTTCCGTTCGCGTCGAGCATCGGCACCTGCACGGCGCCGAGTTGCAACGGCACCGCGCGTGTCGTCGATGCCAGCCTGCCGAGTACGGCGTTCCCGACCTTCGGGGGAATCGACGGCGGTTTCGAGGCCTACATCGCCGAGGGTTTCGCGCACATCGACGTGCTGACGGCCGAGGACGACGTGAACAACCCGATCCCGACGGCGCTCGTCGCCTTCCTGGAGCGAAACGCGCAGTAGCGAATAGGGGACGGCTGCCCTTTCGAGCGGCCGGTAGATAGAGCGGGTCCACTCTCGAAAGAGGGTGGACCCGCTTCTTTTCAGAAGCTGGTCATTCGGCCGAAAAACCTGTACCCGTCCCCGCCATGAGCGACATCCGTACACAGACAGTCGAGTATTCCGAAGGCAGCGACGTGTTCGAAGGCTTCGTCGCGTGGGACGCATCGAAGCAGGGACGCCGGCCGGCCGTGCTGATCGCGCACGACTGGGCGGGGCTTCTCGATGCGAGCCGCGATCGGGCGAAGCAGCTTGCGGCCATGGGATACGTGGGGTTCGCGCTCGACGCGTACGGCAAGGGGAAGCGCGGTACGCCGGGCGCCGACAACTCGGCGCTGCTCAATCCGATGCTCGCCGACCGCGCGCTGCTGCGGCGCCGCCTTCTCGCCGGTGTCGAGGCGTCGAAGCAGCAGGCGGCGACCGATCCTGATCGCATCGGCGCGATCGGCTACTGTTTCGGCGGGCTCTGCGTGCTCGACCTCGCCAGGGCGAACGCGCCGGGTCTGCGCGGCGTCGTCTGCTTCCACGGCATTTACGCGCCGCCGGGGCTGGGAGCCCAGGCGCCGATCCAGTCGAAGGTGCTCGTCTGTCACGGCTGGGACGATCCCTTCACGCCGCCGGCCGCAACCGTCGCTCTCGCGCAGGAGCTCACGGAAGCGAAGGCCGACTGGCAGATTCATGCCTACGGCCACACGGTCCACGCATTCACGTCGGAAGGCGCGAACAACCGGGCGATGGGTGCGATGTACGACGCGACTGCCGACCGCAGGTCGTTCGCATCGATGACGGCGTTTCTCGAAGAAGCCTTCGCCTGAAGGCCGGGCATCCGGCCGCTACCCAGGCTGACAGGACGAAAAGGGACACGCGGCGGGTTGCTGCAGCCCGCCGCGTGTCCGGTTCGACTCAGCGGCTGACTTTCTCGCGCTTGCCTTCCGGCTTCAGCACGACGACCGGGATGATGCGTCCGCCCGTGCTTGCCTGGTAGGCGTCGTACGGCGGGTAAATCTTCGCCATCATTTTCCAGAGGCGCTCGCGCTCTTCGCCCTCGGGCACCGTGCTCGCGACGGCGTCCATGCGCTCGGTGCCGACCTGCAGCTTCACGTGCGGATCGGACGAGAGGTTGAGGTACCAGTCGGGATGCGTCGGCGTGCCGCCGCGCGAGGCGATGATGACGTAGCGTCCGTCGCCCGCGTCTCCGTAAATGAGAGGCACGGTGATGCTCTTTCCGCTCTTGCGGCCCTTGGTGAGAAGCAGCAGGCACGGAAGCGGCCCCGGCCCTCCGACCACCGTGGAATCCCACATGTGGCCTTCGGTGCCGCCGCTG
>CAYYVZ010000197.1:0-9249 GCA_964475235.1 uncultured Myxococcales bacterium | reverse complement strand
GTTCTGGTCGAGAATGGCCTTGATGACGTCGAGCGGCAGAAAGCGCTTCTGCTGCAGCTCCTTGATGAAGCGGATCCGCGTGACGAAGGAGCGGTCGTAGTAGGCCATGTTGCGCCCGGTCTTGAGCGTGGGCGCCGGCAGCAGCTTCTCGCGGATGTAGAACTTGATGGTGGCAGTCGAGACGCCCGTCTCGCGAGAGAGGTCCGAAATGCGGAGGAGCCCGTTCGAGGCAGGCTTGCGGCGGAGCGGTGATGCCATCTGGTTTTGTCGCGCCGGCTGGCGGCGCGGCCCCGCTACTTACTGAAACGGGTTCCCGCCTGTCAACGAAATTCTTCGTGTTTTCGCGATGCTGCGAGGCGTCATGTGATCGCGGACTATCCACTTCGCGCGCTTCGCGGGCGGTCGCGAGGCCCGCCGTCCCCGTCTCCGAGGGCCGCGATCCCGCCTCCGGAGGGCCCCCGTCCGTTCACGGGCGGGCCTCCGTCCCTCCACTGGAGGGCCTCAATTGACTCCCCTCTCCCTCGGACGTACGCGGCGCCGGTGCGTCCGGACCGCTTCGACCTCGACCTGCGGCGACGAAACCTCGAGCAGGCCGCGGGGGCTGTCGCAGACGTCGTCATCGTCGGAGGCGGGATCACCGGTGCCGGGGTCGCGCGCGAGGCCGCTCTGCGGGGCCTGGCCACCGTGCTGGTGGACAAGGGCGATTTCGCCTCGGGCACCAGCAGCCGCTCTTCCAAGCTGATCCACGGCGGCCTGCGCTACCTCGCCCAGGGCGACGTCGCGCTGGTCCGGGAGGCCGCCCGTGAGCGGGCCGTCCTGCGGAAGCTGGCGCCTCACCTGGCCGAACCTCTCTGGATGATGATGCCGACGGCCTCCCTGGCGGGCCGCATGAAGATGCAGGCCGGGGTGTGGACGTTCGAGAAGCTGGCCGGAGACCAGGCCGGCGACAAGTACCAGGTCCTCGACCGCCGCGCCGCCCTCGAGAAGGAGCCCGGCCTGCGCCCCTCGCCGCTGGCCGGAGCGGTCGTGTTCCAGGAATACCAGACCGACGATGCGCGGCTCGTGCTCGAGACGATCAAGGCTGCGGCCGCGCGCGGCGCCCTGGTCGCGAACTACGCCGAGGTGACGGCCGTCGAGACCGATCCCGCCGGCCTGCGCGTGAGCGTAACCGACCGGCTGACGGGCGAGTCCCTCGTCGTGCGCGCACGCAGCCTCGTCAACGCGAGCGGGCCGTGGTTCGAGAAGGTGCAGGGAATGGCCGCGTCGTCCGCGTCGGGCGGGACGCCCGGTGCGAAGCTGCAGCTCACGCGCGGCATCCACCTCGTCGTGCCGCACTCGCGCCTTCCCGTGCAGCACAGCGTGGTGCTGCGCTCGCCCGACGGCCGCTCGACGTTCGTGGTGCCGCGCGGCCGCGTCGTCTACATCGGCACCACCGACACGCACTACACCGGAGAGGCCGAGGAGCCCGGCGTCTCGAAGGAAGACGCGCGCTACCTGCTCGATTCGGTCGCCGCGACGTTCGTCGAGGCGCCGACGGCTGCCGACGTGATCGGCACCTGGTCGGGCGTGCGACCGCTGCTTGCCCAGGAAGGCAAGTCGCCGTCGGAGATTTCGCGTCGAGACGAGATCGTGGTCGGCCCCGGCCCCGTGGTCGGTATCGCCGGCGGCAAGCTCACCACCTACCGGCGCATGTCGGAGCGCGTATGCCAGGAAGTGTTCCGGCTGCTCGGAAAATCGGCCGACACCGGCATCGATTCGGCGAACGGGGCGCTTGCCGGCGGATCGCAGGAAGAACAGGCTGCCGCGCGGGCCGGGAGCACGGGGCTCGACGACAAGGCGCTCGAACAGCGGCTCTGGAACACGTACGGCGTCCTGGCCGCTCCGATCGTCGAGGCGATCTCGTCGCGCGCGAAGCTCGGCGACCGCGTCGGCGGGCTCGAAGAGCTGACGCACGCGGAGATCGAGCACGCCGTCGCCCACGAGATGACGGCGAGCCTCGACGACATGATGAGGCGCCGCTCGCGCATCGCGATGTTCGATACGGCGGCGGCCGTGAAGGCGGCGCCCGAGGTGGCCGGGGCGCTCGGAAGGCTGCTCGGCTGGAGCGAAGGCGACCTCGGCGAACAGATTTCCGGTGTGCAGGCGCACTGGAGCCACGACCTCGCCGTGGTGCGCTCGGCCTGAAGAAGCAGCCGGCCATTGGACGCTGCGAAGGCAGCCCGCAACGGAAGGCTGCGCATGCAGCTCGCAGACGAAACGGGGAGCAGAGACATGGGTTCGATCAACAGTGCGGAGCTGGCGGCTTCGCTCGCGAAGGAAATCCCGGGCCTCGAGGTGACGGCCGACGAGACGGCGGTTACGGCGAAGAGCCGCGACTACTGGATGCGCTCGCTGCTGCAGACGCGCTGCGGGAACACGCCGAAGGCCTCGGTACTCGCGAGGCCCGCCAGCGCCAAGGAAGTCGCCGCCGTGCTCGCGTTCGCCAGCCGCACGCGCACGCCCGTGATTCCGTTCGGCCTCGGCTCCGGCGTCTGCGGCGCGGTGCTCGCCGGCGGCGGCGAGATCGTCCTCGACACCAGCCGCATGGACCGCATCGTTGCGCTCGACGAGCACACGCTCACCGTCACGGTCGAGCCCGGCATGCGCGGCTCCGATTTCGAGGAAGCCCTGCAGAAGCGCGGATTCACGATGGGCCACTGGCCCCAGTCGATCGGCATCTCGAGCGTCGGAGGCTGGTGCGCGACGCGCGCGTCCGGCCAGTTCTCGACGCTCTACGGCAACATCGAACAGATGCTGCTCGGCTGCGAGATCGCGCTTCCTTCGGGTGCGCTTATGAAGCTGCCGCCGGTCCCGCGCTCGGCAACGGGTCCCGACCTGAAGCACCTGTTCATGGGAAGCGAAGGCACGCTCGGCGTCTTCACCGAGCTCACGTTCCGCATTCATCCGAAGGCGGAGAAAGCGACCGGTCGTGCGTGGAGCATGCCGTCGCTTTCCGCCGGCCTCGAGGCGCTTCGCCTCATCCTGCGCGCCGGCTGGACGCCGGCCGTGACGCGCCTCTACGACGCGACGGAGGCCGGCCGCGCGTTCGCCATCAACGACGTCGGCAACCCCGTTCTGCTCATCATGAGCGAGGGTACGGCCGCGCGTGTCGATACCGAGGCGGCGGCGATCATGGACATCGTGGCGAAGCTGGGCGGCATCGATCGCGGCGAGGAGCCGGTCGCGAGCTGGCTCGAGCACCGCAACCACGTGCCGACCTTCGAGAAGCTGCTCGGCCAGGGCCTCGTCGCCGACACCATCGAGGTCGCGATCGACTGGAACCGTATCGGCGAGCTGTTCGACACCGTGAACGAGCGCGGCGCGAAGGTCGAAGGCGTGTTCGCGATGTCGGGCCACGTCTCGCACTGCTACACGCAGGGCGCGAACATCTACTTCACGTTCGTCGCGGCCGAGGCCGACCCCGCCAAGGCGCTCGCGATTTACGACCAGGCCTGGAAGACGACCATCGAGACGACGATCGAGCTCGGCGGCACGATCGCGCATCACCACGGCATCGGCCGCGTGCGCAAGGAATGGCTGAAAGCCGAGCTCGGCGAAGGCGTGGCGCTGCTCAAGGCCCTCAAGAAGTCGTTCGATCCGAACGGCATCATGAACCCGGGCGCGCTGCTCGACGCCTGAGTCGGCAGTACGACGATGGCTCGCCTGGTCATGGGAATCGATGCCGGCACGACCGGCGTGCGGGCCCTGGTATTCGAGGAAGGGGGGTCTTCGCTCGCGACGTCCTATCGCGAGATCGTCAGCCGGTATCCGCGGCCCCAGTGGATGGAGCAGGACCCCGCCGAGGTCTGGGACGCGACCCGCGCGGTCATGCTCGAGTCGATCGAGCGCGCCGGCGCAAAGCCGGCCGACGTCGCCGCCGTCGGCATCACCAACCAGCGTTCGTCGATCGTCGCCTGGGACGGACCCACGTCGAAACCCTTGTCGCCGATGCTGATCTGGCAGGACACGCGCACGGCCGCGCGCTGCGCCGAGCTCCAGGGGCAGGGCCTCTTCATCACGCCGATGATGGCGGCGTCGAAGGCCGAGTGGATCGTGAAGAACATCCCCGCGGCCCGCGATGCGCGCGCAGCCGGCCGCCTGAGGCTCGGCACGCCGAACGCATTCCTCGCCGCGTGCCTGTGCGGCGACGTCAACGTGAGCGACCACGGCAACGCGAGCCCGACCGGCCTCTACTCCTACTTCCAGAACGACTGGGACGACGCGCCGCTGGCCGCGCTCGACCTCACACGCGACGTGCTTCCGGTGCTCGTCGACTCGAGCGGCGAGATTGCGCGCATCCGGGCCGATGCGTTCGGAGCGGAGACGCTTCTGGCGGGCATGGCGGGCGACCAGCAGGCATCGCTGTTCGGGCTCGGCTGCGTCGAGCTTTCGCAGGCCAAGTGCTCGTACGGCACGTCGGCGATGATCACGATGAACTCGGGAGAGTCCGTCGCGTTCGGCGGCAGCGGCACCTATCCGATCGTCGCGTGGCGCTACGGCGGGCGCACGGTCTTCAGCCTCGAGGGCCAGGTCGTCACGGCCGGCGCGGCGGTGCAGTGGCTGCGCGACGGGCTCGGCGTGGTCGCGGATGCGTCGGAAACGGCCGCCATGGCGGCGAGCGTCGTCGATTCGAACGGCGTGTGGGCGGTGCCCGCGTTCCAGGGACTCGGGACGCCGATGATGCAGGCCGACGCCAAGGCGATGATCGGAGGGCTTTCGCGCGGATCGACGAAGGCCCACATCGTGCGCGCGGTGCTCGAAGGCATCGCGCAGCGCGTGGCCGACGTGGCCGAGAGCATCGAGCAGGGCGTGTCCGCGCCGGCTTCCCTGCGGGTGGACGGCGGAGCGAGCCGCAACGATTTCCTCATGCAGGCCCAGGCCGACCTGCTCGGTATCCCGGTCGAGCGCTCGCGTTTCACCGACGGCGCGGCCCTCGGCGCGGCGCGCCTCGCCGGAGTCGGTGCGGGTGTGTGGCCGTCGAGCGCCGCAGCCGCGTTCGACGCCGAGCGCGTGTTCGAGCCGCAGATCTCCGCCGACCAGCGCGGCGAGCGACGTGCCGCGTGGAAGAAGCATCTCGACCTCGTCGTCGCCGACGCCGGCTCGCCCGGATGACCATCCGGCTCGTCATCTTCGACTGCGACGGCGTGCTCTTCGATTCCGAGCCCGCCAATCTTGCGTTCTACCGCGAGGTGCTGCGGCTCGCCGAGGCGCCGCCGATGCCGGAATCGGCGGAGGCGGCCTACCATTCTCTCGCTTCCGCGCAGCTCTTCGACCGGCTCTTCGGCGACCAGCCCGAGCTTCTCGCGCGCGTGAAGGCGATCGCGAAGGCGACGCCGTACACGCCGTTCTTTCCGCTCATGGGGCCCAAGCCGCTGCTGCGCGAGACACTCGCACAGCTGAAGACGCGCTACTCGATCGCGATGGCGACCAACCGCGGCCAGACCACCCAGGGAGTCATCGACCACTTCGCGCTGCGCGACCTGTTCGATCTCGCGGTCGGCGTGCTCGACGTCGCCAGGCCGAAGCCGGCCCCCGACATGCTGCTGCGCTGCCTCGAGCATTTCGGCGCCGCCGCAACGGAAGCCGTCTACGTCGGCGACCAGCCCACCGATCTCGAAGCTGCCGAGGCCGCGGGTCTCCGTTTCATCGGCATGGGGCCGCTCTGCGGCCGCACGGCGCTGTCCGCGCAGCGATTCGAAGACATCCCCGCGATCGTCGCGCGCATCGCACCCTGAAACACGGAGGGGACGGCTACCTGGCGCACGTGGATGGCCGGGGAAAGGCCCCGTCCACGGGCGTCAGGTAGCCGTCCCCGGCCCCCACCTCAGCGCGAGCCGAGCTCGTTCAGCCTGTCGATGAACCTTCGCAGCCGCCCGAAGTGCAGCAGGTCGAAGGCGAGCGCGAGGCGCGGCAGCGCGAGCGTATCGGGCTCGTCGGCCTCCTCGCGCATGCTGGGCGTACGCCGCAGCGGGCGCCCGCCGAGGATGTCGGCAAACTCGCTGCCGAGTGTCGCGACGACGTCGTCGCCGATGTCGTGCTGGAGCCGTACGACCGTCGTCCTGCGGATGGTGCGCATCGAGTGGAAGACGCGGTAGAAACCGGTGATCTCGCGTATCGCCTCGTCGACGTCGCTGGTGATGCGGTAAAGCGCAAGGTCGTCGGCGCTGATGAGACCGCGCCCGAGCAGATGCTCGCGGATGAACTCGTCCCACGCGTGCCAGTAGCGGCCGCCCGGTACGTCGAGGCACACGATCGGCAGCATGCGCGCCTTGCCGGTCTGCACGAGCGTGAGCGTCTCGAACCCCTCGTCGTGCGTGCCGAATCCGCCCGGAAACAGCGCCACACCCGACGCTTCCTTCAGAAAGAACAGCTTGCGCGTGAAGAAGTATTTGAACTCGATGAGCTTGGGATCGCCCTGAAGCGGCGCGTGCGGAAGCTGCTCGAACGGAAGCCGGATGCCGACGCCGAAGCTGCGCTCGACCCCGGCGCCGTCGACGACCGCCCCCATGATGCCCGGACCTCCTCCGGTGATCACCATGAAGCCCTCCTCGGCGATGCGCCGGCCGAACAGGGCGGCGAGCTCGTAGACGGGATCGCCTGGAGGCGTGCGTGCGGAACCGAAGGCCGTGACCTTGCGGGGTCCCGCGTTCCACGGACGGAACACGGCGAGTGCGCGCCGGAGCTCGGAAAAGGCCGCGCCGAGCAGCTTGAGGTCGACGACGCCGGTGCCGTCGGTGACGAGACCGATCGCATCCTCGACCAGCGTCTCGAGAAGGCGGCGCGCGCGCGGATCCGCGTGGCCCAGCTGGGCCGCATCGAGGCGTTCGACAATCGCCGCGCGGATCGCGGAGGGATCGGTGGCGTCGGCCGCGGCGGTCCCGGCAGCGGTTTCGACGCTTTCGAGCTGCTCGCCGGGCTCGACGTCGTCGAGCGCGATGCCGGGGGAGTGATGGGAGCGGTCGCCGGAGGGCCCGGGCGTCGCTGCGGCGTCGGGTCTCGGTCGCTCGCTCATGCTGCGCTCATCGTTTTTGTGTCTGCTTCGGCGCTCATTCTGCCGCCCGCCCGGCCGCTTCTGTCCGTCGCATTGTCGGCCTGGCACCCGGCCGGTTCCAGCTTCGGGGTGCATCGAGGAGCAGCCGTGGCTACCATGCGCGGTCGCGGCGCCATCCGCCCGGCCGGTATGACGATGGACTATTCGGCGGCAAGGTCGCTCCTCCTGCGCTTTCTCGTCTACGCGGCGCTGATCGCCGGCACCTTCGAGTGGATCGTTCTCACGGTCGAGAGCCGCGGCTCGAAGTGGCTCGTGCACGACGACGGTCCCCTCGAAATCGCGCAGTTCCTCGCCGCACTCTGCACCGCGCTGCTGTTCTGGCTTCTCTCGCGCGAGCGCCGGGCTTCGGCCGAGCTGCTGCGCTTCTTCGCGGCCCTCTCGCTGATCGCGTGTGCGCGCGAGCTGGACAACTTCACGCTCGAGCGCGGCTCGCGCGAGGCCTACGTGTACATCGCGATGCTGCCGCTCGGCTGGGCGCTGTGGCAGGTCGCAAGCGCACGGCTGCGCCTCGTCGACCAGGCCGCGTCCTTCGCGCGCACGTCGGGCTTCTCGCTTCTGCTCGCAGGATTTCTCGTCGTCGTCGTGTACTCGCAGATCCTCGGCCAGAAAGAGCTCTGGATGGCCGTGCTCGATCCGTCGATCTACCGGCCCGTCAAGGACCTCGTCGAGGAATCCTCGGAGATGCTCGGCTACCTGCTGATGCTCTTCGGCGCGGCCGAGACTGCGGTCGGCAGCCCGCCAGACCACCGGAGGGAGTGAACGTTGCAGGCCGGAGCACGACGCGCGTGATGGACGCGAGGGAAACGTCGCGCTGGTCGGCCTCGTTCGTCGTGTCGGTCGCGGCGCACGCCGCGCTCGCCGTCCTGGTGGCAGGCACGGCGATCGTCAAGCTCGACGTCGTGCCGATCACGATCGACCTCGCTTCGCTCGACGTATCCAATCGCATGGCGGGCCCCGGCGACACGGCCCCCGAGCTTCGCCTGGCCGCACCTTCCCCACCGCCTCCCGTCCCCTTGCCTCGCGAGCCTGCGCAGGAGGAGACTCCTCCCGAACGCGCCGTTCAGCCACCGGAGCCCGCCGTGCGCCTCGCTCCCGTCGCGAAGCCGAAGACTCAGCCGGACGCGGCTGCGAAGAAGCCCGCGCCTTCCTCCGCGCCGAGCCCCGCTGAATCCAATGCCACAGGCGACGGCCGAGCGGCCGGGGCGACGAGCCCGGACGGAACCGCCGTGCGATCGACGGCGCCCGCATGGGCGCCGACCGCCCGCGTGCGCTACGAGCAGGTCCTGTTCGCGTGGATGGACCGTCACAAGGATTACCCGATGATCGCGCAGAGGCGCCGCCTCGAAGGCGAGGGAAAGGTGCGCCTGCGCATCGACCGCGACGGGCGCGTGCTCGAGCGCGCGATGGTCGAGAGCACCGGCGAGCGGATGCTCGACCAGGCGGCGCTCGACACCGTGCGCCGCGCGAATCCTTTTCCTGCCGTTCCCTCCGAGTATCCCGGAGAGACACTCGAGATCACCGTGCCGATCAATTTTTTTCTTCCCTGAGGAGACGAGGACATGACGACAGGGACCGATACCTGGAAACGCTGCTCGGTGTGCAAGACGGACCTGGGCTTCGAGCACCAGTACTACGAATGCAGCGTCTCGACGTGCACGTCGGGGAGGAACCACTCGGTGTTCTGCTCGCTGACGTGCTGGGAGCAGCACGTTCCGGTGATGCGACACCGCGACGCGTGGGCTGACGAGAAGCGGTCTCCCACCCGCGCGGCGTGGAACGCCGCGCAGGCCGCGGAGGGCGCGCGCGCTGCGGAAAGCGGCGCGGCCCCGCGCCGCATCGTGGTCGACGCGCGGTCCCCCGCGCGTCCTGCCCCCGCACCGGACGCTGCGGACGAGGTGCTCGTGGTTGCGTCGAGGCTCAAGGCCTACGTTCGCGCACGCTCGGGGATGAACACGTCGGAGTCGGTGCTCGACGAGCTTTCCGCGATCGTCCGCGAGGCGACCGACCGCGCGATCGAGCACGCGCGCGCGGATGGGCGCAAGACTGTGATGGATCGCGACTTCAAGAAAGATTGAGTGCGGTGCGCGCTGGAACGGGGCCGCTCACCTGACGCACGTGGACGGGGCCTTTCACCGTGAGCCCTGAGCTGGCGAAGGGCG
>CAYYVZ010000196.1:0-9349 GCA_964475235.1 uncultured Myxococcales bacterium | reverse complement strand
TCGAGTCGAACGGGACGCCGTGTACGGGCGGCGCCTGCGACGGCGCCGGCATGTGTCTGCCCTGACGGGACGGAACGTCGGCTTCGAATGGAAAGACGGGGACGGATCGCATCCGTCCCCGTCTTTCGTTGAGCCGATCGCTCGGCGTCTCCGCGCGACGTGCCTGCGCTCAGCCCGCGTGCTCGATGAGCTCGATCTTGTAGCCGTCGGGGTCCTCCACGAACGCGATCACGGTGGCGCCCCCTTTCACCGGGCCGGGCTCGCGAGTGACCCTGCCGCCGCCGGCGCGCACCTTCTCGCAGATCGCCCTGATGTCGGGCACCTCGATCGCCACGTGGCCGAAGGCGCTGCCGAGCTCGTATTCGCCGACACCGTAGTTGTAGGTGAGCTCGAGCACGGCGCTCTTGTCCTCGGACTGGTAGCCGACGAATGCGAGAGTGTACTTCTGCTCCGGCCGGTCGGTGGTGCGCAGCAGCTTCATTCCGAGAAGCTCCGTGTAGAACCTCACCGAGCGATTCATGTCCCCTACGCGCAGCATGGTGTGAAGGATTCTCATTCGGGGCCTCCGGAGCTGGCGAGTGGGTGGCGCGACCGCCGACGCCGCATTCGGCCGACTCGAATACGTCCAGACTGACATCGTGTCCCGCGGAGACAACAGGTCGATGACGCTTGCCATCGGGAGGAACGGGGCAGTGCGGAGAAGGCGGCCGGGGGGTTTCGCTAGGCGACCGGCTCGCGCCGCACGTCCGCGAGCAATCGATCCAGAACGTCGAGCTCGATCGGTTTGACCAGGTGATGATCGAACCCGGCGTCGGCGGTCCGGCGACGGTCTTCCTTCTGTCCCCAGCCGGTGAGCGCGGCGAGCACGATGCCGTTCAACCGGGGCTGCCGGCGCAGCAGGCGTGCCACTTCGCATCCGTCCATTCCCGGCATCCCGATGTCGAGGAACGCGACATTCGGTACGTATTCGATCGCGGTCCGGAGTGCCGACGGGCCGTCGTTGGCGACGCGCACGTCGTGCCCCTGCAGTTGCAGCAACATGGCGAGGCTCTCGGCCGCGTCGTGATTGTCGTCCACGATCAGGAGACGAAGTCCGGAGGCCGCGACACCGCCTTCGGCGCGTTCCCTGTGGCCGTCTCCGGTGGGCGCCGGCTCTGCGGATTCGAGCGGAAGCCGGACCACGAACTCGCTTCCCTTGCCGAGCCCGTCGCTGGTGGCGACGATGCTGCCTCCATGAAGCTCCACGAGCTTGGCTACGAGCGTGAGCCCGACGCCGAGCCCGGTCTGGGATCGGGACGATCCGTGATCGAGCTGCACGAACAGGCCGAAGATCCCGGAAAGCATCTCCCCGGCGATTCCTATCCCGTTGTCGCGCACGCGCAGAACGGCCTCGCCGTTCTCGTGCGCGACGCTCAAGCGGATTGTTCCGCCCGCGTCGGTGTACTTTGCCGCATTGGCCAGAAGGTTTCCGACCACCTGGGCGAGTCGCACGGGATCGGCGTATACGTGGAGGGCACTCTCCGGAAGGTCGAGCTCGAGCCGGTGGCCGTGACTGTCGATCAGCGGCTGCGCGGTCTCGATCGCGCGCGCGATGACGGACGTGAGCTCGACGCGCTCGGTTCGCAGCTCGATCTTGCCGCGCATCACGCGTGAGACGTCGATCAGGTCGTCCACCAGGCGAACCATGTGGTGAACCTGCCTCTCCATCATCTCCCGTGTCTGGCGGGCGACGGAGGGATCGATCCTGGGCATCTTGAGGATCTCGAGCGAGTTGCGAATGGGAGCGAGCGGATTGCGCAGCTCGTGCGCGAGAGTCGCCAGGAATTCGTCCTTGCGGCGGTCGGCTTCGCGAAGCTCGTGCTCGACGTGCTTCTGCCGGCTGATATCGAGGTTGATGCCCGCCCAGGCGGTGATTTTCCCCTGCTCGTTCCGCACCGGGACGCCGCGCGCCAGTATCGGGTGCCACTGCCCGTCCACTCCGCGGAAGCGATGCTCGATATCCCACTGCTCGCCGCTTTTGACGCACTCCTTCCAGTCGGCGATCGTTCGCTCGGCGTCGTCGGGATGGAGAACGTTGCCCCAGCCGAACTCGGAGCACTGTTCCTGGGTGAGTCCCACGAGTCGGAGAAAGGATTCGCTGGTGTAGACGTTGCGCCCTTCCGGATCGCAGACCCACACGCCGTAGTCGATGGATTCGCCGATGGCCCGGTAGAGCCGCTCGCTCGCCCGCAGGGCCTCCTCGGCCCGGACCTGGGCCGTGATGTCCTCGTGAATGATGACGACTTCCCGGACGCGATCGCCTGAGTCCTTGAGCGGGTAGATGACTGCGGAGAGCCATCGGCGCGAGTCTCCGCCTGCCGCGATTCCCGGAACGGTGACGTTCGGATCGTACTGGATCGGGGGAAGCCGGACGCTTTCGCCCGCGAACGCGCGCAGGATGTCGTCGCGGATTCCCGCGACCTCCATCTGGGGATCCTCGAGAATGTTGTACGCCGACATCTGGTCGAAGCGCACGCCCCAGAGATTCTCGAATGCGCGGTTTACGCGAACCGTACGTCCATCCGGTGCAAACACCTGGATGCTGAACGGGGCCTGGTCCATGAGGCTCCCGAAACGCTCGTCGGACTCGCTGCCCCGACGCTCGAGACGGAAGTGCTCACCAGGATCCGCGCCGGCAGTGCCGGGCGGCGCATCCTGTGGGACTTTTTTTGGAGCTTCCTTCGGCATTCTTTTCCCGGACGCCGAAGACGGCCCCGTGTGCCCGAAGGATAGAGTGGGTCCGCCGGAGCGAGCAAGTATGCGCCAAGCTCGACAGACGGCAGACCCGGAGAGGGCGGCGCGCTTGCGCCAACGACCGGAGCGCACTCGCGCCGACGCGGGGAGTGTCGAAACTTCTTCGCCCGGTAGCGCGCGCCGAAACTTCGAAGAGGAAGCTCAGACCCGCGCTGCGGTCCCCGAGCGCAACTTCTGTCCGATCGCGTCGAGCACACGCTCTTCGTCGCCGGAGACACCGTCGCTGAGGCCGAGCAGCTTGCCGAGCGAACCGCCCGACGCCTCGGCAACTTGTCGACATCCGGCGACGATCGCCTTGATGCGCTCGTCGCGCTCTGCGGCCGGGAGAACCTGGAGGCCGATGCGCATGCACTCGGTCGCCAGGTCGAAGAGCTCGTCCGACGGCCGCCTCTCGAGCCACGAGGCCAGCTTGGCGTGGGCCGGCGTGCCCGGATCCATTCCGCGCGACTCGGCGAGCTCGAGCACCTTGGCCTTCTCGGCCTGGCTTGCGCTGCCGTCCGACCAGGCCACCTGGACCAGCGGAGCGAGAAGGATGGCCGCTCCCGTGTCGGCGTCGAGCCCGAGCGCAGCCACGCGGGAGAGCAACTCGGCGTTGTCGACCCTCAGCTTGTCGCCGAGGGCCTTGGCCACGTCGGCCAGGCGCGCGCGCTCGCGCATCTTTTCGACGAGCTGCTGGTCGAGCTTGCGGAAGTGATCGGTTTCTTCGCCGCGTCCGCGTTCCTTCAGAAGGTCCTTCATGTGTCTCTCCGGGGCGATGGGAATGCCTTGCGGTTACCTGAAGGGCGGGCGGCGTTCAACTTCGCGCGGTGTCGCCGAGGCGAGCGACAAGGCTCGCGGCCGGGGGGTTTGCCGGAATCCGCCGCTGATGTAGGGGCTGAGCGGACATGGACACGAAACCGGCCGACCTCCCGCGCACCACGCTCCAGCTGATCGCGCTCGGCCTGCTCATCGCGAGCACGCTCTGGATCGTGAGCCCCTTCCTTCCGGCGATGGCGTGGGCGACGACGATCGTCGTCGCGACCTGGCCCATCCTCCTGCAGATCGAGTCGACGGCGGGCGGCCGCCGCGTAGTGGCCGTTGCCGCGCTCACGGGCGCCCTGCTCCTGCTGCTGGTCTTGCCGCTCTTCTTCGCCGTGGATGCGATCGTCGGCCAGAGCGATCTCATCGTGGAGTGGGCGGAGTCGCTCGCGACCGCGTCGATTCCGCAGCCTCCCGACTGGCTGGCTTCGCTTCCCATCGTCGGGGAACGGCTCGCGGAGCGATGGCGCGAAGCGGCGAGCATGTCGCCGGAGCAGCTCACGGCGGCCGTCGTCCCTTATGCGCAAGGCGCCGCAGTGTGGATGGTGCACCAGATCGGAAGCCTGGGACTGCTGGTCGTGAACTTCCTGCTCACCGTCGTCATCTGTGCGCTGCTCTACTCGAACGGCGAGAGCGCGGCCGACGCCGCCGACCGCGTCGCAGCACGGCTGGCCGGCGAGCAGGGCCGTCAGGCGCTCGCGCTGGCAGGGCAGGCGGTTCGCGGCGTGGCCCTGGGCGTCGTGGTGACGGCGGTCCTTCAAACGACCCTCATCGCCGCGGGGTTCGCGGTGGTGGGCATGCCCTACGCCTCGGTCCTCGTGGCCGCCACGTTCGTGCTCTGCGTCGCGCAGATCGGGGCCCTGCCCATCCTCGTGCCGTCCGTCATCTGGGTCTGGTCGGCGATGGGCACGGCCTGGGGGTCGGCCTTTCTCGTGTGGTCGACGATCTGCGGACTGCTCGACAATTTCGTGAGGCCGATCCTCATTCGCCGGGGCGCCGATCTTCCGCTCGTACTCATCTTCACGGGCGTGATCGGCGGGCTGTTCGCGATGGGCGTGATCGGCCTTTTCGTGGGCCCCGTCGTGCTCGCGGTCGCCTACACGCTGCTGTTCAACTGGGTGGACGCGACAGAGGCGCCATCCGGAGACGCGTAGCGATCCCTGTCGATCCCGCCACGCTCAGGCCACGCGCGAGAGCCCGGCGCCGCCGCTGTCGATCGCGCACGCGACCGCATCCTCGATGCGATCGAGAAACACGATCGTGAGCCGGTCGCGCGCCTGCGGCGGAAGGTCCTCGAGGTCCTTCTGGTTGCGTCGCGGCAGCATCACCGTCGTGATGCCGGCGCGCAGCGCCGCCAGCAGCTTCTCCTTTACCCCGCCGATCGGCATCACGAGGCCGCGCAGCGAGATCTCGCCCGTCATCGCGACGTCCGGCCGAACCGCGCGGCCGGTCAAAAGGGATACGAGCGCCAGGTAGATGGCAACACCCGCGCTGGGACCGTCCTTCGGCGTCGCGCCGGCCGGCACGTGAATGTGCAGGTCCACCTTGTCGAGGGCGTCGCCGACGAAGACCTTCGCGAGCGTCAGCGCCGCCTGGGCAGACTCCTTCATGACGTCACCGAGCTGGCCTGTGAGGATCAGCTTGCCCGAGCCGGGCACCTTGCTCGCTTCCACGAACAGGATGTCGCCGCCGACCGGTGTCCACGCGAGACCCGTCGCGACGCCGGGGACCGAGGTGCGCTGGGCGACCTCGTTCTCGAACTTCGGTGCACCGAGGATCACGCGCACCTGGGCGGCGTCGATCGCGACGCGCGCGATGCCGTGTTCGGCGATGCTCATCGCCGCCGAACGCAGCACCGAACCGATCTCGCGCTCGAGGTTTCGCACACCGGCCTCGCGCGTGTAGTCCCGGATCAGCACGCGCAGCGCTTCGGTGTCGATGCTCACCTGGTCAGGCGTGAGGCCGTTCGCCTCGAGCTGCCGTGCCACGAGGTAGCGCGAAGCGATCTCGAGTTTCTCTTCTTCCGTGTAGCCGGGCAGCGAGATGATCTCCATGCGGTCGCGCAGCGGCCCCGGAATGGTGTCGAGCGAGTTCGCCGTCGCGATGAACAAGACTCGCGACAGGTCGAACCTGGTGCCCAGGTAATTGTCGCGGAACCTGGCGTTCTGTTCCGGATCCAGGACCTCGAGCAGCGCCGACGCCGGATCGCCGTGGAAACCGCCGCTGCCGAGCTTGTCGATCTCGTCCAGCATCAGCACCGCGCGGCGGCTGCCGGCGCGGCGCAGGGCCTGGAGGATGTTGCCGGGCAGTGCGCCGACGTAGGTACGGCGATGGCCGCGGATCTCCGCCTCGTCGTGCGTGCCGCCGAGCGCGATGCGCTCGAACGGCTTGCCGATCGCGCGCGCGATCGAGCGGCCGAGCGACGTCTTGCCGACGCCGGGCGGGCCGACGAAGCACAGAATCGGGCTCTTGCCCTCGGGGTGCAGCTTTCGCACCGCGAGGAACTCGAGGATGCGCCGTTTGATCTTCTCGAGGCCGTAGTGGTCCTCGTCGAGGATTCTGCGCGCGGCCGCGATGTCGATCGGCGGTGCTTCCTCGAGCTTCCACGGCAGCTCGGCGAGGTAGTCGAGGTAGCTTCGCACCATCGACGCTTCCGGAGAGCTCTCGCCCATGCGCGCGAGGCGGCCCAGTTCCTTCTTTGCGTGCTTCAGCGTTTCTTCCGGCAGGCCGGCTTCGTCGAGCGACTTGGCGAGCTCGTCGAGGTCCGAGCGGTCCTCGCCCTCGCCGAGCTCCTTCTGGATCTGGCGGATCTGCTCGCGCAGCACGAATTCCTTCTGCTTCTCGTCGAACTCCTTGCGCGTCTTGTCGCCGATCTCTTTCGAGAGACGCAGCACCTCGACGCGCGAGCCGAGCAGGGCGAGCACCCTGTCGAGGCGCGTGAGTACGTCGAACGATTCGAGGACCTGCTGCTTGTCCTCGTTGGGGACGTCGAGGAGGTTGGTGACGAGGTCCGAGAGCTGGCCGGGCGAGTCGATCGCCTGCATCGCCTGTGCGTACTCGGCCGGCACGTTGGGAAGCAGACGGATTGCCTCGAATGCGAGCTCCCTCAGCTGAAGGAATCGCGCTTCGACTTCCGGAAGCATCGGAGCGGTGCCGTCCGCAGCAGCTACAGTCTCCACACGCGCGACGAGGAAGGGCCAGCCGTCGAGAAGCTCGAGGATGCGGACCCGGTCGTGCCCCTGCACGATGAGATGCAGGCCCTGGTCGGCTGCGGCCAGACGCAGGATCTGGCCCGACGTGCCGACGTCGTGAAGGCCGGCGCGGCGCGGATCGCCCGCTTCGGGGTCGCGCTGGAGAACGAAGGCGATGCGGCTGCCCGTGCGGGCCGCTTCGCGGGCGGCGTCCACGGACGACGCGCGGCCGACCGCAATCGGCGCGATCGCGGCGGGAAACATCACCGCATTCCGCAGTGGCACGAGGATCATCGCTCCAGCAGGAATCGGGGGTGTGGTCGTGTGACCGTTGCCGGCTTCGGACGGAGGACCGGCGCCGATCTCGGGAGGACCGTTGTCGAGAGTTTGCACGTCCGGAAAGTGCGGCCGTTTCGGCGCATGGCAAGTGGGCAGGCGAGGGGAGTCGTCCCGTGGCTCTGGGCAGCGACTTGCCCGGCTGACGGAGCGGCAGAATCGGCGCGCGGGACAGCGCAAGCCTGTCGGCTTCGTGTCAGCTCTCTGCGGCCAGCAGCGCGCGCCTGCTCCAGGCCGCAGCCGCGATCGCGAGCCCCAGCAGCACGACCGGAACCAGAAGCGACCACCCGTCGGTCAGGTGGGCGACGCGGAACCACACGACGTCGATGCCGTAGATGTCGGTCAACGCGTTCGCCGTGACGCGCCGCAGATACTGCCACACCCCGTAGGGCGGAAAGCCCGTCAGGAACCATGCACCCGCGGCGCCGTCGTGGGCTTTCGCATAGCCGGCCAGCGCGTCGACGAGCACGCACGGAAACGCCCACGTGAAGCCTGCGGCGAGCAATACCCCCGGCACGAACCGCCGCAGCCGCGCATCCAGCCCGTCGACGCCGACGGCCGCGAGCGCAGCCAGCGGCGCAATGGCCGGAACGAAGAGCCGCAACCCGTAGCACCATCCTCCCCACCAGACGTGCCAGGAGGCCGTAGCCGCGAGCATGGCCGCAACGAGCAGGAAGGCGGCGAGCACGGCGCGGTGTTCGCCGCGCCGCACGAGCGCGAGCATCCCGGAGGCCGCGAGCACGACGGCGGGAAACTGCCAGACAATGCCGCGTGCAGGGCTCACGAGCACTGCGGCGACGGTCGCGAGCTCGGGGACCATCCAGCGGGCTCGTTCGGTGTAGCCGAAGTGCAGCATTTCGCCGAAGCGCCCGAGGTTGACGAGCAGCGTGATCGCGACCGCGGCGAGGACTCCGGCGCTGAGAGCGGACACGGTCGTGAAGACACGGCGGTTCCAGTCCGCGCTGCGCACCGGAAGCAGCACGATGAGCACGGCGGGCACGAGCAGCAGACCCTCGAACGGCCGCGAGAGAATGCCGTACGTGATTACGCCGGCCGTCGTCCACAGCCACGACGGTCGTCCCGAGTCGCGAAAGCGGACGGCAGCGAGCAGGCCCGCCGCCCAGCAGAGCCCGATGAGCGGCTGCGAGAAATCGCCGCGCGCGTAGACGAGGGCCGTCGATCCGACTCCGTAGAACGCCATCGCCCACAGCGCCGCGCGGCGGCTCGCGCCGAGCGCAAGGGCGAGCAGAGCAACGACCCATGCGGCGGCGCTCGTGATCGCGGCGAAGATCCACGAGCCGCCGGCCGCGTACAGCGGATCGCGGTAGGCCTGGTCGTAGTAGTGGTGTCCGAGCTTCTTCGGCTTGGTCGCGGAGGAAGGGACGAACGGCGCGAGCGGTGCAGCCACGAAGTAACCCGGGAGGTAGAGCAGCGTCTGGCCGATGCCGTACTGGCTGTTCGACATCGCGTTGCCGTCCCACGTCCACACCGGTGTACGGAAGCGCATCGTGCCGTCCACCACGAGGGAACGAGCCTCGTGCTGCATGAGCATGCCGTCGATGCTCACCTGGTGTCCGCTCAGCAACGACAGATAGAAGAAGAACAATGCGGCTGCTGCGAAGCCGAACTCGCGACGGGAGGAGCGAACGGGGCGGTGGCCGGGCCGGTGTTCCGGAGCGGCGGGTGCGGGGTGCGCCGGCTCGATGGGGACTGCGTGCGCCGGCTCGGTAGACGTCTGTGCCACGGGGTCGCGAGGAGTCTGCGTCGTGGGCTCGCGAGGAGGCAGCGTCACGGGGGTGCGAGGAGGCAGTGGCCCTCGCCGCGAGCGGGTTTTTTTGCCGGGTGGGCCGCCTGCGGAGTTGCGCATGAAAATCGCGTCCTGCCTTGCGGCCGCGGCGCGATGGCACGGCGTATAACTTGGCTGCCGCCTCGCTGCCAGCTATCGCAACGCGAGTCCGCGCGCTGTCCTCACAGGTACGGTCGGCGCGCCGTCCCGGAAGCGGCCCTCGCGATTCCCCGATGAACTCAAGAAGAAGCGTTCACTTCACACGTGCGCTCGCCGGTGCCGAGCCCGGGCTCTCGCCGGACATGTTCGAGGCGCTGACCGTGAAGTAGTAGGTGCGGCCCGTTGCCAGGCCGTTGTTCTGGTAGCTCGTCGTCGTGAGCCCCGCCACGATGACCTGGTAAGGGCCCGCTGCGCTGTCCGCGCGCCTCACCGTATACGAGACCGC
>CAYYVZ010000195.1:0-9358 GCA_964475235.1 uncultured Myxococcales bacterium | reverse complement strand
GAGGGTTCCCGCGACCCGCGTGCCGCTCGACTCGAGCGAGCCTCGGCCGGCGATCGGGCCGGCCGGCGTGTCGCACTTCATGCTCCACTTCGCGGACGGTCCCTGGAAGCGCGCATTCCAGATGCGGCATTCCTTCATGCGCGACATGACGCGGGCAGGAGTGAGGAGGCGCTCGCGCACGCACTCGCGCCGGGTGAAGCGACGAACCTCGCCGCTCGACGGATCCGGCAGCGACGAGCTGAACTCCCAGACGCCCGGTTCGACGCCGATACCGGCGGTGCCAGCAGGCTCCGCGGCCATCGCTGCCGTCGAAAGGCTCGCCGCGATCGCCGCGACGGCAGTCATCTGCGCAATAAGCCGCACCCGCTACTCCGAGCGCGAGTGTACCGGCCGTGGAGCCGGCGCGCGAGACGCACCGCCCCCCAAACAGGCGGGAACAGCGCCCGGAGAAAGACGGGTTCCGACCCTGTACGACTCGGAAGCTATCGCTGGGCGAGCATCGACTCGTAGCTCGCGACGTCGCGCTTGAGCCCTGCGACCTGGTCGCCGCTGAGCGAGCGGCGCACCGTGCCGTGGTAGTCGAGCGGATCGAGGGTCTTGTCGCCGCGGTCGAGCTGGTAGTGAAGGTGCGGCGCCGTCGAGCGGCCGGTGTTGCCGGTCAGCGCGATCACCTGGCCGACGGCGACGCGGTCGCCCTGCTTCACGCGGTTCTCGCTGAGGTGCAGGAACTTGGCGAGTACGCCGTCGTCGTACTTCACCTCGACGCAGTTGCCGTTGGCGCCCCAGTTCCAGTTGACGCGCGTGACGACTCCGGCGCGGGGGGACCGCACCTCGGTGCCGACGGGCGTCTTGAAATCCATGCCTTTGTGGGTGGGACGGTCCTTGAGCAGGCTCGTGATCTGCTCGTACTGCTCGAGCGGGCCGTCCTTGAGACGCAGCGGCGCCTCGGTGCCGTCGAGGCGCCAGTAGCTCGGGTACGCATCGGACGGCGCCTGCCAGCGGTAGGCCGCCAGCGTCTGCCCGAGGCGCTTCGAATCGAACGTGCCCGCCGCGACCTCCGGAATCCCGTCGGCCCCCTTCCTCCATACCACTCCGATCGAATCGCCCTTTTGCAGGTCCCGCCGCATGTCCACGTCCCAGACGAAGAGGCGCGTGAACACGCTCGCGAGCGCATCGCCGTCTTCCCCTGCGATCCCCTGGAAGGTACGCGCGAGCGACTGGTCGACGGCGCCGTGGAGCACGGCCCACTCGGCACTGGGCGGGGCCGGCCGGGCGGCGGGCGGCGCAGACGGAGCGGCAGCCGGACGAGCCTCGGCCTCCGCCACGGCAAGGGCGGAATCGCCTTCGACCTCTCCGCTGCCGGCAAGGTCCTCGGTTTCGACGACCGGCGTGTTGGCGGGATCGCCGCCACCGCGGGTGACGAGGAGCAAAATGTTGAGCGCAACGGAGCAGGTGAGCGCGATGTAGAGAGGAAGGGGATTACCGGAGCGCTGGTTCGCCATGCGCGATTCAAGCGGGACGCACGCCTGCATTTCAAGCGAGCCGAAGGCTGGAGCTTGAATCAGGCACAGCCGGGTTCGAAGGGAACCCGGCTGTGCCCTTCCCCGAGCCACGCGCTGGTGCGCACGTCCTTCAGGACCATCCCGTCGGCGCGGATGGGCCAGGTGCTCCGCGGTGCGCAATCCTCGCGGAACCACTCGAACGGGTGCCGCGTCTCGCATTTCCCTTTTCAGCAATCGCGAATTGCTTCAGTGTCCCTCGCAGCCCGCGTTCCAGTGCCACGACAACGAGGTGTTTCTACCCGCCCGGCGTCGGCGCTGTGGCTGTGGCTGCACCGCCCAGTCGAACCATCCCCTTCGATACGGGTGGACGATTCGAGCGAGACAGGAGCGATCGAGATGAGCAGCACCGCGCAGCAGTTCCAGATCCGGACGCACCCGTCGATGACGCCCGTCGACCCCGTCACGGTCCGGAGGAATCCGCCGATGGCTGCAGCCGAACCCGTCAACCTCCTGCTGGTGAGCGACCAGGCCGCCAGGCTACTCACTTACGAAGCGATGCTGAGTGACCTCGGCGAGAACATCCTCAAGGCAAGCTCCGCCGGCGAGGCCCTCGATCATCTCCTCGGGAACGAGATCACCGTCGTGCTCATGGACATGAGCATGTCCGACTTCGACGGCTTCGAGCTCGCCGAGACCATCCGCGGACATCCGCGCTATCAGAAAACCGCGATCATCCTCGTATCCGCCGACTCCCTTTCCGACCTCGATCGACCCGAGAGCTACGCAACCGGCGCCGTCGACTACCTGTCGGCGCCCGTCGCGCCGGACCTGTTGCGTGCGAAGATCGGCGTCTTCACCGAGCTCTACCGGAAGACGCGGGAGTACGAACGGCTCACGCGGGAGCTCGAGCTGCGCGTCCGCGAACGCACGGCCGAGCTCGAGGCGGCCATCCTTTCGCAGGAGGCGCTCGCGCGCAGCCTGCGGGAGGCCGACCATCGCAAGGACGAATTCCTCGCGCTGCTCGCCCATGAGCTCAGGAACCCCCTCGCCTCCGTCCGGAACGCGGCGAGCATCATGAGAATGAAAGAGCCGCAGGACCAGGAGCTGATGTGGTGCCGCCAGGTCATCGAGCGCCAGGCCGACCAGCTCACGCGCCTCATCGACGACCTGCTCGACGTCTCGCGTATCACCCGCGGCAAGATCAAGCTGCGCATGCAGACCCTCGACCTCGCCGAGGTCGTGAGCTGCGCCGTCGAATCGACGCGCTCGCTCGTCGAGAAGCATCGCCATGCCCTCCGCGTGCGCATGCCCGACGAGAAAGTGCTGCTGCAAGGCGACCTTACCCGCCTCACGCAGGTGGTTGCGAACCTGCTCACGAACGCAGCCAAGTACCAGAACGACGGCGGCCGCATCGAGCTCGCCGTCCACCAGAACGATGGCCGCGTCGCGATCCGGGTCCGCGACGACGGCATTGGCATTGCTCCGGAGATGCTTACGCAGATCTTCGAACTGTTTGCGCAGGGGGAACGCTCGCTGGATCGTGCGCAGGGCGGGCTCGGCATCGGCCTGTCCCTGGTGAAGAGCCTGGTCGAGATGCACGGAGGAAACGTGACGGCTACAAGCGAAGGTCTCGGAAAAGGAAGTCAGATCACCGTCCACCTGCCCTGCCACCGCATCCCGCAGATTCCCGTCAAGGCGGACGACGATCCGGTCGCGATCGGCAACGGGAACAGTCGGCGCATGCTCGTCGTCGACGACAACCGCGACGCTGCCGACAGCCTCCTGATGCTGATGAAGCTGCGCGGCTACGAGGTCGAGGTGGCCTACGACGGCAACCAGGCGATCGAGATCGCGCAGACCTGGCAGCCCGGCATCGTCCTGCTGGACATCGGCCTGCCGGGGCTCGACGGCTACGAAGTGTGCCGTCGTCTGCGCGAGCTGGGCCTCACCGATGCACGCATCATCGCGCTTTCCGGCTATGGCCAGGAGCGCGACCGCGAGCTGTCGAAGGAGGCGGGTTTCAACCTGCACGCTGTCAAGCCGGTGCAGATCGACGAGTTGCTCAAGATCATCGAAGGCGCCTAAGGCGCCGGCAGCGCCAGCGCGGCCTCCTTCTCCATCAGCGCGCGAAGCGCGACGATGGGCTGGACGAATACCGACAGCCCCGCCGCGAAGGTCGCCTTGAAGACCAGGAAGGGCTCGAGGGCCATTCCGTCGAGGCCACTCGCGGCCAGCGCCCCGGTCACGAGCGGCGCCACGACGAGCGTCACCACCACGGCCAGCGCCAAGCTTCGGACGCCGAGACCCGGCGGAAGCTTCCTCAGAAGCCCGTAGGAAGCCGGCGGCGGCTCCGACACCGGCGCCTTGCCGGTGCGCAGGTGCCAGCGGACGATCCGCGTCGCGATCAGGCAGGTCACCAGCGTGAGGATGAAGATCGTGCCGATCGTGTCGGCCACGACGCCCGGGTCGCCCCACATCGGCACGACGTCGAGATGGCCGAGCATCAGCCAGGCGATCAACGCGTTGATCAGGAAGTTGACGACGAAGGCACCGATCGCGTGCTCGGCGACGAGATAGCGGCGAAGCTCGGGAGACATCGCCGGACGATATCCGTCGCGGGCCGAGGCATGTCCACCGGCCGCCGCTTCTCTGACCATCGATGCCGGTCGGGTCATCCACCACGCGGTCGCGCCGATCGAGCACCCTCTGCTTCGCGAACAGGCAGTGCTGCATCGTTCGTTTTCGAACGAGGCAGCCCGTCGTTTGGGCAGCAGCGTGCTCGACTTCGATGCAATCTGGCTCGGCTGCAACGGTCGGCGTGATGCGGAACGCGGGACACCACGCGATCGCGTGTGCGTTCGCGGATGCGCGTGCTGCTCAAACAAGCGACGCACCTCGACGCCGCACGGGCGAACGAGCATGCCAAGCCCGTCACACGATTCGCTGAAAGCGGCCTGAATCACTGGCTGCCGCGACTCATGCCCGTCAATGCATCGCACGAGCGATGCAGAAACGTGCATCGCTCGTTCCGCGAGCACTGCGGCCGCTGGGCGCTCTATCCGCCGCGACGCGTCGCAAATGGCAACGTCCTTGCATGAAGCGACGGCGACACGTCCTGCCATCCGGGCCGTGTCGCACGCGCGGCCGAACGCCTGCCGGTAACGCGCGCGGAAAAGAGGGGAACGCGCAGGCACACATCGCGGGCAGCGCAACGTCGCGCACGCCCGCTACGGGGACTCGGCACTATGCGATCGAAGCGATCCAACTGGAGGAAGGGAATCCTGCTCGCAGCTTTCACGCTCGCGATGGGAAGCGCCGCCGGAGCGGCCGAGAAGAAGACGGACAAGGGCGAGCCGAAGGAAGCGCCGCCTCCGGTCGAAGCCGTCGCGCCGGCGCCGGAGCTCCCCGCGTACTTCACGGCGACCAGCCCTGAGAAGAAGCCGGCCTGGCCCGACGCCACCGGCGCAGCGTCCGGCACCTGGGCGACTCCTGCCGGCGACGGCAAGGGCGACATCCCCGCCAACCTCACCATCGCCGATCTCTACAACCGCATCGCCCACAACCTCTACTCCATCAACTTTGTGTGGGTGATGATCTGCGGCTTCATCGTCATGTTCATGCAGGCCGGCTTCATGGCCGTCGAGACGGGCCTTTGTCGCGCAAAGAACGCATCGCACACGACCGCGATGAACTTCCTCATCTATCCGCTCGGCTGTCTCGCGTTCTGGTCCTACGGCTTCGCGCTCGGCTGGGGCAACTGGTGGAACGGCGCGGTGCCGCCGGGGTGGTACCCGTCGCTCGGACCGGGCCTTTCGACCCTCAACGAAGGCCTCGGCATCGGACCGGCGATGAACGCAGCGGGCGATCCGACCGGCGCGTTCCAGTACGGCCTCCTCGGCACCAACGGCTTCTTCCTGAGCGGCATGGACGACGTCAGCGTGCTCGCGCTGTTCTTCTTCATGATGGTGTTCATGGACACCACGGCGACGATCCCGACGGGGGCCATGGCCGAGCGCTGGTCGTTCAAGAACTTCGTGCTCTTCGGACTCTGGATCGCCCTGCCCTACTGCATCTACGCGAACTGGGTGTGGGGCGGCGGGTTCCTCGCCCAGGGCGGCATCAACTGGGGTCTCGGGCACGGCGCCGTCGACTTCGCGGGCTCGGGCGTCGTGCACATGATGGGCGGCATCATCGCCCTCGTCGGGGCGGCGATTCTCGGTCCGCGCATCGGCAAGTACGACGCGCAGGGCCGGCCGCGCGCGATGCCTGGTCACAGCGTGCCGATGGTCGCGCTCGGCACGTTCATCCTCGCGTTCGGCTGGTTCGGCTTCAATCCGGGCTCGACGCTGGCCGGCACCGACCTGCGCATCTCGTTCGTGATCGTGAACACGATGCTCGCGGGTGTCGCCGCATGCTTCGCGTCGTACCTCACGCTGCTGTCGCGCGACCTCAAGCCCGACCCGACCATGCTCTGCAACGGCATGCTCGCGGGTCTCGTCGCGATCACGGCCGGCTGCGCGTTCGTCTCGCCGTGGGCGGCCGTCGTCATCGGCGGCTTCGCCGGCTGGCTCGTCGTCGCTTCCGTGTTCTTCGTCGAGAAGAAGGGCATCGACGATCCGTGCGGCGCGATCTCCGTGCACGGCGTCAACGGCATGTGGGGTCTCATCGCCGTCGGTATCTTCGCCAACGGAGACTACGGCGCGGGCTGGAACGGCGTCGTTCGCGACTCCTTCGTGACGGCTTACGGCAGCGACGGCGTGCGCGGCCTTCTCTACGGCGACCCGACTCAGCTCTGGATGCAGCTGGTCAACTGCGCGGTGCTGATGTCGTTCGCGTTCCCCATGGCCTACATGTGGTTCCGCCTGAGCAACATCATCACGCCGATCCGTTCGTCGGCCGAGGACGAGCTCGCGGGCCTCGACGCGACCGAGATGGGCATCCCCGGCTATCCCGAGTTCCTGCTGACGCCGGACCGCACGGCGCCCGAGCCTGCGACGCTCGTGCTCGGCGGCGCCGCGGCGCCGGCGCCGAAGACGGCACCGGCGATCGCGTAGTCGATTGGCGCTCTCTGCGGTGGAGGGGATGACGATGGCGGACACGAACAACGAGATGCTGAGAATGATGGTGCTGCTCTCGCCGGACGGCGCGCTGCTCAGTGCCAAGGGCCAGGACGCCGAGCAGTTCGCGACGGCAGCGGCGTATGCGACGCAGCTGGCGAAGCTGGTCGGCGACGGGCTCGGCCTCGACGGCTTCCAGGAGCTCGACTGCGAGTTCCGGCGCGGCCGGTGCCTCATCTACTTCGACGAGAACGGCAACACCGTGGGCGTGAGGCCGCGACCCGACGTTCCGATGACGAACATCAGGGAGATCCTTGGATTCCGTTAGCAGCAGGCTGCTGCCGGCGCGCAGGACGTGGCCCGCGCGCCGGCAGACGGCTCCATCGCGGCGCTCGCGAAAACGAGTCGGCGATCCCGAGAGGACAAAGCGATGAGCGAGATCATTCGAGCGACACTCGTGGCCCTCAAGGACGTGCAGGGTGTCGAGGGCGGCTTCGTGCTGGCCGGAAACGGCTCGCTGGCGGCCATGGAAATGCCGCCGCTGTTCGACGCCGAGATGTTCGCCGAGCTCGGTCCCCGCATCGAGAGGCTCAGCGAGAGCTTCGCGTCGCTCGGCGACGATCTCGAGAGCTGCATGGTGCGCTTCTCCGACCACATCCTGTTCGTGAAGCGCTTCTCGAAGGGCGGCGCGCTCTGCGTCCTCGCGACCCACTCGGTGAACCTGCCCGCGCTCAAGATGGCGATGAACCTCGCCGACCGGAAGCTGTCGAACCAGGTGAACGGGACGGGTCTCGTCGGTGGCGGCGCGTACACGGGAACGACGACGACGATTCCGGCGAGCGGCACAGGCGCAGCAGTGGCGCCACCCTCGCCCGCACCCGTGGCGGCGCCGCAGGCTGCCCCGGCCCGCAAAATTCCGCAGTACTACCGCGGCCATCTCGTAGAGGATTGAAACGCCCACCGCCGGCGCTTCGTGCAAGGCGGCAGAGAATATGTCGACACTCTCCAGGGACAGGCAGAACGTCGTGAACTTCGGGGCGCGCCGCGGCGAGCGCGTGCCGATCGATGCGGAGAAACATCAGATCGAGGAGCGCTCCCGGCAACTCGACGAGCTCCGCCTCGAGCTCGAGCGCGAACGTGCGGCGCTCATCGAAGAACGGCAGTTGCTCGAGCGCGAGCGGGACGAGTTCGAGGAAGAGCTCGGCGTTCTCGAGGACCAGCGCCGTTTTCTGGACGGCCAGCGCGAGAACCTGCGCCGCGAAGCCGCCGTGCTCGAAACGGAGCGCGAAGCGCTCGGGCGCGGCCAGGCCATCGCTTCGCAGCGCCGGCGCGTTGAGAGCGCTCTCGAAGACGCACGCCGCTCTCGCGAAGCCGACAAACAGCGCCTGCAAGCCGAGCTGGCCGGCCTTCTCCAGCGCTGAGCCCGGCACCGCTTCTCTCACGAGGGCGGACGGCGTAGACACGCCGCGCCGTCATGCCCCATCCCTCCTCCCACGCCGCGAAGCCGCCGGGCCCGTCCGCCGAACGCGAGGCCCGCAGCGGCTCCGCCGAGCGGACCGCCAACTGGACGCCCGTCGTCCTGATGATGCTGGCGTCCTTCGTGAGCTATCTCGATCGCAACACGCTCGCGGTGCTCGCCCCGACCATTCTCGCGTCCACCGGCATGAACGCCGAGCAGTACGGATTCGCCGTTTCGTGCTTCTCGGTCGGCTACATGCTCGGCAATCCGGTCTGGGGATGGGTCTTCGACACGCGCGGACTGCGCCTCGGCATGACGGTCGCCGTCGCGGTCTGGAGTCTCGCCTCGTTCGCGCACGCCGAGATCGGGCTGGCGGGCTGGATGACGGTCGCAACCCAGTTCGCGCTCGCACGCTTCGTGCTCGGCACCAGCGAAGGTGCGACGTTCCCGGCCGCTGCACGTACGGCCAGCGTGAGCCTGCCGGCCAACCTGCAGGGCCGCGGCCTCGCGGTCGGCTACAGCGGCGGCTCGCTCGGCGCGATTCTCACACCGCTCATCGTCACGCCGATCGCGCTCGCGTACGGCTGGCAGGCGGCGTTCTTCGTGAGCGCAGGCGTCGGCCTGCTGTGGATCGTGCTGTGGCGCACGCTCACCGCCGGCAACGCCTCGCTCGACGAGGTCACCCGGCAGAAGTTCGACCGCCGACTGCTTTCGCAGCCTGCGCTGTGGGCTTTCCTGTTTCTCTACGCATTCGGCGCACTTCCGCTCGCGATCGGCATCTACGCGGCGCCGATCTACCTCTCCAACGTCATGGGCATGTCGCAGGCCAGTCTCGGCTACTGGCTGTGGATCCCGCCTCTCGGTTGGGAGGTGGGGTACTTCTTCTGGGGCTGGATGCTCGACCGCAAAGTCGCCGATCCGGCGCGACTCGTACCTCTGCTCGCCGTCGGCGGCGGCGTCACGGCGCTGCTTCCGTTCGCGACCGATCCGGCCGGCGCCATCGCCCTCTTCTTCCTGTCGATGTTCGTGGCAGCGGGCTTCATCATCTGCGCGCTGCGCTACGGGCTTCAGCGGCTGCCGGGAAACCAGGCCTTTCTGGCAGGAGCGGGAGCGGGCTCCTGGAGCGCGCTGGTCGCCGTGATCATGCCGTGGGTCGGCGCGCAGTTCGACGACAAGAGCTACGATCCGGTCTTCTATGCGGTAGCCTGCGTACCGCTGGCTGGTGCCGTTGCGTGGGCGCTCGTCAGCGCGAGACAGCGGCCGCTCGAAGCGGCCTGACTCCGAGTCCCCCGCACGCTCGGCAAACGGTCAGGCAATCGCGGGCTCGGGGCAGTCGGTGA
>CAYYVZ010000194.1:0-9399 GCA_964475235.1 uncultured Myxococcales bacterium | reverse complement strand
GAGAAGGGGCGCGAGCGCGTCGCCGCCGGCGGCGAGCACGAGGCCGACCAGGGACGTCAGCTCGCGCCAGTCGTGGCTCGAAAAGCCCTCGACGGGGCACGCGGCAGGAAGCGCTTCGACGGTGAGGCCCGGAAGTCGCCCAGCGAGCGCGTCTCGAAAGCGATCGCCGTGGCGGCCGCCGAGCACGAGGCGCTCCTCGTCGTCGGCGATCGTGGAAACGGACCAGACGATGTTGCGCAGCAGCAGGTCGTCGGCGCATGGCGAGACGATGCGAAGCGCCGCGACTCGACCCGCGTCGACTCGCGCAATGACGGCACCGCCGTCGCCGACGTCCACCAGCACGAAGCTCGCCGCGTCGCCGAGCGCGCGGCGATAGGCCGTGAGAATGGCCGACGGTTCCCAGATCATCCGCCTGGGATCGCCGGCGCCGAGCGAAGCGATCCGTTCCTTCGCGGCGGCCACGCGCGAGGTCTCGGCGATGGCTGCGAGCACACCCGCGCCTGCGCCGGCCGGAGACGAGCCCGCGAAATCCCACGCAAGCACTCCGTCGTCGAGCGAGAACGGAACGTGCTCCTCGAGAGCAGGGCCGGCCGCCTGCGAGACGCGGCGCCGGTCACGGAACGGAAGATCGAGAATGCGGAAGGCGGCTGCGGACGGCTCGAGGGACGCGACGACCCTGTCGTAAGGTCCGCCTCCGGCGGAGGCGAGCCGCATGTCGGAAGCGTCGGCGTCGAAGACCCGGGTGACGCGCAGCGAGCCGATGCTCGACTCGATGACGGCGCCGCTCGTGCGGCCGCTGTGGGCCGCCAGGGCCAGGGTCTTGCTGCTCATCGTAAACTACCCGGCCGATCGCTCATGCGGCCGCCTCCGAGAAAGCCCGCGTCGTCGATGCGCGCGCGGATCCCCGAATCGAGGCCGACGATGTTCGGTCCGCGGCGCGGGAGCAAGTAGACGATCTTCGGCTTGCCGTTCGCGCGCTCGACCAGCGCCTCGGTCGAGCGCATCGCGCCGGCGACGTCGCCCGTCGAGCGTACACGGAACCACGAGCTGCGGAACGTGAAGAGACGATCGATCTCCTCGGCGGGGAAGGTCTCCATCCCGCTTACGACTGTCATCGACGAGACCTTGGCGAAAGGCTTGGCGGTGCGTGCGTCGACGAGGCGTTTGACGATACCCTCGTCGTCGAGGCGCGGGTCCATCGAGGCCAGGACCTCGGGCGGCGCGGTATTGGCGTTCACCTTCGAGTCGAAATCCGGCAGGACCGTGACGAAGCGGCGCAGCTTCACGAGCACTTCGGCCGTGAAGCCGCGGACCAGGGCCAGCTCGGCGTAGCTGCGAAGCGGGCCGTTGCGCGGGAGGTAGGGCGGGTCCTGGCTCGAGTACCACTCGGCTTCCGCTGCCAGCGGCCCCTGGCCCGGATCCTTGTTTCGGTCCACCCAGTCGGCAAGAGGCGCGGCGAGGGCCGGATCGAGGTCGAGGCGCCGAAGCAGGGACTGGAAGCGACGGCCGGCCGGCGACAGCGCGCCGGTCGCGAGCCCGTTCAGGTTGAGCTTGCCCTGCTCGTCCTCGATGCGTACCGCGAGCATTCCGGCGCCGGTGTCCACCGGAGGAATGTCGCGCGCCCAGACGTCCTGCAGGGAGTCCGTGTCGCCGAGCGAAAAGTCGTAGTGCAGCACCTCGCCCGCGAGCGTGACACCGCCGTCGGCGAGCAGCGCAGCGCGGCGCCCGGCCAGCCACGTCGCCGCCCGCCGGTAGTCCACCTGGCTCGACACCGTGAACTCGATGACGACGACGGTCATCAGCACCATCGTGAGCAGCGCCAGCAGCAGGGCCACGCCGCGTTCGCCGCGCCTCATCGGTCCTGACCCCCCTGCCGCCTGAGGTCCACCGAATTCTCGACGACCGGGATCACCACGGTCGACACGAGCTCGCGGGTTCCGAGTTCGCCGCCGTCGATCTCGAGCGTCGTGCGCACCGCCCTCGGGGCGCGGCCGCGATGCGTGGCCGATTCCGTCGAGTCCCACGCCTCGAGCCACGTCTCCGGCTCGTAGAACTCCATCGAGAGCGAAGCGCGCTCGCTCAGCACCTCGACGGGAAGCCGCTCCCAGTCCACGGGCTCGGTGCGTGGCGGACGCAGCTCCTGGCGCAAGAGCTGTCCGCTCGAGTCGATCCGCCAGATCACCTGGGCCTGGTCGCCGCGGTCGGCGGCGAGCGCCTTCACGTCTTCGCCGGCGACGAAGGCGTCGGCCGGCGTGACACCGCGCGCGACGAGCGTCGTGGTTTCGAGCAGCACGCGCGCGGATTTCGAGCGCAGCGATGCTCCGGCGACGGAGCGAAAGCGCGGCGGCAGCGTGCCCGGCAGGTCGAGGTTGCAGTTGCCCGTGAGGTCCTGCTCGAGGCGGTCGAGAATCATGCGCGCTTCGGCGTCGAGCGCGACGCGCTCGGTCGCATCGCGACGGCTCGAAAGCGTGCTCGTCACCGTCGGGTAGAGCACGCTGCTGACGATGGCGAAGATTGCCAGCGCGACGAGCAACTCGAGCAGCGTCATGCCGCGCTCGGTTCGCCGGCTCCGGTTTCTCACGGGCGTGACCCCGTGAGGACGTCGGGCTTGAAGCTCATCGCCGACCAGAGCTCGGCGAGCACGCGCGACTCGCCGTCCTGCGTCACGCTCACGCGGATCTGCCGGAGGGTCGGCAGGGCAGTGGGCAGGACCTCGCGCGTCCACGAGAAGTCCACGCTCTCGGGTCCCCCGTAGATTCGCGTCTTGCCGTCGGCGTCCTCGCGGCGTGCGACGAAACGCCCGCTGGCGGAGCCTTCCTCGAGGGCCGGGTCGAGGCGCGCGATGGCGAGCACGTCGCCCGCGAGTGTCCCGGCGATCGTGATGTTCCCCGCATCGGCCGCGAGATTCAGGTTGCGCGCATGGAGCCCGAGCAGCGAAACCACGGCGATGCCCAGGATGGCCGTGGCGACTAGGACCTCGAGAAGAGTGAAGCCGCGCTCCTTCACGGCGCCTCCACCGTTTCCTCGCGGCGCGCGCTGCCGCGCGAAGCGTCGAGGGCGACGACGACGCTGGCGCCGTGATCCTCGGCGAGACGCACCTCGAGGCTTTCGGTAAAGCCCTCGGGGAGAAAGTATACGTCGCGCTTGCCGGCTCCGGTGGTGCCGTCGCGGTCGAGCACGACGTCGAAAACGACGCCGTCGGGAAGTGCGATGGAGCGCGCCATCGGGTCGTCCGCGTCTTCGAGGAACCCGGGCCTCGGAGCGGCGTCGTCCACGGCGGCGAACGGTGCCAGCGCGGCCACCGTCCATCCCTCCGCATCGAGGTCGAGGGTGAGGCGGTAGATACGTCCGCGCAGCGAGGCCTCGTCGGCGAGGTAGGTCATGGTGGTCGCGAGACGGTCGGCGCTCGACTCGAGGTCGGTGCGGCCGAGGCTCGGCAGGCGAGGGATCGCCAGGCCGAGCAGGATCGCAATGATGGCGAGCGCGAGCGCGATCTCGAGAAGCGTAAAGCCGCGCTCCGCGCGGCGTTCAGAAGCCCCGCGCTCCGCACGGCGTTCGGAAGCCCCGCGCCCCGCGCGGCGTTCAGGGGCCCCGCGCCCCGCGCGGCGTGCAGAAGTCCCGCGCTCCTTCGTCACGTCGATCTCAGAAGTCGCGCGAGTCGATGTCGGCGTCGTAGCCTTCGCCGCCTTCCTTGCCGTCCGCGCCGAGACTGCGCAGCACGAAGCTCTGGCCGTCGGCCACGTAGAAGTACGGACCGCCCCAGGGATCGACGGGCAGGCGGCGAGACTCGAGGTATCCGCCTTCGCGCCAGTTGCGGGGCGCGTCGCCGCGCGTCGGCTCTTCAATGAGAGCCTCGAGGCCCTGGTCGGTGGTCGGGAACCTGCCGGAGTCGAGTTTGTAGAGGCTGAGTGCCTGCTTGAGGGACGCGATGTCGGCGCGCGCCGCGACCAGCTTCGCGTCGTCGGTGCGGCCCAGCAGGGCAGGCGCGGCGAGCGAGATGAGCAAGCCCAGGATCATCACGACGACGAGGATCTCGATCAGGGTAAAGCCGCTCTGCGGGTTTCTTTGCATTTCCATTTCCATGAGGCCGCGCGTCAGTGCACGAGCCTGTTCATTTCGAAGACCGGCAGCATGATCGCGAGAACGACGAAGAGCACCACCGCCGCCATGGCCACCGTCATGATGGGCTCGAGCATGGTCGCCATGCGATCGACGCGGAGCCGGACCTGTTCTTCAATCGCACGGGCGGCATGCGTGAGCATGCCCTCGAGGTCCCCGCTGCGCTCCCCGACCGCGATCATGTCGACGACGACCGGGTCGAGCAGGGGGCTCGCGGCGAGGCAGGCCGCCAGCGATCCTCCTTCGGAAACCGATTTCTCGGCGCCCTCGAGCGTGTCCGAGAGCAGCGCACTCCCGCTCGAGGCGCGGGCGATGCGCAGGCTGTCGAGCAGGGGCAGCCCTCCGGCGACCATCGTCGCAAGCGTCTGCGCAAAGCGCGCGACCGCCACGTCGCGCACGACGGCGCCGACGACGGGCACGCGATAGAAGAGCCCTTCGAGCGTCCTGCGCGACTCCGGATTGGCGAGTCCGCGCCGGAGCGCGAGCAGCGCGAGGATGCCGATGGGAAAGAGGAGGAAGCCGTAGCTGGCGAGCAACTCGCCGCTTCCCATCAGCAGGCGGGTCGGCAGCGGCAGTTGCTGCTTGGCCTCGGAAAACACGCGCGTGATCTGCGGAACCACGTAGGCGAGCAGGAACAGCACGATCGCCCCGCCGATCACCGTCATGATGATCGGGTACATCATCGCGCCGAGCGCACGCTGGCGAAGCCGCGTCTGGGCCTCGGCATGGTCGGCGATGCGCTCGAGCACGGTGTCGAGGGCGCCGCTGGCTTCGCCGGCTTCCACCATGCCCGTGTAGATCGACGGGAAGACGTTCGGGTGGTCGCCCATCGCGGCCGCCAGCGAGGCGCCTTCGCGAATGCGCGAGCGTACCGACTCCATCGCTTCGGCAAGCCCGGGAGCGCCGCGCCGCTTGCGCAGCGCATCGACGGCTTCGTCGAGCGGCACGCCGGCGCGAAGCAGCGTTGCGAGCTGGCGAAGCGCCTGCGAGAGCTCGGACGTGCTCACGCGCGACCGGCGCAGCGACCAGCCCGACTCGGACGCTGCCTCCGCTTTCACTTCGGTGACGGCGGTCGCGAAGACGTTGCGCTCGCGAAGACGGGCCCTGGCCGTGCGTGCGCTGTCGGCCTCGACGTAGCCGCCGACGCTGCGGCCCGCCGCGGATACCCCGTTGTACCGGAAGGACGGCAACCGCTTACTCCGCCGCGTCTTCGGCGGTCACGCGCAGCACCTCGCCGGCATAGGTGAGGGCGCCGCGAACCTTGGCTGCGCCGTCGTCGCGCATGGTCTTGAAGCCGCGGCGTACGGCGCGCTGATGAAGCGTCGCTGCGTCGGTCCGCTCCATGATGCCGCTGCGAAGCTCGTCGTCGGCGACGAGCACCTCGGACAGCGCGAGGCGCCCGCGATACCCGCTGCCGCGGCAGGCCTCGCAGCCCGGGCCGGGCGAACGGGCGCCGGAAAGCGCATGGGCGAGGCCGAGCTCGACCATCGTCGGGTCGCGCGGATCGGCCGCGACCGAGCACGCGGGACAGAGCCGGCGTACGAGACGCTGGGCGACGATGCCGATCACCGACGAAGAGACGAGGAAGGGCTCGATGCCCATGTCGAGCAGACGCGTGATCGCGCTGAAGGAATCGTTGGTGTGCAGCGTGCTGAAAACGAGATGGCCGGTCAGCGCCGCCTGGATGGCGATGCGCGCCGTCTCGGCGTCGCGGATCTCGCCGACCATGATGACGTCGGGATCCTGGCGCAGAACCGAGCGCAGCCCGCTCGCAAACGAGAGCTCGATCTTCGAGTTCACCTGGATCTGGCCGATGCCGCGAAGCTGGTACTCGATCGGGTCCTCGATCGTGATGATGTTCTTGTCGGGCGAGTTGATCTCCGAGAGCGCGGCGTAGAGCGTCGTGGTCTTTCCGCTGCCGGTCGGGCCCGTCACGAGCACGATGCCGTGGCTCTGCTGGATGAGGCGGCGGATCGCCACGAGGTTGTCGCCGGCGATGCCGCTCTCCTCGAGGCCGAGCAGCGTCGCGCTGCGGTCGAGCAGTCGCATGACGACGCGCTCGCCGAAGGCCGTCGGCACCGTCGAGACGCGGATGTCGAGCTCGCGGCCCGCCACGCGCGTGCGGATGCCGCCGTCCTGGGGAAGGCGCTTCTCGGCGATGTTCATGCGCGCCATCACCTTGATGCGCGAGACCACGGCGGCGTGCAGGCGTCGCGGCGGCGCGAGCACCTCGTTCATGATGCCGTCGACGCGGAAGCGGATGGACGACACTCGCTCGAACGGCTCGATGTGGATGTCGGAGGCCCCGTCCTTGGCCGCCTGGTAGATGAGCGAGTTGACGAGGCGGATGATCGGCGCGGCATCCTCGGCTTCGAGGAGATCGGGTGCTTCGCTGAGCTCGGCTGCACTTTGTGCGAGAGATCCGCCGCCGCCGAGCTCGCCGACCACGTCGGCCGCCGCGTCGGCCGCGAGGTCGAAGGCACGATTGACGGCTTCGAGCAGCACCGGCTCGGGAACCACGACGGGATCGATTTCGAGGCCGTACACGACGCGAAGGTCGTCGAGGGGGCCGATCCGGAAAGGGTCGGACGTGGCGACGAGAAGGCGATCGTCCTCGATCGCCACCGGCAGTACGCGTCCGCGCCGGCATTGCTGCATCGACACGCGCGAGAGCACTTCCGGCGAGATCGTGGACGGATCGACGGCCTCGGCATGCGGAAGACCGAGCGCGCTCGCCTGGATCTCGGCGAGCTGGAGCGGACCGACACCGGCCATCTGCTCGAGCGCTCGCACGAAGTCGCCGTCGGCTCCGGCCTTGGTGCGCGCGGAAGCGAGCACCGCCGCATCGACGCCCGCAGCGACGAGCACGCGATCGAGAGCCGAAGCCGATTCGTTCATGGCAACAACACTGGAGCGCTAGAACGGCGCGCGTTCACGCGTGTCCTTGTCGAGCGGGTAGATGCGCTTGTTCCTGTCGTCGGTGGTGTGGCGATACGTGCTTTCGTCGCGCGGCACCGGCTTCCCGTTCGTTGCGGGAGCGACGGCAGGTGCGGGCCGCTCGGCCTTGTGCGTCGCGGCCGCCGGCTTCACCGCCGGCGCGGCCGCCGGCCTGGCGGGCGGCTCTTCCCGAAGGATGACGCGTTCCTGTTCGGTGACGGCCTCCTGCTCGGTGACGAGCGTCTTCGTACGCTCCGGCGGCACCACGACGTCGGTGTCGTAGGCGGCACCGGGAGGCGGCGGGTCGCCGGGCAGGGCGGCCACGGGATCGCGCATCCCGCGGCGGAAGCCGTCGCGGCGGTCGTCGCTCACGACGTCGAGGTCGCGCGGCGAGCGGATCACGTGCGGCGTGAGGAATACGATCAGGTTGACCTTGTCGCGGTCGCGTCGCTCGTAGGTGAAGAGGCGTCCGATCAGCGGAATGTCGCCGAGCACCGGCACCTTCGAGTCGCCACTCTCGTCGCGGTTGCTGATGAGGCCGCCGATCACGACCGTGCGGCCGTCGCCGACGCTCACGGTCGTCTCCGCGGAACGGATCGTCGTGATGGGGCCGACCTGCAGGAGCTGGGCCTCGGTGAGGCCCTGACGCACGACGGCCGAAACTTCCTGCTTCACCTCGAGCACGACGATGTCGCCCTCGGCAACCTGGGGACGCACGCGCAGCTTCACGCCGACGTCCTTGCGCTCGACCTGCGTGAAGACGTTCTCGATGTTGCTGATGTCGCTTGCGCGGCCCGTCACGAACGGAATGTTCTGGCCGACAATGATCTCGGCTTCCTGGTTGTCGAGAGTGAGCAGCGTGGGCGCCGACAGCACCTCGATGTCGCTCGTCGTGTCGAGGGCCTGCAGCAGGGCGTAGTTGGCCGGAATCTCGGTGCCGTCGGGCAGCTCGACCTGCTTGTTGCTCGCGGCCGCAGCGACGAGGCCCCCGAGCGCCAGGGGGTTGACGAAAGCCGAGCTGAGGTCGGCGATGTTCGAGCGCAGCAGCACGTCGCCCATGCCCACGTCGATGGCCGCCTGGTAGTCGAAGCCGAGGGCCTTCGCGCGGTTGGTCGAGGCCTCGATGATGATGGCCTCGATGAAGACCTGGGGACGCGGGATGTCGAGCTTCTCGAGCAGCGACAGGATCGTGCGCCACTCTTCCTGGGGACCGTCGACGACGACTGCGTTGGTGGCGGGATCGGCGGTGATCGAGAAGTTCTCGTCGGACGCCGACGGCGGCGTTCCGGGGCCGGCGAGCCCGCCGGAGCTGGACGGTTGCGAGAGGCTGGATCCTTCCTTCTTGTTCTCGCGCTCCTTGCGCCCGCGCGCCTTGCTGCCGTTGATCATCGCCGACACGACTTCGACGAGCGACTCGGCGTCGGCGTTCTTGGCGTAGTAGACGTGCACGCGCTCGTCGCCGGGGCGGATCGGCTTGTCGAGGCCGTAGGCGAGCTCGCGGATGCGCGCCATCTCGGTGGCCGGCGCCATCACGATGAGCGAGTTGGTTCGCTCGTCCGGCGAAATCTTGAAGCCGAGCTGCAGGGCAGGGGACTTGCCGTCCTTGTCCTTGTCGCCGTCCGCTGCGCCGCCGCCGCCCTTGCGGCGTCCGCCGCCCGACGGTCCGAGCAGGATGTCGGTGATCTGCTCGTTCGTGCGTACGGCCTCGGCGTGCTTCAGCGGGATCACGGCGATCACCTGCTCGTGGCCCGGAATGTCCATGACCGCGATCATTTCGGCGATGCGCGACAGGTTGCTGCCGCTGTCGCTGACGATGACGGTATTGGTGCCCTCGTAGGGGATGATCGAGCCGTCCTTGGAGATCTGCGGCGCGAGCACGCGCGCGATATCGGCCGCGTTGACGTAGCGAAGCGGAATCAGGCGCGTCGAGAACCCCGCCGACGTCCGCGCTCCATCCACGACGGCGGCTCCCGCCGTGCGCGCGTCCTTGGTCGGCACGATGCGCATGACGGCGCCCTCGTCGACCGTGGTGAGCCCCTGCGTCGCGAGCACCGACTGGAACATCGCGAAGGCCTGCTCGACGTTGACCGGAGTCGGCGACATGACCGACACCGGTCCCTCGATCTTGTCGCCGAAGACGATGTTGCGCCCCGTGATCTTGCTGATGAACTTGATGAACGCCACGAGCTCGACGTTCTCGAAGCTCATGATGATGGCGTTCTTGTCGGCGGGGACGGGAATCTCGCCGGACGCCGGCTCGGCGGCGCCTTCGGCCCGGCGTCCGCCTCGGCCTTCGTCGCCGCGTTCCGCGCGCCGCGCGTCGCGCTCTTCCTGGCGCTGGTC
>CAYYVZ010000193.1:0-9402 GCA_964475235.1 uncultured Myxococcales bacterium | reverse complement strand
GACCGACTACATCCGTAGCCGCTGCGAGGTTCACTTCGCCCAGTTGCGCGAGGAACGAAGCACGAACCTTGCCGCGAGGGCCGCGATCGTGGCGCAGGCGGAAGAGCTGGCCGACTCGACCGAGTGGAGCAAGACAGCCGCACGCTTCCAGGAGTTGCAGAAAGCCTGGGACGACACCGCTTCGGTGCCGGGCGATCAGGCGCGGAGGCTCGCGCAACGATTCCGCGCCGCGTGCAATACCTTCTTCACCCGTCGCCGCGAGGACTTGAGCTCGAGGAAGGTGGAGTGGGCTGAGAACCTCGCGCGCAAGGAAGCCCTGTGCGAGCAGGCCGAACGGCTGGCGGAGTCGACGGATTGGGACACCACCGCTTCCGAGTTGAAGAAGCTGCAGGCCGAATGGAAAGCCATCGGGCCGGTGCAGCACGCCAAAAGCGAAGCACTCTGGAAGCGGTTCCGGTCCCCCTGCGAAAAGTTCTTCGAGCGGTTCCATAAGCGACACGAGGTCGCTGCGGCTGCGCAGCTTGCCGAGCGCGAGGCGATCGTGGTTGCGCTGGAAGGCCTCGTCGCGCTCGAGGAAATTCCCACTGATCTCGCCGCGCAGGTGCAATCGCTGCGGACGGCGATCAGGAACGCGCCGGACGTCGAGGGCTCCGTTTCGACGGCGTTGTACGAACGATGGACGAACGCTCTCGCTACGCTGATCTCGCGCTCACCGGCCGCGTTCGCGGGCACGGATCTCGACCCTGTCGCGATGCGTGAGCGCATGGACCGGCTCATCGCGAAGGTCGAGAGTCTCGTCAAGGAAGAGGCGCCTGTCGCTGTAACTCCGGACAAGTCCGCGGCCGAACTGCTTGCGGAGAGACTGCGGTCGGCACTGGAGAGCAACGCGTTGCGTGCACGCCCCGACCAAACCAGGTGGCGTGCCGCCGGCAAAGCCGTCGAAGAGGCGCAGGAAGCGTGGCGGCGGCTGCCATGGGTGCCCGGCAGCGACACGGGCGTTCTCGAGGCCAGGTTCAAGGCCGCCTGCACGCGCGTGATGAATCAGGTGAAGCAGCACGTCGGTTCCCCGGCTGGTCGCGACGCCGATTTCGCCGAAGGTGACGCGGCGCAGCGCTCCGGTCGAACGAAGCGATCGCGCGGCCGGGGCTGAGGGCGGTGACTTTGGTGAAGGAGGCAACGAATTTTTCGTTCGCTTTGGTCTGACACGCGGCCCGCACATCCGGCTTCTTCGTAAAGCACTGGAGCGCCGACGACGCGCGGTTTCCCGACGCCTTCAGGCGCTTCGCTTCGCACTCGCTCGGTCCGCTGTCCGGCAGGTACCCCAGCACGGCGGGGACTCGGAACCCGTCGCCGTTGACTTCGGCCACCGCCGAGAAAAGTCCCCCTACATGTCGAAGCCGAAGAGCCAGAGCAGGAGGAGGATCGGTATCGGGACTCCGATCATCCACAGCAGCGCACCTTTCGCCAAACCGCTTTCCGGATTCTTCTTGATTTCGTTCATCTGAAAACGCTCCTCTACGATGTTGGAGTAGAGACTCGTTCTCGCACCGTGTGATTCACCGCAAATGGGTCACAAGAAGCCGATGACGGCTCTAGCGCGCGGCAGGTGGAATCGCCGGGTGCCCGCGCCGACGCGAATGGGTCCAAACCAGTTCACAGTCCCCCGGTCCTGCGCTACGTTCCCCCCGTGGACGACCTCGACCCGCAAGAAACCCGCGAGTGGCTCGACGCCCTCGACTCTGTTCTCGCAACGGATGGCCCCGAGCGCGCGCATCATCTGATCGAATGCCTGGTCGAGCGCGCCCGCCGCTCCGGCGTCTACCTCCCGTACCGGGCCAACACCGCCTACATCAACACGATCCCCGTCGGCAAAGAGCCGCACTATCCCGGCGACCGCTCCATCGAGCGCCGCATCGAGGCGTTCCTCCGGTGGAACGCCATGGCGATGGTGGTGCTCGCCAACCGACGCTCCACCGAGTACGGCGGCCACCTCGCCAGCTACGCGTCATCCGCGACGATGTACGAAGTCGGCTTCAACCACTTCTGGCGCGCAGCCACGGCCGACAAGGCCGGCGATCTCGTCTTCATGCAGGGCCATTCGTCGCCGGGCGTCTACGCGCGCGCCTATCTCGAAGGCCGCCTCAGCGAAGAACAGCTTCTCAACTTCCGTCGCGAGATCGGCGGCAAGGGCCTCAGCTCGTATCCGCACCCATGGCTGATGCCGAACTTCTGGCAGTTCGCGACGGTGTCGATGGGGCTCGGCCCGCTGATGGCGATGTACCAGGCGCGCTTCCTTCGCTACCTCGAGCACCGCGGCCTCACCGAGCCGTCCGACCGCAAGATCTGGGCGTTCTGCGGCGACGGCGAAATGGACGAGCCCGAGTCGATGGGCGCACTGACGATGCCGGTGCGCGAAAAGCTCGACAACCTGATCTTCGTCGTCAACTGCAACCTGCAGAGGCTCGACGGTCCGGTACGCGGCAACGGCAAGATCATCCAGGAGCTCGAAGCCGCCTTCCTCGGCGCCGGCTGGAACGTGATCAAGGTCGTGTGGGGCGCGCGCTGGGATCCGCTGCTCGCGCGCGACACCAAGGGCACCCTCCAGCGCGTGATGGAAGAGACCGTCGACGGCGAGTACCAGAGCTTCAAGGCCAAGGGCGGCGCCTACACGCGCGAGAACTTCTTCGGCAAGCATCCCGAGCTGAAGGAGATGGTCGCCAACATGTCCGACGTGGACATCTGGCGTCTCAACCGCGGCGGCCACGACGCCGTGAAAGTCTTCGCCGCCTACGACTCCGCTGTGAAAACCGAAGGTCGCCCGACGGTGATCCTCTGCAAGACCGTCAAGGGATTCGGCCTCGGCAAGACGGCCGAGGGCCAGATGGTGGCCCACCAGCAGAAGAAGTTCGACGTCGATTCGCTGCGCGAGATGCGCGACCGCTTCCACATCCCCGTGAGCGACGACGACCTCGTGAACCTCCCGTTTCGAAAGCCCGCCGAAGACAGCGAGGAGATCCGGTACCTGCGAGCCAGGCGCGAAGCGCTCGGCGGCTACGTGCCCGCCCGCGATTCGTCGCCGAAGCCGCTGCCGATCCCGCCGCTGACGGCGTTCTCGTCGATCCTCGAAGGCACCGGCGATCGCCAGATCTCGACGACGATGGCGTTCGTGCGGCTGCTCTCGACGCTTCTGAAAGACCCCGGCATCGGCAAGCACATCGTTCCGATCGTACCCGACGAGGCGCGCACGTTCGGAATGGAAGGCCTGTTCCGCCAGATCGGCATCTACTCGTCGGTGGGCCAGCTCTACACGCCCGAGGATGCCGACCACCTGATGCCCTACCGCGAGGACAAGAAGGGCCAGCTCCTGGAGGAGGGAATCACCGAAGCCGGCGCGATGTGCTCGTGGATTGCCGCAGCCACGGCGGCCGCGAACCACCGCGTCGCCATGATTCCGTTCTTCATCTTCTATTCGATGTTCGGCTTCCAGAGGATCGGCGACTTCGCGTGGGCCGCCGGCGACATGCGTTCGCGCGGCTTCCTGCTCGGCGCCACCGCGGGTCGCACCACGCTGGCCGGCGAAGGGCTCCAGCACCAGGACGGCCACAGCCAGCTCATCGCCACCACCGTCCCCAACTGCCGCGCCTACGATCCCGCCTACGCGTACGAGCTCGCCGTCATCATGCACGACGGCCTGAGGCGCATGTACGTGGACTGCGAGAGCATCTACTACTACCTCACGGTCATGAACGAGAATTACGCTCAGCCCGCCATGCCTGTCGGCGCCGAGCGCGGCATCGTTCGCGGCGGCTACCAGGTCCGCAGCGGCGCGAAGGGCAGCGTGCGCGTGACGCTGCTCGGCAGCGGGACCATCCTGCGCGAAGCGCTCGCCGCCGCCGAGATTCTCGAGGAGAACTACGACGTGGCCGCCGACGTGCTTTCGATCACGAGCTTCAGCGAGCTGCGGCGCGATGCGCTCGACTGCGAGCGCTGGAACCTCTTGCACCCCGCCGAGCCGCCGCGCGAGCCGTACGTGAGCGAGCTGTTCGAAGACCGGCCGGCGCCCGTCGTCGCCGCCACCGACTACATGCGCATGGTGCCCGACCAGATTCGCAAGTGGGTGGCGGGCCCCTATGTGACGCTCGGCACCGACGGATTCGGCCGCAGCGATGCGCGCGCCGAGCTGAGGCGACATTTCGAAGTGGACCGCGCGTTCATCGTGCTGGCCACGCTGCGCGAGCTCGCCGAGTCGGGCAAGATCGACCCGTCCGTCGCGGCGAAGGCTGTCGCGGCCCTCGGCATCGACCCCGAGAAGCGCGACCCGCTTCGCGACTGAGGAACCGTCCGATGCCTGCCAACGAGATTCATTTTCCCGACCTCGGCGACTTCAAGGACGTCCTCGTCATCGACGTGATGGTGAAGGCCGGCGATCACGTCGAGGTCGAAACACCGCTCGTGACGCTCGAGACCGACAAGGCGACGATGGACGTGCCCTCCCCGTCCGCCGGCGTGATCGGCAAGCTCCACGTCGCCAAGGGCGACAAGGTCAACTCCGGAGCGCTTCTCGCGACGCTCGAGGACGGCGGTGCGGCGTCGTCGGAGGACGCGAAGCCCGACGCTTCCGCAAAGTCGAAGCCGAAAGCCGTCGCCGCAGAATCCGGGCCGGTTGAATCGGTCGAACCGCCGAAGACCGACGAAGGTAGCAAGAAGTCCGAAGCCGAACCTGTAGAAACCGCCGAAGCGTCGAAGGCCGACGAAGGAAAGCGCGAAGAAGCCGAGAAGGCGCCCGATGCACCCAAGCCTGGCGGCAAACAAAGCGAGTCCGTACCTGCGCCCGCCGCCGCAACACCGACAACGCCCCCGGCCCAGCCAACCACCCCGGCCATCGACGAAGCTGCGTTCGCAAGAGCACACGCCAGCCCTTCCGTACGCGCATTCGCCCGCGAGCTCGGAGTCGATCTCGGACGCGTCCGCGGCAGCGGCCGCAAGGGCCGCGTGACCAGCGACGACGTGAAGGCCTTCGTCAAGACGGCCATGACGGCGATGTCCGCAGGCGGCGATACTTCCGCCGCCGCTGCGCCAGGCGGCGCGGGCCTGCCGCGCGTTCCCGTGGTGGACTTCGCGAAGTTCGGTCCGGTCGAAGTCGTTCCGCTGACGCGTATCCAGCGCATCTCGGGGCCGCGCCTGCACGCGAGCTGGGTAAACCTGCCGCACGTCACGCAGTTCGAGGACGCCGACGTCACCGAGCTCGAGGAAGCCCGCCGCTGGCTCAAGCTTCGCGCGTCCGCAGAAGGAATCGGCCTGACGTCGCTCGCGTTCGTGCTTCGCGCCTGCGTGCTCGCCCTGAAGGCGTATCCGAAGCTCGGCTCGTCGCTCGACCCGAACGGCCAGGGCCTCGTTCTCAAGAAGTACTGTCACCTCGGTTTCGCGGCCGACACTCCCGACGGCCTCGTCGTTCCGGTGATTCGCGATGCCGATCAGAAGGACGTCTTCGAGCTTGCGCGCGCGCTCGGCGACCTCTCCGGCAAGGCACGCACCGGCAAGCTGTCCGCGGCCGAGATGCAGGGAGGCTGCTTCACCGTCTCGAACCTCGGCGGCATCGGCGGCACGTCGTTCACGCCGATCATCAACGCTCCGGAAGTCGCCGTGCTCGGCATCTCGCGGGCGGTGCAGAAGCCCGTCTGGAAAGACGGTGCGTTCGTGCCGCGCCTGATGCTGCCGCTGTCGCTCTCGTACGATCATCGCGTCGTGGACGGCGCCGACGGCGCGCGCTTCGTCGGCTTTCTTGCGAAGGCCCTCGCGGACGTGCCCGGCCTGATGGCGCCGCTGTGACGGCCGCTTCCGACAGGCCCGCCAAGGCCGGCAAGGCCGCGGGAACGAGCAAGGCGGCCGAACCAGACAAGACGGATGCGTCGAGTAAACCTGCCGCTTCCGGCGCGAAGCCCGCCGGCGACGCCCGCACACAACTCCTCGTCCTCGGCGCCGGCCCCGGCGGCTACTCGGCCGCGTTCCGCGCGGCCGACCTTGGCCTCTCCGTAACGCTCGTCGATCGCGGCGACACGCTCGGCGGCGTCTGCCTGAACGTCGGCTGCATTCCCTCGAAGGCGCTGCTCCACGCGGCGAGGGTCATCGACGAAGCGCGCGAGATGCGCGCGCACGGCATCGTCTTCGACCCGCCCCGCATCGACCTCACGCAGCTCCGCGGCTGGAAGGACAAGGTCGTTGCGAAGCTCACCGGCGGCCTCGCCATGCTCGCGCGCCGCCGCAAGATCACGGTGGTGCGCGGCACTGCCACGTTCGTAGACCCGCACACGGTCGAAGTCGCGGCCGAAGGCGGCACGCAGCGCATCGCCTTCGAGCAGTGCATCATCGCCGCCGGCTCCTCGCCCGTGCGGCTGCCGATGCTGCCCGACGACCCGCGAGTGATGGACTCGACGGGCGCGCTCGAGCTTCGCGAAACGACGGGGCGGCTGCTGGTGATCGGCGGCGGAATCATCGGCCTCGAGATGGCGTGCGTGTACGAGGCCCTGGGCGCGACGGTGAGCGTGGTCGAGCTGACCGGTCAGCTTCTACCCGGCTGCGACGCCGACCTCGTCGCACCGCTCGCCAAGCGCATCGCTGCCCGCTACGAGCAGGTCCTGCTCGAGACGAAAGTCACGTCGGTCGTCGCTGCCGGCGACGGGCTGCACGTCACGCTCGAGAACGCCAAGGGCAGCACGACCCAGGTCTTCGACCGGGTACTGGTCGCCGTGGGCCGCTCGCCGAACGGGAAGTCGCTGGCTGCCGAGAACGCGGGCGTCGCGGTGGACGAGCGCGGCTTCGTCCCCGCCGATTCGCAGATGCGCACCAACGTCCCCCACATCTTCGCGATCGGCGACGTCGCCGGCGCGCCCATGCTCGCCCACAAGGCGTCGCACGAAGGAAAGATTGCCGCGGAAGTCGCCGCCGGCCACAAGCGCCGCTTCGACGCGCGCGTCGTGCCGTCGGTCGCGTACACGGATCCGGAAGTCGCCTGGGTGGGACTGACCGAAGTGGACGCGAAGAAGCAGAACATCGCGTTCGAAAAGGCGTCGTTCCCGTGGGCGGCCAGCGGCCGCGCGCTGTCGATCGCGCGCGACGAAGGCTTCACCAAGCTGCTCGTCGATCCCGTCACTCGCCGCGTGCTCGGGGGCGCGATCGTCGGCGTGAATGCCGGCGAGCTCGTCGCCGAAATCGGCCTCGCCATCGAGATGGGCGCCGACGCAGCCGACCTCGCGCTGACGATCCACGCGCACCCGACGCTGTCGGAGACGATCGGGATGGCGGCGGAGGTGTGCGAGGGGACGATTACGGATCTTTACCTGCGCAGGTAGCGAAAGCCGCGGCTGCTGAGCCTCGGAATGACCGTTCGCCACTATCGGAACCGAGCACGCTCGGCGGCGGCGACCGCGCTGCGGAGCTGACCGCCGACCGGTCACTCCTCGACGCCGGCGCTACCCGACGAGGAAGCCCCATCGTGTGAATCGAGTCACCGCGAGCGGACAAAAAAACCGGCCGACTCGCGCGGAAGCACTATCGACACCTCGGGAACGTCTCCAGGATCTCCAACCGATCGCTGCCTCTCTATGGGCAAGCGAAGTGTTCGAACAGTCGATCCAATCCGGAGACGTCGAATGATTTTCAAATTTGGCGACCAGAATGATTCCCCATTCGGAGGAGCCGTCGGTGCGGGCCTCGTGCTCGTCACCATGCCGTGCCTGGCAGTCTTCGTCGGCGTGAAATGGCTGAGCACGTACCCGGTCGTCGGACTCCCGATTCTGGCTATCTTCGGGATCATGATTCTGTTCGGATCGGTGGCGCTGACTTCCACGCTTTTCGCAAGGCTCGGGCTGAGCGACAAATCGGAGGCGCTCGCCCTTCCGGAAGGATCGATTCGCGCGGCCATAGCCCTCTCGCTCATCGTGCTCTTCGCGATCATCGCGATCATGCTGCACCAGTCGTCGGGCGAGCCGTACGTCCTCAAGGATCTCAGCGAAAGCGAAAAGGCCGCAGTCGTCAACGAACCGGCAAACCTGGTACTCGCGGTCGTAAAAAAATGCGCGTCCGAGAGTACCGCCGTCGCCGCCTGTCCCCCGGAAAGTTCGAGTTTCGAGATCCATCTGCAGCGTCGCCAGTCGCAGGAAGCAAGCGATCTCGCGAAGCAGCTGCTGACGCTGATCGGGACCCTGATGACGGCAGTCACGAGCTTCTACTTTGCATCTCGCGCGACCGAGACGGCGCACAAGACCGAAGGCACAGAGTCCCCAACCGCGCCGCAGACTGCGACGGAGGACGCGGAGAACGAAGAAGCGGACGGCTGCGATATTCCGATCGAAAGCGCGACCAAGGACGACGAGCTTCCACCTTCCACTGGAGGAGTTTCCTGATGCCGTACAAGCTCACCTGGCTGGCCGACGTGCTACAGAATGCGGGGCTCAAGGTAGCGCGTGTCCAAGGATGGGAGAGTCGCGGTCGTGGCGATGTCGGTGACGTCGTCGGCGTGATCTGTCACCACACTGCGGGCCCGCGGACCGAGAACATGCCGAGCCTGAGGACACTGATCGACGGACGAAGCGATCTGCCGGGACCTCTCGCTCAGCTCGGACTGGGGCGTGATGGAACGTACTACGTCATCGCCGCAGGAAGATGTTCTCACGCTGGCGAAGGCACCTGGCGAGGGTTCAGCGGCAACTCCAGGTTCATCGGTATCGAAGCGGAGAATACCGGAAAGGCGGACGACCCCTGGCCGGCCGTGCAGATCGACGCGTACCAGCGCGGCGTCGCCGCCGTACTTCAACGGATCGGCCGCACCTCGGAGTTCTGCGCGGGCCACAAGGAGTACGCCCTTCCGCCTGGGAGAAAGCCCGACCCGACTTTCGACATGGATGCGTTCCGCCGCGCGGTTGCAGCCATTCTGGCCGGGAATGCTCCTCCTCCCGTTTCCATCCCCGGCAGCGCCCCTGACGGACGTCCGACGCTGCGCCGCGGTGCCACCGGTGAATTCGTCAGATTCCTGCAAGAGAAGCTTAAGATCACACCGGCCGATGGCGACTTCGGACCGATGACGGAAGCCGCCGTACGGGTATTCCAGCGCGATCAAGGCCTCGTCCCGGATGGAATCGTCGGGCCAAAATCCTGGGAGGCAATCGACGCCGTATAGTTCGCGGGGAGAGAAGTCGGCCGAGGGTCACAGCGGCAGAGCGAGTTTGCTCATGCGCTGAGCCTTGGCGTTTCACCTCGAGTCGCTCGATCAACGCCCTCGCCTCGCGGGGACCCAGCGTATTAGTCTCCTTCGCGAACCAGTCATTGGCCGGCTGCTCGTCCAGACTCTCGAGGGCCATCGTATCCCGAAGAGCCTGTCGGTCCCGAGACCGGCTGCGGAAAAGT
>CAYYVZ010000192.1:0-9404 GCA_964475235.1 uncultured Myxococcales bacterium | reverse complement strand
CAACACCCACACGTGCGCGGGCGATTCCATCGTCCAGATGTACCCGACCGACCCGGACTCCTGCGCCGGCTGGCACACGTTCAACGAGAAGCCCGCGTCGGCTGCTCGCCTGAAGACGATCGTGGAAGGCATCCAGGCCGGCACGTTCCAGAGCCCGGAGACGATCGCCGGGCAGACGCGCTACGAGTTCACCAACGGTACGATCAACTCGGTGATGACGGCCCTCACCGCGCTGCACCAGGCGAAGGGCGGCGGCGGCTCGTGGACCACTTCCTTCCCGGTGTACGAGTCGAGCGGCTGCACCCCGCCGAACCAGGATCGTCTGATCGTCGGCTTCGCGCGTGTGCGCGTGGTTGACGTAGTGGACAACCCCGGCGGCCACGTCGACGTCGACGTCGAGTGCGGCATCTTCGATCAGGACGAGATCGGACACGGCGGCGGCGGCAACGACTTCGGCACGCTCGTCGGCTCGCCCGGCATGATCCAGTAAACCGATACCGAATCCGTGCGAAAGGGCCGGCAGGGAAACCTGCCGGCCCTTTCTTTTTGGCAGCGACGACGAGAGACGGTACGGGGCGAGATCGCTTCCCGGCTGGGAGCGACCGCCCTCTTGTCACGCGCTCGGGGAGCTCAGTGCGCGGCGGCGACGCGTGCGCCGGGAGCGCCCGGCCTGTCGTGCGCGATGAACGTGGAGACTCCCGCATCGGCGACCGCGAGGTCGTCGTGACCCGGGATCACCACGAGGCGGGGCTCCAGCATCGCGAAGCGCTTGATGCGCCAGGCCTGCTCCCACCACAGAGTCATGTCCCAGGCCGAGATCGGACGCGCCGGCCACAGCCAGCTCTTCTTCGTCCACGCGGCGTCGCCGGTCAGCAGGATCGGCGCTTCGGAGGTGCGCACGAGAAGTCCCGTGCTGCCCGGCGTGTGGCCCGACAGGTCCACCGCAAAGAGGCTGCCGTCGCCGAGGAGATCGTGGGCCGCGAGCAGCGTCGCGATCGGCTTCTCGGTGGAGAAGTCGATCGCCTGCCACCTCTCCATGCCCTGCAGCGGCTCGAGATCGACGAAGTCGGTCTTGCGAACGCCGCGGACCACCCAGTCCTTCTCGGCCGTGCCCACGACGACCGTCGCGTTCGGGAAGTCGCGGATCGCGCCCGTGTGATCGAAGTGCACGTGCGAGATCACGACGCGGGTCACGCTCCCCGGGTCGAGCCCGCTCGCGCGCATCTGGGCGGCGAGGCCGGCGCCCTCGGGCACGTCGAGCATGCCCAGCTTGGCGCCGAGCCAGCCGACGTAGTGCTCGGGATCGGTGCGCGCGCGCTCGGCCATGCCCGTGTCGAACACGACGAGCCCCGACGTCGGGTGCTCGATCACGAACGCCCATGCACCCATCTCCATCGTCGTCGTCCAGCTCCCGCCGGCGAAGGCGGCGCCCTCGACGCTCTTGACCGAGCCGGTGCGAAACGCGTGCACCGTGAGGCCGGCGACGCCCTCGTAGGGCTGGGTCCAGTTCTCGAGCGTGGGCTCGATGCGCGGAATGGGAAGCGGCTCGTGGCAGCCGGCCAGAATCGGAGAGACGGCCAGGGAAACGGCGAAAGAGCAGACGGCCACGCGCATCGGCCGCGGCGTAGCCCCGGCCGCGAACTGGCTCAGCAAGGCCAGTAGCACCCGAACGGATCGCGGGCGATTTCGGCGAGGCACTCGTCGATCGAGCCGACGAACGGCTCGGCCCCCGGTGCCGAGTACGCGGTCCAGCGGCCGTTGCCCTTCTTCCAGAAGAGCTGGTAGCCGCCGTCGCCCGCCGCGCGAAGCTGCGCGATGCGCGACTCGCAGAGCTCGGATGCGCAGCCTTCGCGATACTGGTGCACGAGCGTGAAGACTCCCTCGGCGCTCGTGAAGACGTGCACGCCGCCGCGCGATCCGACGCGCGATGCGAGATGCCGCCGCGCCAGAGCGGGCAGGAAATCGAAGACGGTTGCTACGCGAGAAGCGACAGACGAGGCCGAGGTCAGCGGCATGGCGGCGAAACCTAGCCAAGGTGTGCGAAGGGGGCAAATCGCCAGCGCACCGCAGACATCGAAAGGGCGACCGGGAAGTGCGCAACGCCACCGCACAGACGCAGGACACCGCGCGGATACAAAAGCCCACCGTTACGCGTCGCCATGTGTCGCCAGCCCGGACGGCGGCAGTTATAAGTAGTGGCACTCTACAATGCGGTGCTTCCCTTGAGAGGTTACGGCAGAGCCCTCGCCGCTGCCGCCCGCGCGGGGGTGCTCGCGCTCGCGGCCCTGCTCGCGTTGCGGGCGATCGTATCCCGCCCTCCCTTCTCCCCGCGCGGCGAGCCGCGCGAGGCCCTGGTCGTCCAGACCATCGTGCGCGACGGGGACATCGTCCTGCCGATGCGCAACGGCGACGAGCTTCCCTCCAAGCCGCCGCTCTTCCACTGGCTCGGCGCGCTGGCGAGCGTGGTGCAGGGCCGCCTGTCGGAGGCCTCGATCCGCGTTCCGAGTCTCGTCTTCTCCCTCGTCACCGTCGCGGCCACGGCGGCTGCCGCCTGGGCGTGGTGGGGCGCCGCCACGGCCGTGCTCACGAGCCTGATCCTTGCGACGAGCTTCCAGTGGCTTGCTTCGTCGGTGGTGGCGCGCGTGGACATGTTGCTCGCGGCCACGGTGTCCCTCGCGCTTCTGCTGTTCGCACGGGCGATCGAGACCGGCCGCCGCATCCCGGCGGCGGTCTACGTCCTTCTCGTCGCGGCGGCGCTGACCAAGGGGCCCGTCGGCCTCGTGCTGCCGTGCACCATTGCCCTGGTGACGCTCGCCGTGCGCGGGGAGCTGCGCTTCGTCGGCTGGCGCGACCTTCGAATGCTCGCCTTCGCGACCGGCGCGGTGGCGCTCTGGTACGCGGCGGCGTGGGCCGTCGGCGGCCAGGCCTTCATCGACAAGCAGATCCTCAAGGAGAACGTCTTCCGCGTCCTCGATCCGGACGCGGTCGAAGCCGGCCACGTGGCGCCGTTCTGGTACTACGTGCCGCTGCTCGCCGCCGGCCTGGCGCCGTGGAGCCTCTTCCTTCCCGGCCTCGCGGCCGCAGCGTGGGCGCGTCGAAGCGCGAGCCGGCTTCCGCCTCCGGCCGATCCGGCGCCTCCTCTCGGCAACGACGCGGACTCGCCTCCGGCGCAGCCCGCCCGCGATGCCGCCGCCGACGCACCGTTCGACCCTCACGTCCTCTTCGCGCTGCTGTGGGGAGGGATCACGTTCGCGATGTTCTCGGTGGCCGGCTCCAAGCGCGCGGTCTACCTGCTGCCGGCCTTTCCGGCTTACGCCATGCTCGTCGCCTACGCCTGGAACCGGCTCTTCGCGCACGGCGGCAGCGCGGGCGCGTCGGTCGCGCTCGTCGCGGGCGCCGTCGCCACGGCGACCGTCGTTGCGCTCGCGGGCATGCTCGAAGCAGCCGGCGCGCTCGGCCTGCCGCTCGCCGACTGGCTCGAGGGCTTCGTGAGCGACGCCGACGTGAACAACGTCGAGCCGATGCTCGCCGCGATGGCCCGCCACCGCCTCGTCGTGCTGCCGTGTGCGGCCGTCATGCTCGCCTGCGCCTGGGTGCTGCTGCGCGCCGCACAGGCCGGGCGCTGGGTGCGCGTGGTCGTCGCGACGGCGGCGGCCGTGTTCGCGCTGACCGCCACGATGTCCACGACGCTGCTGCCCGCGGTGGCGGCCGAGCGCAGCGCGCGCAGCTTCCTCGCACGCGTCGAGCAGCACGTTCCGCTCACCACGCCGCTGTCTTTTTACCGGGCCTTTGACTATGGGGCCGTGTTCTACCGCGGAGCGGCGATCCCTGTCCGGCAGGCGCTCCCGGACGTTCCCGAAATCGACGGAGCCTGGCTCCTGACGTGGCCCGCCTTCCTTGCGGATCTTTCCGGGGAAGTGCGGAGACTCGACACCGGCGGCGAAGCGGCCGGAGCGTACGAGGTCGAGGAGGTCATCGCCTCCGAGGACCACGACCCTTCGGATCGAACTTCGCTCGTCCTGGTGCGCATCAAGAGGCGGATCGGAGATGAGCGCTCCGACGGAAACTGAGATCGCGGATCACGCCGATCTCCGGGCTCTTCTCGAGGCCGGGGACGAGGCCGCCGCGCGCGCGGGGCTGGCGGAGCTCCACCCCGCCGATCTCGCCGATTTCCTCGATGCGCTCGAGGAGCCGGAGCGCCAGCTCCAGCTCTTCCGCCTCCTCGATCCCGAGACCGCTTCCGAGGTCGTCCGCGAGGCGAGCGACCACACCAAGGCCGCGCTCGTCGAGCTGCTCTCCGACGCGCGCATCTCGGCCATCCTCGAGCGCCTCGACACCGACGACGCGGCCGACCTTCTCGGCCACCTCGAAGAGGATCGCAAGGACCGCCTGCTGCGGCGCGCGAGCCCCGACGTAAGGCGCAACGTCGCCGGCCTCCTCACGTACCCGGAGGACAGCGCCGGCGGCATCATGAAGACCGAGGTCGCGACGGCCACGGTCTCCGACACCGTGCGCGAGGTCATCGACTCGATCCGCCGCCACGCCGACGACTACCACGACGTGCATTCGGTGTTCGTCACCGACGCGCAGCGGCGCCTGAAGGGCGTCGTCCCGCTCCGGTCCCTGCTGCTCTACGACGACGACACGCCGCTCGAGAAGTTCATGGAGACCGAGATCGTCTCGGTGGACGTGGACCTCGACCAGGAAGAAGTGGCGCACGTCTTCGAGAAGTACGACCTCCTGTCGGTTCCGGTCCTCGACGCGCTCGGGCGCGTGGTCGGCCGCATCACCGTCGACGACATCGTGGACGTCATCGCGGAAGAGGCCACCGAGGACATCCTCAAGCTCGCCGGCGTCGGCGACGAGAGCTTCACGCGCGGCGGACCGCTCGAGGCTGTGCGCTCGCGGCTTCCGTGGCTGGTGGTCAACTTCTTCACTGCGTCCCTGTCCGTGATGATCATCGCGCAGTTCGAGGACACGATCCGTGAGGTGGCGGTCGCCGCCGCGCTCATGACGATGATCGCGGCGATGTCGGGCAACGCAGGCACGCAGACGATGACGGTGCTCGTGCGCGGCATCGCGCTCGGCGAGGCGCGCGGCCCCCAGGCCCGACGCCTCCTCGCCCGCGAGGCCGTGACGTCGCTCATCAACGGCACGCTGCTCGGGCTTTCGGCCGCGCTCATCGTGTATCTCTGGCGCGACGACGCACGGCTCGCGACGGTGATGGGTCTTGCGCTGCTCATCAACATGCAGGTTTCGGCGACCATCGGCACGATCGTGCCGCTGGTCCTGCGCAGCCTCGGCTTCGATCCCGCCGTCTCGTCGGGCGTGCTCGTGACGGCCGCGACCGACTGGGGCGGCTTCTTCGTCTTCCTCGGCCTGCTGAGCGTGCTGCTGTGACTGCTCCGGGCGACTCTGCGGGAACGTCGCGGAGCGGATCCGCCGCGGGACCATCCATCGGAAGCCCCGGGCGTCCGCTGCGCGTCGCCGTCGTCGGCGCAGGACCGGCGGGCTTCTACACGGTCGAGGCGCTGCTCAAGCACAAGGACTTCGAGCTCGAAGTGGACCTGCTCGAGCGACTGCCCGCGCCGTACGGGCTGCTTCGCTACGGGGTCGCGCCCGACCATCCCAAGATCAAGGGCGTCTCGCTCGCCTACGACCGGCTCTGCGACGACCCGCGCGTGCGCTTTCTGGGCAACGTCGCCGTCGGCTCGGAATCCCTCTCCATCGCCGACCTCGCGCGCTGCTACGACCAGATCGTGATCGCGACGGGCGCCGAAACCGACCGCCGCCTCGGCATTCCCGGCGAGGACCTGGCCGGCAGCCACTCCGCGACGAGCTTCGTCGCCTGGTACAACGGCCATCCCGACTACGCGCATCTGTCGTTCGACCTCTCGACCGAGCGCGCCGTCGTCGTCGGCATCGGCGACGTCGCGATGGATCTCGCGCGCATCCTGCTGCGCGATCCTCGCCATCCCGACCTCGCGACCACCGACATCGCGTCGTACGCGCTCGACGAGCTGCGGCGCAGCCGCATCCGCGAGGTCGTGATCCTCGCACGGCGCGGACCGATGGAAGCCGCGTTCGCGGCGAAGGAGCTGGAGGACATCGCCGGGCTTCCGGGCGTGGCCATCGACGTCAACGGTCCGCTCGTCGCCCAGGCGCTCGCGGTCGTCGATCCGCATGCGGGCCACGAGAAGCACAAGCTCGAGGTGCTGGCGCGCCTGGCGGAGACCGGTTCGCGCGGAGCCGAACGACGGCTCGCGATCCGTTTTCTCGCGTCGCCCGTCCGCATCGAGGGCGATTCGGGACGCGCGGCGGCCGTCCATGTGGAACGGAACGAGCTCGTGCGCGTTGCCGGCATGGAAGCAGTGGCGCGCGGCACCGGCCAGCACGACACCATCGAGACCGGCCTCGTGCTGCGCTCGATCGGCTATCGCGGCGTTCCGATCGCGGGACTGCCCTTCGACGAGAAGCGCGGGCTCGTGCCCAACGTCGAGGGCCGCGTGACCGGCGCGGATTCGCGCGTCTACGTTTCGGGCTGGATCAAGCGTGGCGCCAGCGGCGTCATCGGCACCAACAAGGGCGACGCGGCCGCGACCGTCGTGCGGATGCTCGAAGACGTGCCGTCGCTCGCGGCCCGCGAGGCGGGCGCGGTCTCGCGGGGCGCCGTCGATGCGCTGCTCGACGAGCGCAACGTCGAGGTCGTGCACTGGCACGGCTGGAAACGCATCGACGAACGCGAGCGCGAACGCGGCACGGCGCTCGGCAAGGTCCGCGAGAAGCTCACCGTCGTACGCGAGCTGCTCGATGCCTCGCGCGAGCCGCCGGGCGATTCTCGCGGCCTGTCGGACGCATCGAAGGAGAAACCGTGAGCTCGAGCGCGCCGCCCCGTTCGCGTGCCCTTGCCACCAGTCCGCGCCTCGCGTAGGCACCCACCGCAGTGAAGGCCGACCTGCGTCCGTCCACCCGCGATGTGCTCGCGGCCTTCCTCGTGGCGGCCGCGCTCATCGTCTTCCAGATCTCGTTCACCCGCCTGGTCAGCTACAAGCTCTTCTACCACTTCGTCTTCCTTGCGATCTCGCTGTCGCTGCTCGGCCTCGGCGCCGCCGGGACGTTCGTCGCCGTGCGCGGGGCCAGGGGCGAGGACGAAGGCGCAGCGAGCGCCGCGCGCATCCATGCGTGGCTTGCCGTGCTGGTGCCGTCGGTGCCGCTCGCGTTCCTGGCGTTCGCCAACCCGTTCGGCGTGGCCCACCACCCACCGATCCGCACCAAGCTGCTCGGAACGGATGCGATCGCGTACCTCCTCTGGTGCGCGCCGCTCATGGTGTGGCTCAACTTCTGCGGCGGCGTGGTGCTGACGACGCTGTTCTCGCGCTTCAGCGAGCGCATGGGGCGCCTCTACGCGGCCGACCTCGCCGGTGCGGCGACCGGTGCGCTCGCGTGCGTGGCGCTGATGAAGTTCTTCTCTCCGCCGGCGGCCTTTGTCGCGGGCGTCGTCCCGCTCGCGATCGCGGCTGTGCTGGCCGGCGAGGCGCCGGGCGTGCCGGCGCGCTCGCGGCTCTTCGCGCGCTTCGGCACGGCGGCGGCGCTCGTGCTCTCGGTCTGGATCTTCGCGGGGCCCGAGTGGCTGAGGAACTTCCAGAACTTCCGCGTCGAGGGCGGCAAGCTGCGCCAGATCCTCAAGTACGAGTGGAACCACATCATCCGCACCGACCACAACCCGGGCTGGTACGTGCTCGACGGCGAGGCCGCGACGCACATCGTCGCGTGGGACTGGTCGTCGCCGACGAAGATCGTGCCGCCGCGCACGCCGGCCTATGCGCTCGCGCCGGCTTCCCCGTCGGTGGCCGTGATCGGCGTCGGCGGCGGACGAGAGCTCAACGAGGCCCTGCGCGCGGGGGCCTCGTCGGTGCTCGCGGTGGACATCAACCCGACGATCCTCTCGTGGGCGCGCGGCGAGGACCGCAAGCTCAACGGCGGGCTCTACTACGAGCCGCGGGTCGAGGTGCAGCTCGGCGAAGGCCGCCACGTGATCCGTTCGGCGGGCCGCGAGTTCGACCTCATCGTGATCCACGCGATCGACACGTACGCGGCGGCGGCGGCCGGGGCGTACGCGCTCACCGAGAACTTCCTCTACACGCGCGAAGCGTTCGCCGACTACTACCGAGCGCTGTCGGACGGCGGCGCACTCAGCATCTCGCGCTGGATGTTCTACCCGCCGCGCGAGGACCTGCGCGTGTTCGCGACGGCCAAGGCCGCGCTCGAGGACCTCGGCGTCGAGAACCCCGCCGCCCACCTCGTGATGGTCGCGCCGCTCGCCGACGCCACCAGGCTCGGCGACCGCCGCGTGTGGGGCTACTTCACGATGACCAAGCGCGCGCTGACCCGCGAGGATGTGACGCGCCTCGACATCAACCTGCGAAAGCGCGGCTGGAGCATTCTGTACGCTCCCGGCCTGGAAACCGGGACCGCCTTCGACGACCTCGCCAAGAGCAGCGATCTCGGCGAATTCCAGCGCGGCTACCCCTATCTCGTGACGCCGGTCTCGGACGCGAGCCCCTACCTGTTCCAGTTCTACGATCCGCTGAACCCGAACTCGTGGACGCGCTCACGCGACTGGGCGACGTCGGACATCTACCAGTCGTCGGCGGTGATGCTGCTCATCGCGCTCGCCGGCTGCACGATCGCGAGCGTCGCGATCATTCTTGCGCCGCTGGCATGGGCGCGGCGCCGCGCGCGCGAGCCGGGCGGCACGCTGTCGCTGCGCGAGGTCGCGTATTTCGCGGGAATCGGGCTGGGCTACATGGCGCTCGAGGTGCCGGTGGTGCAGGTGCTGTCGATGTACCTCGGCCATCCGGTCTACGGGCTCACGGTCGCGCTCGTGGCGCTGCTGCTCGCGAGCGGGCTCGGAAGTCTTCTCGTCGAGCGCTTCGATCCGTCGCCGCGCGTACCGTGCGCGATCGTCACGGCGCTGCTCGTCGCCGTCACGCTCGGCGTCTTCCCGCTGCTGCACGCGACGCTCGACCTGTCCGATCCCGCGCGCTTCGCGCTGGCGCTCGCGCTGGTCTTCGTCTGCGGGGTACCGATGGGAATGCCGCTCGCGCTCGGCGTGCGTCACCTCGGCCGCCGCGGCGACGCGGCGGTGGCGTGGGCCTGGGGAACCAACGGTGCGGCGTCCGTCGTCGGTTCCTGCCTCGTGATGATCTCGATGGTCTTCGCCGGCGCCCACGCTGCGCTCGCCATCGGCGTCGCGAGCTACGCGATGGCCACGCTGGCGGCGCCGAAATCGGGGACGGGAATTAATTATTATTATAGCCTTCCGCGCGAAGAATAAATAAGATACGTCACCCATTTAAGAATTAGTCTGATTGGGGTGGGTAGTAGATAAAAACCGCGCCCAG
>CAYYVZ010000191.1:0-9410 GCA_964475235.1 uncultured Myxococcales bacterium | reverse complement strand
CCGCTCGCCATGCCTTAACCCCACAATCGAGCAACCGGCGTTACTACGAACCGAACGTGCGTAAACTCGCAGGAAAATTGACAGCCTGTGCCAGCGAGAATAACTTCGCCGTTTGGTGGATGCGGTTGTAGTGCGGTGGCCCTGTAAGTGATTCCTCAGCCAGAACATTCCATGTGGCACATGCTCACGGGCTCCGGCCCGGTGGTGCTGGCCGTCCTCTACACCCTCATCGCGGCGTCGGTCGCGAGCTGGGGGATCATCTTCTTCAAGGCGCGCCAGCTTCACGCGGCCCGCAAGGGCTCCGGGGAATTCCAGAAGCTGTTCTGGGACACCCGCAATCTTGCTGAGGTTTCTCGCGCCTGCGCGCAGCTCGGCCCGAACCCCCTCGCGGCTGTTTTCGCAGCCGGATACGAGGAGCTGCTGCGCCTTCGCACCAAGAAGAAGGCGGCGGCCGAAGAGGGTTTCAGCACCGAGCTGGCGGGTGTGGCCAATGTCGAGCGAGCCATGCGACGGGCTGCCGCTCGCGAGCGCGTCGAGCTCGAAAAGCTGCTGACCTTCCTCGCGACCATCTCCAGCACCTCACCTTTCATCGGCCTGTTCGGCACGGTCTGGGGCATCATGAATTCCTTCATGGGCCTTTCCGCCGGCGGTCCCTCGAGCATCCAGGCGGTCGCGCCGGGCATCTCGGAGGCCCTGATCGCGACGGCCGCGGGCCTCGCGGCCGCCATTCCGGCCCTCGTGGCATACAACCACTACGCGCGCGCTTCCCGTGTGATGGCGTCCGAGATGGACAGCTTCATCTCGGAGTTCCTCAACATCGCCGAGCGGCACTTCCTCAACTGACGCAGGCTATCGAGCAGATGGGCGGCGACGACTACAGCGAGGGCGGGACCGTAGCGGGCATCAATGTCACGCCGCTCGTCGACGTGATGCTGGTGCTGCTCGTGATCTTCATGGTCACGGCGCCGATCATCCAGCAGGGCGTCGAGGTGCAGCTTCCCCAGGCCGGCGGTCAGCAGGTCGAAGGCTCCGACTCCGGGCTCGTCGTGACGGTGATGGCCGACGGCAAGGTCTACCTGAACGACGAGACGATGGCGGTCTCGAAGCTGACGACGGTCGTCGCGGCGAACATCAAGGAGAACCCTCGCAAGGTCGTCTATGTCCGCGGCGACAAGGGCGCCGACTACGGCAAAGTCGTGCAGGTCATTTCGGCCCTGAAGGAAGCGGGCGTCGACAAGCTCGGCCTCATCACCGAGCCCGGAGCGAAGTAAGTGGCCGGCCCAGTCCGCGAGCGGCCGCCCGAGGTCGCGCGGGCCGGCGGCATGGATCCTCGTCTCACGAGGGCCATGGGTCTGTCGCTCGCTGCCCACGTCGCCGTCGTGCTGGGCATTCTTCTCTACTCGCATTTCGGTCCTGAGCCGCTGCGCTTCGAGCCGCCGCCGGGCGGTCCCGTCGTCGATCTCGTGACGCCGCGGGGCGATTCGAAAGTCTACAAGGTCGGCCCTCTCGCGAAGGCCGGCGGCCAGAAAGCGACGACGGCGGAGCCACCGGCACCGAAACCGGAACCGAAGGTGGAAGCGCCGAAGGAAACCGCCGCTCCTGCCAAGGCCGAGCCGCCTCCGCCGCCCAAACCGGCGCCCGAGCCCGAGCCGACGCCGACGAAACCGCCAGAGCCGAAGCCGGACGCGCTTCCGGATCCGAAGATCGCGGCGGAGAAGAAGCTGGCCGAAGAGAAGAAGCTGGCCGACGAGAAGAAGGCCGCCGAGCAGAAGAAGCTCGCCGAAGAGAAGAAGCAGGCCGAGGAAAAGAAGAAGGTCGAAGAAAAGAAACTCGCCGAAGAGAAGAAGAAGGCGGACGAGAAGAAGCTCGCCGAAGAGAAGAAGAAGGCCGAAGCGGAGAAGCTGGCCGCGGAAAAAAAGAAGGCCGAAGCAGAGAAGCTCGCCGCGGAGAAGAAGCAGGCGGAGGAGCTCGCCGAGGCGAAGCGAAAGGCGGAGGAGAAGAAGAAGGCCGAGCTCGCCGCAACCACGACCCCCGGCGACGTGGACGGCACGACTTCGAGGGCAGGGCCGGCGGGGTCGGGAGGCGGTACTGCAACCGAGCCCGGATCGTCGGGCGACACGAACGGCGGGGGCGGCGGTGCAGGCAACCGCACCCCCGAGTTCTACGCCTACTACGGCTACATGATTCGGACGATCAAGGACCAGTGGGTGTGGGTCGCCGAAGACAGCACCATTCTGGCGGCCAAGCTTCGATTCAGTATACTCCCCGACGGAAGCATCGCAGACGCGCGCATCTCCGCCAGATCGCGCGCTCCGCATTTCGACGAGTCGATCCTGAAGGCCGTGCGGGCCGTCGGCAAGCTCTCACCTCCTCCAGCCGCGGAGGTGGGGAATTTCTCCGACGTCGAGCTCGATTTCGACAACGAGGAGCTTCTCAAGCGGTAGAGACGCGCTCGACGGGGTGGCGCCCGTTCTGCGCGGGGTCGCATGATGGCGATGCGGATGAATCGACGGCGCGGTCGGTCGTCTCCGCAGTGGAGGTAGAGGTGGTGCTCAGGAAGTCAGGAATCGTGTTCGCCCGGCTCGCCGTCGCAGCGATTGTCATCGCTTCGCTGGCGTCCGCCGCCGGCGCCCAGACGCTCACGGGAAGGATCAGCAAGCCGGGCCAGGACCGTGTGCCGATTGCCATCGTCCCGCTCGCTCCGATCGGTGGTGACGATGCCTCGCTCGAGAACGAGTTCGGCCGGGTGCTCGGCGGCGACCTCGACATCTCCGGCATGTTCCGGATCATCCCGACGGAGGCCTACATTCAAGGCGTTCCCGAGGGCCCACTCGGGATCGAGCGGGTCAATTTCCTGAGCTGGCAGACCGTCGGCGCGCACTACGTGATGATGGGGCGTTACGAGCGCCAGGGCGCCGATCTGATGGTGGAAGTGGCGCTCTTCGACGTCCCGGGCCGCAGCATGCTCGGCGGAAAGCGCTTTCGCGCCCCGGCGGGCGACGTCCCACGCATGGCCCACCGCACGGCCGACGCCATCCTCGAGTTCACGACCGGCATCCAGGGGCCGTTCGACTCGCGCATCGCCTTCGTTTCGGCCCGCGGCGGATTCGCCAAGGAAATTCACACCTTTACGTTCGACGGCGACGTCCGGAAGCTCACCAACCACCGCACCGTCACGATGGCGCCGTCGTGGTCGCCGGACTCGGGTTCGATCGTGTTCACGAGCTTCAAAGGCGGCGCGCCGGCGCTCTACAGCGTAAAGCTGGGTGCGAAGGGAGAGCAGAAGCTCACGACCAGGATGGGACTGAACGTCGGCGGCGCCTGGCGTCCCGACGGCCGCTCGCTCGCGCTCGCCCGCGAGGAGGGCGGCAACACCGACATCTACCTGCTCGACATGACGACGCTCGGGCAGCCGCAGCCCAGGCAGTCCCGCCTCACCGACCACTGGGGCATCGACGTCGATCCGTCCTGGTCGCCGGACGGATCGCGCCTCGCGTTCTGCTCGTCGCGCGGCGGCACGCCTCAGGTCTACACGATGTCGCCCGAGTCGAAGCAGGCTCAGCGCGTGACGTTCGGCGGAAGCTACAACTGCGCGCCGGTCTGGTCGCCGGACGGAAAGTGGATCGCATACTCGGGGCGAGTCGGCCGCGACTTCCACGTCTTCGTCGTTCCGTCGGGCGGTGGTGAAGCGCGCCAGATCACATTCCGCGGCTCCAACGAAGATCCGACGTGGGCACCCGACTCGCGCTTCCTCGCCGTCGCACGCGAGGACGGCGGAGACCGCAAATTGTTCCTCGTTTCGCTCACAGGACGATGGGAGCGACAATTGACCACCGGCAAAGGGGATGATAGTTCCCCAAGTTGGTCGAAGCGGCTCGAATAGGGCTTAAAACGCCCTCCAGCGCCCCGTTTCGATATCAATTCCGGTGGGCACCCCTGCGGTGCAGTGGTCTGGGTGGCACCCCGCGCAAAGCGGGTGCAAGAGAGGGAAGACAATGGGTCTTGGACGTGTGTGGATGGGGAAGGTTGGTGTGGTGGTGGGTCTGAGCCTGGCCCTCGCATTGACCGGCGGCTGCAGCACGAAGAAGGGCGACGGCGAAGACGGCGGTCTCACCGACGAGTCGCTCGACGGCTCGAAGGGCAGCCTCGGCGAATTCAACCAGAGCGGACGGGTCGGAGAAGGCGGTCGCTTCGAGAACGTCTACTTCGCGTACGACTCGGCCGACCTCGACAGCGCCGGCGTCGAAGCGACGCGCGCCAATGCGGAGCTTCTGCGCCGCGAGTCCGGCAAGGTCGAGATCGAAGGCCACTGCGACGAGCGCGGCACGACCGAGTACAACCTGGCCCTCGGCGCCCGTCGCGCCAACGCCATCCGTACCGCCCTCATCGAGCTCGGCATCAACGGCAAGCGCATGTCGGCGGCCGGCTTCGGCGAGGAGCTTCCGGTCTGCCACGAGGCGACCGAGTCCTGCTGGGCCCGCAACCGCCGCGGTCACATCGTCGACGTGGTCGAATAGTCCTCCGAGGTACCCCCGAGCATGAAGCGCCCGAGCCTTCCCGCCCTGTTCTGCCTGCTTCCACTCGCTGCCCTGTCGGCCGGTTGCAGCACGCAGATGGGCGCGAGCTCGGATCGCCGCTACGAGGACCTGCGCGGACTCGTGTTCGAGCAGCGACGCGCGATCGAAGACCTTCGGCGCGAACAGGAGATGGTTCGCGCCACCCTCGACGAGCTCCGCTACGGCCAGCGTAAGCAGGCAGTGAGGCCTCTCTACGGCCCGAGCGGCAGCGGTCCGACCGCCGTGAACGAGGAATCGTACTGGGGACGCCCGCTGGCACCCACGGGACCGGCCGGCGATCCGGCGGCTCCGGGGGCCGCACCGGGCAGCGTTCCTGGGGCGTTCAACGAGGGTCTTGCGAGCGCCGGCGAGGCGCCGGCGGCTACGCCTCCTCCTGCTGCTGCGCCGGCTCCCAAGCCTGCGACGAGCGAGCCCGAGAAGGGGAACGTTCCGCCCGACCTCGTCGGATCGAGCTACGACTCGGCGATGCGCCAGATGCAGGGCGGCGACCACGACGACGCAATCCAGGGCTTTCGCAACTACCTGCACGAGAACGGCGCGTCGCCTTACGCCGACGACGCGCAGTTCTGGATCGGCGAGTCGTACTTCCGCAAAGGGCAGTACCACCGCGCGATCATCGAGTTCAATCAGGTGTCCATCAACTACGGATCGGGCGACCGCGCGCCTGCGGCGCTGCTTCGCCAGGCCGAGGCCTTCCGCATCGTCGGCGATCGCGTCGATGCGCGGCTGAGCCTGCAAAAGGTCATCAACCGCTACCCGGGCACGGGCGAAGCCGCGAAGGCTTCGAGGATGCTCTCTGAGATCGGAGGCTGATCCCCGATCCGGCTGCGGAAACTGGCCCACCCTTGCTCCGCCTGCGTTAGCAGGTAGTCCTTCCGGTCGGCACTCCCGATGAAGGTCCTCCGCAGCCTCGAACGCGCCCGCGGCAAGCTCCGCCGCTCTGTCGTCACCATCGGCAACTTCGACGGCGTTCACCGCGGTCACCAGGTGATCCTCGAACGCCTGCGCCGTGAAGCCGACGCACGCGGCGCGGACGCGGTCGTGCTCACGTTCGAGCCGCACCCGGTCTCGGTCGTGCGGCCCGACGCCGCGCCTCTCTCGGTGATGACGCTCGGCGACCGCCTGAGTGCGCTCGCAGCCGAGGGCGTCGATCTCACCGTCGTCCAGCACTTCAACCGCAGGTTCGCGGCGATCGAGGCCGACGACTTCGTGCGCCGCTTCCTGGTCGAGATCCTCGACGCGGGGCTCGTCCTGGTCGGCGACGACCTCAACTTCGGCCGGCAGAGGGGCGGCAACGTCGGAACCTTGCGCGCATCGGGCGAGCGTTACGGTTTCCAGGTCGAGGTGATTCCGCCGGTCGAGGTGAACGGCGTCGCGGCGCGCTCGAGTACGATCCGTGCGCTCGTTGCCGGCGGCGACGTCACCGCGGCAGCCGCGCTTCTCGGGCGTCCCCACTTCGTGCGCGGACGCGTCGAGCACGGCGCCGGCCGGGGCCGGGGCCTCGGCTTCGCGACGGCCAATCTCGGGCCGGAAACCCCGCTGGTTCCGGGCGACGGCGTCTACGTTACCGTCGCTCGCCTGGGGCGTCGCACGCTCGACAGCGTGACGTCGATCGGCAGCACCCCGACCTTCGGCGGCGGCGCGCGCGTGATCGAGGCCCACATCTTCGCCGAGCTTCCCGAGCTCTACGACAAGCCACTCGTTCTCGAGTTCCTCGAACGCATTCGCGATCAGAAGAAGTTCGATTCGCCCGAAGCCCTTCGCGAGCAGATCGGCCTCGACGTCGCGCGCGCCCGCGCCGTGCTGGCCGCGCGCAAGCCGAAGTGAGCCCGCAGGTACGCAATGCCCGGCGGGAACCCGCAGGCATGAAGTGACCGAGCTTCGCCGCACCGCCTTCCCTGCGTCGCCCGAGTCCGCAGGCGAGCGCCTCGATGCGTGGCTCTCGCGCCAGCCGGGCGCGCCGACACGTTCGCAGATCAAGGGCGCTGCCGACGACGACAGGCTTCAGGTTTCCGGAAAGCCGGTGCGCGCATCGTACCGGCTGCGAGGCGGCGAGACGGTGGACCTCCTCGAGCACGAAGCCGATCCCGATGCGGCGGCGCTCTGCGGCGAGGACATCCCTCTCGACGTGCTGCACGAGGATGCGAGCTTCCTTGCGATCAACAAGGCTGCGGGCATGGTCGTGCATCCGGGGGCCGGCAACCGCACCGGAACGCTCGTGCATGCGCTTTTGCACCGCGACCCTGCGCTCGCCTGGCCGGGCCAGCCCGAACGGGCGGGCATCGTGCACCGGCTCGATCGCGACACGTCCGGCGTGATTCTCGTGGCGAAGACCGTGCGCGCCCACGAGGCGATCTCGCGCCAGTTCCGCGACCGCTCCATCCAGAAGACATATCTCGCGCTCGTGCACGGCGACGTGAAGAAGGCCGGAACCATCGACCTGCCGATCGGGCGCCACCCGACCGAGCGCAAACGAATGTCCGTTTCCGGAAAGCCCGCGCGCGCGGCTACGAGCGACTACGAACCGCTCGAACGTTTTGGCGCGTTTACGCTCGTCGAGGTGAGGCCGCGCACCGGCCGCACCCACCAGATCCGCGTGCATCTTTCCGCGAAGGGCTGGCCCATCGTCGGCGACCGCGTTTACGGCGCGCGCGCCCGCACGTCGTTTCCGCGTCAGGCGCTGCACGCCGCCGCGATCGAGCTCGAGCATCCGGTGGAAAAAAGGCGGCTTCGCATCGAGGCGCCGCTCGCGCCGGACATCCATGACTTCGTGGAGGAGCTGAGACGCGGAAAGGCCGCCGAATCGGCCCGTCGCGGCGCGGAAAGGGATCTCGACTGACGGGCCCCCGAGGTCGTGCGTAGCCGTGGAAGTTGGTTGACACCCCGGAGTTCATCGTTTAGCGTCTGGGTACACCGCACGGGAACCCTTCCGTTTCCGCCACTTCCGGCCAGGCGGCGCCAAACCCAGCGAAGCCCAACCTGTAGTAGCGAAGCCTCAGTCGACAGCGTCGTAGCCGTCTCCTGAAGCAAAAGCGGGTCTGCCAGTACAAAGTCCTTCCGCATCGTGCGCCTTGAGCGTACGGGCAAACGTGCAGACTCAGGGAACTCCGCCGCGGCGCAGATCCGACGGCAGCATGGCCGGTAACGGCCCTCCACTGCCGGCCGATTGTCGGCCATTCCTCGGCGAGCCCCGCCTCCATTCGGAGGGTCGTGCGGCTGCCGAACAACCAAACAAGAAGCGAGTCCGATGTCAGAACGTGGCGGCGATACTGCCAGAGAAAGAAAAGGTGGGGATGAACGCTCCGGGCGCGGGCACCGCGACGGAGGCAAGTCGCATGGCCGCGGTCGCGGCGGCGGCGGCGGTGGCGGTGGCGGTGGAAATCGCGACAACCGCGATCGGGGCGGCAACAACGACGGCCAAGGTCCCGGCCGCCTGCCGAAGGAAGACCTCGCCGCCGACGAGGCGCAGATCGCGGCGGCCGAAGCATCCACGAGCCCCACGCTCGATCTGACCGAGCTCAAGAAGAAGAGCGTCCGCGAGCTCGCCGAAGTGGCACGCGACCTCGGCGTCGAAGGTGTGGCGGCGCTGCGTAAGCAGGAGCTGATCTTCAAGCTCCTCGAAGCCCAGACCGCCAAGAACGGCAACGTCTACGGCGAGGGCGTGCTCGAGATCCTGCCGGACGGATTCGGGTTCCTGCGCGCTCCCGACTCGAACTACCTGCCCGGCCCCGACGACATCTACATCTCGCCGAGCCAGGTGCGCCGCTTCGGCCTGCGCACCGGCGACGTCGTCTCCGGTCTCATCCGCTCTCCGAAGGAAGGCGAGCGCTACTTCGCGCTGCTCAAGGTCTCGGCGATCAACTACGACGCGCCCGAGCGCGTGCGCGACAAGGTCCTCTTCGACAACCTGACGCCGCTTTACCCGGACGAGCCGCTGCGGCTTTCGCACGAGCCCACCGAGTTCACGACGCGCGTGATCGACCTGCTCGTGCCGATCGGCAAGGGCCAGAGAGCCCTCATCGTGGCGGCGCCGCGCACCGGCAAGACCGTGATGCTGCAGCACATCGCGCACGGCATTGCGGAGAACAACAAGGACGTCATCCTCATCGTGCTGCTCATCGACGAGCGCCCCGAGGAAGTCACCGACATGCAGCGCTCGGTCAAGGGCGAGGTCGTCTCCTCGACCTTCGACGAGCCGCCGACGCGCCACGTGCAGGTCGCCGAGATGGTGATCGAGAAGGCCAAGCGCCTCGTCGAGCACGGCCGCGACGTCGTCATCCTGCTCGATTCGATCACGCGCCTCGCGCGCGCCTACAACGCGACGGTGCCGCCGAGCGGCAAGATCCTCTCGGGCGGTGTGGACTCGAACGCGCTGCGCGGCCCGAAGAAGTTCTTCGGCGCGGCCCGCAACATCGAGGACGGCGGCAGCCTCACGATCATCGGCACGGCCCTCGTGGACACCGGCAGCCGCATGGACGAAGTCATCTTCGAAGAGTTCAAGGGCACGGGTAACTGCGAAATCCATCTCGAGCGCCGTCTCATGGATCGCCGCGTCTTCCCGACCATCGACATCCTCAAGTCCGGCACGCGCAAGGAAGACCTCCTCATGGAGAAGGACGCGCTCACGCGCGTGTTCCTGCTGCGCAAGCTGCTCACGCAGCTGAACCAGGTCGAGGCGATGGAGTTCCTGCTCGGGAAGATGAAGGGGACCAAGTCCAACAAGGATTTCCTGGATTCGATGAATCAATGAGACCCGAGCTGGCGAGGGTCGAAGCCAGCTCCAATGCGGGTTTCAGGCGCGCGGATGCGCGCCGTATCGAATAGCTGCATCGG
>CAYYVZ010000190.1:9159-9433 GCA_964475235.1 uncultured Myxococcales bacterium | reverse complement strand
CGGATGGGCAATCGATCTTCCGCGGCTCACGCAATGGAAGAACGACGGCATCGCCATGTTTCCCAACACGGCGGTCTGTGTCGTGGCGGCCGGCCTTGCGCTGTATCTCGTGCGCCGGAGCGGTGCGCTGGAAAGAAGGGCAGGACGAGCGCTCTCGCTGCTCGTTCTCCTTCTCGGCGGGCTCACCTTGTCGGAGCATCTGACCGGCATCGATCTCGGCATCGACACGCTGAACGGTGTCGAGAAGCTGTGTCATCAGCACGTTTGCCAGCGG
>CAYYVZ010000190.1:0-9149 GCA_964475235.1 uncultured Myxococcales bacterium | reverse complement strand
CTCGGCATCGACACGCTGCTGGCGAACAGGGCGTGGGGACAGTCCGCGGCTGCGGCTCCGATGCGCATGGGTCCGCCGGCGTCGCTTTCCTTCACGCTGCTCGGCTGCGCGTTCGTGCTGCTCACCTCGACGACGCGCGACCGCGCGACCGCCGTCGTACTGGCGCTCGTCGCACTGGCGATCAGTATGCTTTCGATCACCGGTCACCTCTACGGTGCCCAGCAGATGTACACGCTGCCCCGGCTGACCGGCATCTCGTTCCAGACGGCGACGATGATTTTCGGGCTCTCGGCCGGAGTGCTCGCGAGCGTGCCCGAACGGCAACCGCTGCGGCTTCTCCTCGACTCCGGAACACCGGGAGTGTTCGCGAGACGCTTCCTGCCCCTCGTGCTGCTGCTTCCCCTGGCACTCGGCTGGATCCGCGTGGCAATCCAGAACGCCGGTCTCGTCGACACGGCATTCGGAACAGCCCTGCGCACTCTCATCGAGATCGGTCTTCTTGCCGCGATCCTCTGGCGAGGGCTCGCCATGGTTCGCGTCCGCGAGGAGGCGCTGCACCGCAGCGACCGAGAGATCCGGCGTCAGTCGAACCAGCTCACGGCGTTCCTGGAGACGGCGGCGGTAGCCCTCCATCGCGCGGACCACGACGGCGTGGTCCTGTGGGCCAACGACGCCGAGCTCGCCATGCTGGGCTACGATCGCGACGAGTACATCGGGCACAACGTCGCCGAGTTTCACGACGACAAGACGGCGATCGCCGACATCCTCGGTCGCCTCCATCGCGGAGAGAAGGTCCTCGACTACCCGGCGCGACTGGTCTGCAAGGACGGCACGATCCGCAGCGTGCTCATCGACACGAGCGTCCTGCGCGAGAACGGCCGGTTCGTTCACACACAGAGCTTCATGCGCGACGTCACCGAGCGGGCGCGCGTGGAGCAGACACTAGGGCTACTCTCCTCGATCGTACAGGCCTCGGAGGATGCCGTCGTCAGCAAGACCCTTGACGGCGTGATCACGAGCTGGAATCCGGCTGCCGAACGCATGTTCGGCTACCCGGCGGCGGAAGCCGTCGGCAGCAGGATCGACATCATCATCCCACCGGAACGCATGGCGGAGGAACGCGACATCATCGCGCGCCTGAGGCGCGGCGAAGGCATCGACCACTTCGACACCGTGCGCCGCACCAAGTCGGGCCGGCTCGTTGACGTCTCGATCACCGTCTCGCCCGTACGCGATTCGGCAGGCACGGTCATCGGCGCGTCCAAGATCGCGCGCGACATCGCCGACCGGAGGCGCGCCGAGCTCGAGCTCGTGGAGGCCAGTCAGCGCAAGGACGAGTTCATCGCCATTCTGGCGCACGAGCTGCGCAACCCGCTGGCGCCGATCCGCAACGCCGCGCACTTCCTGCATGCGGTGGACAACCCGGAGCTGAAGCCGGCGGTACGCATCATCGAGCGCCAGGTCGCGCAGATGGCCCGTCTCATCGACGACCTGCTCGACGTCTCGCGCATCTCGCGCGGCGTGCTCGAGCTGCGCCGGGAACGAGTCGCCCTCGCGGAGATCGCCGACGCCGCGGTCGAGTCCTGCCGGGACGAGATCCGCGCGCGCGGCCATACGCTGACCACGCGGCTTCCCCCCGGGCGCGTCGAGTTGTTCGCCGATCGGGAGCGGCTCGTGCAGGTGCTTTCCAACCTGCTCGGCAATGCCGCCAAATACACGCCTCCCGACGGCCGGATCGACCTCGATATCGAGGCTCACGGCCAGACCCTCGTGGTGATCGTCCGTGACGACGGTGTCGGCATCCCGCCGGAGAAGCTCTCGGTCATCTTCGACCTGTTCACGCGCGTCGAGCAATCGCTCGACAAGCAGGGCGGGCTCGGCATCGGCCTCACGCTCGCACAGCAGATCACCGGCCTGCACGACGGAACGATCGAGGCGCGCAGCGAAGGGCTGAGCCGCGGCAGCGAGTTCGTCCTGCGGCTGCCGATCGTGGCGGCGGCGTCTCACGCGCAGGCGGCAGCCCATGCGACCGACAAGCGCCCGGCCGTGCCGCGCCGCGTGCTCGTCGCCGACGACAACGAGGACGTGGCCGAGAGCCTCGCCATGCTGCTCGAGTACGCCGGTCACGAGGTGCACACGGCATTCGACGGAGAAGCCGCGTTGCGATCGATCGAGGAGCTCATGCCGGATGTCGCGCTGCTCGACATCGGCATGCCGAAGGCGAACGGCTACGAGGTGGCCAGCCGCATTCGGGAAAAGCCCTGGGGACGTCAGATTTTCCTGGTTGCGCTGACGGGCTGGGGCCAGGACTCCGACAAGCTCCGCGCGCAGCAGGCGGGCTTCGACAAGCACCTCGTCAAACCCGTCGCCCCCGAGACGATCGAGGAGCTTCTCGCGACGCTTCCCGTTCGCCAGGCGGCGAGCTGACCACGGCCGGACCGAGGGCCCGACAGCCGGCGCCGGCGCGCACTCTGCACGCCGGCAGGTGCCCCATCTGGCTCCAGTCGCCGGGAGCGATCAGAATCCGCACGTGACGCGACTCGCGGAGGGATTCCTGTTCGGACTGTTCGCGATCGTGCGGGTCGCCTGCCTGATGCAGGGATTCGCCCTGCTCGCCACGCTGCTCGGTGCGCCGGTCGTCGGCCAGGCATCGTCCGGCTGGCTCCAGACCACGCTCGACGGGCTGCTGCGCGCCGGCGCCGTCCTTTTCGTGACCGGACTCGCACTCTTTCTGGCTCGCAGGCATCGGCTGCCCACCGAGGCGGGCACGCTCGTGCCGAAGGCGGTCTGGCCGCTCGCGCTCGCGGCCTCGCTCGTGCTGCTACCTGTGCTGGCGTGGCTGCGGAGCGGCGACCTTGCGCTGCTGTGGAATCAGGTTTCCGGCCTGCTCGGTGAGGCCGGCTTTTTCGAAGAGCTGGAACGCGGCGGCCAGGGAAGCGGGCTCATCATGCTGCCGATCCTCGTCGCGCTGCTGGTGCCGATTCTCGAGACCGTGGTGGTTTTCTTCCTCGTCGTCGTGCCGCCGATCCTGCTGGTGCCACTGGCCGCGCGAAGCCCCAGGTTTCCGAGCCTCTTCTCGATGTTGGCCGCAACCCAGACAGGCCTCGCGGTGTGCAGCTTCGCCGTCGCCGCAACCCTCGCCTCCCTCGTCGGCGAAGTGATGACGAGCATGAATGCCTCCGGAGACGCCGAGGTGATTCGTGCGGCCGAAATCGCAGCTCAACTCCTCGGCCTCGTCGATTCCACCGCTCGCGGCTTCGTGCTGCCGGTCCTGGGCCACCTCGTCTGGGTGCCGTTCCTGCTGCTGACGGCCGCAGCCCGAAGGCACTTCGCCCCGAGCGCACCTGACCCTTCGGCGTAGTGGCGGAAAGAATTCCCGGTGCCGTGTCGAAACGACACGCGCCCGCCCGACTAGCCTGCGAACCCGCCGGACGTCCGGCGCCGGAGACCCTGCATGAAGTACCTCTGACTGGCTTACGAGAACGAAGCCCTCTTCCACGACATGTCGGCCTCCGACTGGGACGCCCTTCGCACGGAGACGCTCGCCTACGTGGAGCGCCTCGAGGCCGGCGGCCACCTCGTGCTCACCAACGCCCTCAAAAGCGCGCGTACTTCTGCCATCGTGCGCGTGCGTTCGGGCCGTGTGTCGGTCACCGACGGTCCGTTCGCCGAGACGAAGGAGCAGATCGGCGGCTTTTTCCTCATCGAGGCACGCGACCTGAACGAGGCCATCCAGCTCGCTTCGAACTGGCCGTCGGCGCGGCTCGGCAGCATCGAGGTGCGGCCGATCGAAGCCGAGCTGCCGCTCGAGACCCGCTACCTCTGACACGCCGCAGGCAGGTCGGGACGCGAGATCCGGGCCGCGGCCTCAGTTCCCGGCCTTCCTCTCGGCCTCGTCGCGGCACTTCTGCCGCTCCCATCCCGACGTGATGCTGTTGCAGTGCGATGGCTGGGACGTGAGCCGTGCGCGGCAGCTCTGCCTCAGCGCGTAGTCGGAGATCGCCGTGCAGTTGCCGGCGCTCTTCGTCTGGAGTGCGCGGCAGAGGGCCCGCTGGTCCGCATCCTCGATCGTGAAGCAGCTCGCAGCGGCAAAAGCGGCGGGGGCCGGCCCGAGCAGCAAGACCGCGACCGCTGCGAGCGTGTATCGACTCATGGCATTCCTCCGGCCGGTCGGGCCCCGGCATCGCTGTCGTCGCCGAGACGGATCTGACTCCCCAGTGGAGTCGGACCGATATGCGGATTCAAGAATTTTGGGGCCGCTGCAGTAGGGTTGCGGAGGAACGTGAGGTAGAACGCCCCCGGCGAAAGCCCAACTTCAGGGGAGGAACCATCCATGTCCGCAATCTACCACCTCGAACCAGGCGACAAGGCCACCGACGTCACTGCGTACACGCTGACTTCGACGACCCGGGGGGAGCTCGTCACGCGCGAAGCGATCCGCGTCAGCACCTGGCTGCGCACGCCCGGACTTCCCGACTACGCCAGCATGTACAACGTCAAGCTCACGCGTGCGGCCGGCAGCGGCGAAGCGCAGGTGCTGGAGTTCGACGAGTACCATGCGCCGGTAGGCCACATCATCGCCCTGCATCTGACGCCTCCCAAAGCCGATCCCGTCGAACACGACCCGATGGAGCAGAATCGCAAGATGGTGCCGATATCGGCCGTCGCCGGTCACCTTCGCTTCGACGGGAACATGCGCATGCCCGCGCACCTTACCCTCACCAAGCAGATGGCACTGCTGCGCGACCCGTTCATCACGCTTTACGACGTGACGATTCTCTCGGCCCTCGAACCGGACATCGAAACGAACGTGACGATGGTCGTGATGCGGCCGAACGCGTTCGGATTCTCGCCGCGATAGCCACTCGCGCCGCACCCGGAATTTCGACGCGCCAGCGGTTCGTGCCGGCGCGGCCGCTCAGGCCGCGCCGGCGGTGATCTCCGCCACCTCGGCGGTAGCTCCCGCCAGCGTGAAATAGAACGTCGCCCCCTCGTCGGGTGCGCTGTCTGCCCACACCCTGCCGCCGTGACGCGCGACGATGCGCTGCACGATGGCGAGCCCGATGCCCGTCCCCTCGAAGCCGTCGCCGACCTCGAGGCGGTTGAACACCCTGAAGAGCTGGTCGGCGTACGCCATGTCGAAGCCGCAGCCGTTGTCGCGCACGAAGTAGACGTCTTCGTTCGATCGCCGGTCGCGGCCCACCTCGATCCGTGGCGACTCTGCATCCGCCGTGTACTTCCACGCATTCGAGAGCATGTTGCGAAGCAGCACTCGCACCAGCGCCACGTCGCCCTTCTCGACGACGAGGTCGGACGCGATGGTTACCTCCACGTCCGGCCGCGGCAGCTCCACTCGCAGCTCGTCCACGATGTCCCGGGCAATCCTGGCAAGGTCGACGGTCCCCGGCACGAGCCGCTGGTGCGTGTAGCGCGTCAGCGTGAGGAGGTCGTCGATGAGGCGGCCCATGCGGCGGCACGCCACCTTGACCCGCTCGAGGTAGCCGTGGGCCCTCTCGTCGAGGACGTCGCCATAGTCGTCGAGCACCAGCTCGCTGAATCCGTTCATGGCGCGCAGCGGCAGCCGCAGGTCGTGGGAGACGGCGTAACAGAACGACTCGAGCTCGCGGTTGTTGTTCTCCAGCTCGAGGTTTGCGGCTTGCAGCTCGGCCGTGCGCGCGAGCACCCGCTCTTCGAGCGATGCATTGAGGCGGCGAATCTCGGCTTCCGCGCGAATGCGCTCGCTGATGTCGCGAATGATGACGCTGATTCGCGGCTGGCCGGAGGGGTCGGTGAACCGCGACGACGAAACCTCGCCGACAAAGTCGGATCCGTCCTTGCGGCGGAACGGCAGGCTGCCGCGGAAACGGCCGGTGCGCGACCCCTCGCGCATGGCCGTCCGGATCGATCCGAGCGTCTCGCCACGCATCCAGTCGCTGCCCGAATCCTTGAGCTCGTACTCGCTGCAGCCGAAGGCGATGCATGCCGCGGGGTTGACTGCGACGATGGAGCCGTCGGGCTGTCCCATGATCACGGCGTCGATGCTCGTCTCGAAGAAAGAGCGGTAGCGCTCCTCGCTCTCGTGAAGGGCCTGCTGGTGACGCTCTCGTTCGCGGAGAACGGTTCGCGCGAAGACCAGCACGAAGATGGAGAGCAAGACGGTGGCGACGACGAGCAGGCCGATCAGCGTGCGCGTGACATGCCTCGAAGCGTCGCCGAGGGTGAACGAGAAGGCGTCTTCCAGCGGGGTCAGCACCGAGGCCACGCGGTCCACCTCGAGAAGCAGGCTCTCGATGGCGGCCGCATCGCGCGGCTCGCGCTGCACCTCGGCCCGGACCTTCCTCGCGAGGTCCTCGAGCTTGGCGATGTACTCGTCGGCGGCGGTCCAGATCGCGATCGAACGGTCGATGGGCTCGTAGTGACGGAAGCGGCGGAAGAGACGGATCATCCCGTCGATGTCATCCGCGTCGTTGCGCCCTTGCAGGAAGCCGCGGCGAACCGCGTCGTAGTCGGGCGCGCGCCGCTCGAGCTCCACCCTCGCCGCCCGGTTGCCGAGGGGAACCGCAATCGCGGCTTCGTAGCGCTTGAAGTCGGCGGGATCGCGCGAAGCGGCGTAGCGGTTGAGCGCGTAGACAGCTTCCTTCTGCCCCTTCGACCAGAGGCCTTCGCCGCCGACGTACGCGCGTACCGACGAGAGGATCTGCATGCTCGCCGCCGCGAAGCCGACGAGGCACATCAGCGTCACCAGGAACGGCAACACCAGTCGAACGAATAGCGCCGAACCCCCGGTTCCCACTGTCCCGTCCCTTGCCAGGATGCATCCCCGCCTTCGCTTCATGAGACAGGAAGTGCGCGTCTCCCGCCAGCCCGATTTTCGCCGGATCCCGTAGCCGTAGTACGACCAAAGGATTCGAGCGCCGGCCGAATGTCTACAGGATCACACGCGGACCGTTCGCCGGGATTCGAAACGCCGCGCCGATCGGCGAACTTGGCGGGACGGGAGGACTACCAGAGCTGGTAAGTCAGCGTCGCGCGGAAGTTCACGAGCGAGTCGCGTTCCTCGTAAGTGCGCGGAGGGCGCCTGACCCACAGCGGCGTGTAGAAGACGCCGATGCTCACGTCGATGTTTTCGGTGACCGGATACTCGACGCCGGTTCCGAGCGAGAACGTCCAGGTATCGGCGCCCTGTTTCGTCCGGTCCTTGTCGCCGAACGTCGTCGCGCGCACGTGAAACCCGGTGTCGAGCCAGTTGGCGCCCAGCGTGAGGTAGGGCTCGAGGCCGCCGAGGTTGTCGAAGCGCCACGCCGATCCGAGCTCCACTCCCACGTAGTTCTGGATCGCGCGATCGTCGGACTTGTCGTTGCAGCCGTAGGGATTCCCCTCCGAGCCCGGCTCCTCGTCCAGAACGTATCCGGGACAGGTGAAGGGACCTTCGGTTTTTCCCACCTGGCCGTGCAGGCGCGCACCGAGCCGGAACGGGCCCCGCTCGACGAGCGGCCTTTCGAGCGCGAGCGCGAACAGGTGAGGCTTGACGCTGAACACACGGATCGGCGGCACGTACGCGAGCGACAGCGCGAATTGCCACGGCAGCCCGATCGTGAGGATTGGCCTCGCGAAGATCGGCGAATTGTTGAGGTTCTCCGTCTTCGCCCCTTCGAAGCCGACGGTGCGCTCGGTCGTGTTGAGCCACGGGATGTTGCCGAGCTCGAGGCCGAGCTCCGCGCTCCACGGTTCTCGCGCACGCGGCGCACCGAGTCCCGAAAAGATCGTGACGGAGGTGAAATAGAACATCGCCCACGCCTCGGGCTCGTCCGAAGCGAGGCGATCGGTGTCGGCAAGGGCCGGCGGCACGGATGCCAGCGTCGTGATGACGACGAGTGCCGCCGCGAACAATGCCGCGACGCCGCGCAAGCTCAGTCCCGGTCTCCGCTGTCGCGCGACTGGGACGGATCGGCGGGCGCGAACGTGTAGCGGTCCCTCGGCGGATCCTGGTCCTGGTCCTGCATCTCGTCGTTCTGCTTCGGCCGGTTGCGGTCGCGCTTGTCCTTGTGCCTGCTCGCCGAGAACTGGCGCACGCCGCGGTTGCGCGGATCGTAGCGTCCCGCAACGCCGCGCCGATCTGCGCTGCTACCGCCGTAGCGGTCCGCGCTGCTTCCCCCTTCCAGCTCGGCGCTGCTCCCGCGAACGGGCGGCTTCGGAGGCGGGACGGCTTTGAACCCCGCGAGCTCGAGGTTCACCGGTGCGTGCTGTTCGAGGCGCGGCGTCGCGAGCTGCCCGGCGATCACCGCAGCAGGAGCGGGCACCGATGCGCTCGCCGGCGGCACGGGAAAGACGAGCGCCGCCGCAGCAACGCCCGCGGCGAAACGCGCCGCCAGGCGAAGAAAGTCCGCGACGCGAAGCCGGCTTGCACCGGCGGGTTCTCGATCTCGATTCTGCATTCCTGCTCCCGGGAGGCCGGACGGCCTCTTCGTCCAGCAAGGTACACGTCCTTTCGAAGCGGTGCACCGGCAAGAGTGCCCGGTTCCCATCTCGAACGTGCCCGCAGTCGGTTTCACGACCGATGACTCTGCACGACAGGGGATGCAGCCCCGACTCTGCACCCTCCACGGGGACGGAGGCGTCTTGCGCGTGTCCGTGCGGTTTACCCGCACCCCCACCTTGCATTCGTGCAAGATGTTTTTTCATGTGCAGCGCGCACACATGCAACGCGTTCCACCCGCAGCCCAGCCCGGGATTTCGGAGTTTCCTCCATATATTTCAGCTATTTATACACAATCCACCGAAACGGCATGTCGCAGAAATGCCAGAAAAAAACTGTGCAGACCCACCCACATTCCTCTTCACCAAATCAGCCGGGCGGCTATTCTCGAAGCTGAAGGAAGGAGCCGAGCGGCTCCCGGAAACGAAAGGAGGACAGGCAAATGACGGCAACCAGCATGAAGGCGATCAAGGGGATTTCGAGCGCAGTGGCCCTGGCGGCGGTTCTCGCCCTCGGTGCAAGCTCGGCCCAGGCTGCCGACTCGAACGACCGCATCGTTCCTCCGAGCCCCGCCGAAGTCGCCATCCTTCGCGGCCTCCTCGCTCTTCAGCACCCGAGCCTGCGCCAGGGCGCCTCGGCGGTTCCCGCACCGATCGCGGCGACCCCGACGGCC
>CAYYVZ010000189.1:0-9455 GCA_964475235.1 uncultured Myxococcales bacterium | reverse complement strand
CCCGATTTCGAAGAAATCGGGATCCGTCCCCGATTTCCTTGCCATGCGTCCGCCCGTACGGTCTGTGAGGGACGTCGCCCGCCGCGACGGAAGCAATGATTCGCGCCGCGCTCAGTGAACTGCCGGGAAAGTCGGCGCGCGACATCCCTTTCGAGGATGCCCTCGCGTGGCTCGCGTCGGATGGGAGGCCGGACGATGCGTTCGTCTGGATAGACTGCGGCGCCCCGGACGCCGGCGAGGTCGAGGCGCTCGAGAAGGCCCTCGGGCTGCATCCGCTGACCGTCGAAGACCTCACGCACCGCAACCAGCGCGCCAAGCTGGAGGAGTACCCGGGCTACCTTTTCGTCGTGCTGCACTGGTTCGCAGGCGCGGACCATACCGGGCATCCCCACGAGCTGCACTGCATCCTCGGGCGCAATTTCCTCGCGACCGTTTACGACGACCGCAGAATCGCCCCCGTGGAGGATACCTGGCAGGGCTTCCTGCGGGGCCACTCGCGCGATCCGGTCGGCGCCGACGGCGAGCTCTACCGTCTTCTCGACCAGCTCGTGGACAGCCACACGCCGATTCTCACCGCCATCGAGAACCGCCTCGAGCACGTGAGCTTGCAGGCCACCAAGGACGGCCGCAACGACATCAACAAGGTCGTCTCGCTCCGTCGCGCTCTGGTGCGGGTGCGGCGGGCGCTGTCGCCCCAGCGCGACGTGATCGGGGCGCTCTCGCGACGCGAGCACGGCTTCATCACCCAGAAGTCGCTGCTCTACTTCCGCGACGTTTCCGACCATCTGCAGAGGCAGTACGAATCGATCGAGTCGCTGCGCGAGCTCGCGCAGAGCGTCATGGAAGTGCAGCTGTCCCTGGTCGAGCGCGAGCAGAACCGCGTGATCAACCGCCTGACGGTGCTCTCGACGGTCTTCCTGCCCCTCAATTTCATCACGGGCTTCTTCGGCATGAACTTCGAGCACCTGCCGTTCGCGGACGACCGGCTGCTGCTCGCGGCGCTCGCGGCCATGGCGGTGGTGCCGACGGCCCTGCTCCTGTGGTTCCGCAAGAAAGGCTGGGTGAGCAGCTGACGTGCCAGGTCGAACTCCCTCGTCGCGCCGACAGGCGGGTCACCCGTTGCCGGGCGCCTTCGCGTGCGCATATTGCCGCCGCGCGCCGCGGTGCTAGCCTCGGCCGGCAGAGCAGAAGATTCGTCGCAATCGGGTGAAGCCGGCGCATCTGGCCGCGTCTGAGAGGCGGGAGAAAAGAAGATGATGAATCAGATCAAGACCGTACTGCTGCTCGGGGTGCTCACGGCCCTGCTCGTGGGCGTGGGCTCGGCCGTCTCGCCCGGCCACACGACCACTTTCCTCGTGCTGGCCGCCGTGATGAACCTCGGTGCCTATTTCTTCAGCGACAAGATGGTCCTGCGCATGTCTGGCGCCCGCGAGGTGTCCGCGGCCGAAGCCCCCGACCTCCATGCGATGGTGGAAGAGCTCGCCGCCAGGGCCGGCATCCCCAAGCCGCGCGTCTGCATCATGGACCAGCCCCAGCCCAACGCATTCGCGACCGGCCGCAGCCCGAAGCACGGCGTCGTCGCCGTGACGACGGGCATCATGCAGATGCTCGAGCCGCGCGAGCTGCGCGCGGTGCTCGCGCACGAGATCGGCCACATCGCGCACCGGGACATCCTGATCTCCTCGATCGCAGCCGTGCTCGCCACGGCGATCAGCTACGCCGGCCAGTCCCTGATGTTCTCGGGCATGTTCGGCGGCCACGGCAGCGACCGCGAGGAAGGCGGCTCCGGCATCGGCGGCCTGGTGATCCTGCTGCTCGCTCCGATCGCCGCGACCCTCGTGCAGCTCGGCATCTCGCGCTCGCGCGAATTTCTCGCGGACCAGGGCGGCGCCGAGCTCTCGGGCGAGCCGGAGATGCTCGCGAGGGCGCTCCACAAGCTCGAGCAGTATGCCCACGCGATGCCGACGGAAGTCGCGGCGGGCACGGCGAGCCTCTACATCGTCAACCCGTTCGGCACGCGGGAGCGCGTCGCGCGGCTCTTTTCCACGCACCCTTCGACCGAGGAGCGGGTCGAGCGCCTGATGGCGCTCGCCGAGGCCTCTCGCGGAGTGTCTTCAGCGGCGCGCCGCGGCACGCACGGCAGCCCGAATCTGGCAGCCGCCGGCCGCTGAACCATCGCTCCCGCCTTGCGAGGGTCGATGCACGATACGATCGCTAAGGACGGCGTCGCCGATCGCCCCGCGGGGGGCCGGCGGCGCCGTTCTTGGTTCGCCTGCGTGCTCACTCTCGGTGTTCTCGCCGCGGCGGCGGCCGGAGCCGAACAGCTTGCGCCGGCGGCGCAGCCCATCGAAAGCCCGGCCACTCCGGCGGCGCGGCCCGTCGAAGGTCCGGCCGCTCCGGCCGCACCCACCAGACCTCCGCCGGCGCGCCTCATCCTGCAGATCACCATCGACCAGCTGCGCGGGGACTTCGCGACGCACAGTCGCTCGCACTGGACGAAGGGCGGCTTCGAGCTTCTCTACGACGACGGCGCGGTCTTCACCGACGCGCACCACGGCCACGCCAACACCGAGACGATCGTCGGCCACGCCACGCTCGCGACAGGCGCCGACCCCTCGGTCCACGGCATGATCGGGAATGCGTGGTACGACCGAGCCGCGAACAACCTGCGCTACAACATCGAGGACCCGGCCTACGAGATCGTCGGCGACGACGGTGTCGCCAGCGGCGGCAACGGTCATCCCGGCGTGACCAAACGATCGCGCGGCCGTTCGCCCGAGGCGATGCTCGCGCCGACTCTCGCCGACTCGGTCGCGAAAGCCGGAAACGGCGCCGCCAAAGTCTTCTCGATCTCGCTCAAGGACCGCGCCGCCGTTCCGATGGCGGGGAAAGCGGGCAAGTCCCTGTGGTGGTCCGACGCGACCGGCGAATTCATTTCGAGCACCTACTACTACCCGGAGCGCCGCCTTCCCGCGTGGGTCGAAGCGTGGAACCACCGCCGTCTCGCCGACACCTTCGACGGCAAGACGTGGGGCCTGCTGCTCACGCCGAAGAGCTACCGCCGACTGGCCCAGGACGGCATGCCCTGGGAGGAACCGCCGGCCGGCATGGGCAGCACGTTTCCGCATCACTTCGACCGCGGCGCGCTCGGAGCAGGCTACTACTCGGCCGTCGCGGCGAGTCCGTTCGGCGACGACATCCTGCTCGATTTCACGCGTGCGCTGCTCTCCAGCGAAGAGCTCGGCCGCGACGACGTCGTGGACTACCTCGCGGTGTCGTTTTCCTCGTACGACTTCATCGGCCATCGCTACGGTCCGTCCAGCCTCGAGATCGAAGACGAGGTCCTGCGCGTCGACCGCATGCTCGCGGCCCTGCTGTCGGACATCGACAAGACGATCGGGCTCGACCACACGCTCGTCGTGGTGTCGTCGGACCACGGCGTCGCCGAGCCGCCCGAGGAGCTCGAAGCGGCCGGCCGCAGCGCGGGCCGCGTGCTGCTTTCGGAAGTCGAGAGAAGCGACGCGATCAGCAGCCTCACGCAGCGGCTCGGCGGCAAGCTCGTGCGCAACCGCTGGCCTCCCTACGTGTATCTCGACACCGATGCGCTGAAGCGGCACGGCGTCGATCCGGACAAGGCCGCGGGCGAGCTCGCGGCCGAGCTTGCGCGCATGCCGGGCATCGAAGCGGCGTTCTCGCGAGCGCAGATCCTGGGCGGGCGTCTGCCGGACACCGCCGTCGCGCGTGCGGTGCGGCGCAACTTCCATCCGGCGCGCTCGGGCGACATTCACGTCGTGCCGCGACCGGGCTGGCAGCTGGCCTACGAGGGCGAGACCAGCACGCGCTACGCGACCAGCCACGGCACGCCGTGGCGCTACGACTCGTGGGTTCCTCTCCTCATTTTCGGACCCGGCGTGGAAGACGACATCGTGAAGAAGCGCGTGGAGACGATCGACCTGGTGCCGACCGTGGCCAGACTCGCGGGCATCGAGATTCCTGCCGGCGCGACCGGCAAAGTGCTCGAGGAAGCGCTGGACCACCCCTTCTGACGCGGAAGGCGCGGCCGGATCAGCTGCCCGGAGGCTCGCGCGAGAGCAGGCGGCGGAAAACGAGCAGGTGGCCGATCCATGCCGCCTGCACGAGCACGGCCGGCAGCCACACGTACGGAAACGTCGCGATGATCGTGTTGGCCGGGTCGTTCAGGAAGAGGCGGAACGGCATCGGCGTGGACAGGATGGCGATCGTCACGATCGTGAGCAGCAACGCCAGCCCGACCAGATTCCACAGCCACAGCACCGCGCGCGGCATCGAGCCCGTCGCGGCCCAGAGCGCGACGACGACTGCGCTCACGCCCGTCACGATGTCGAAATTCATGCCGTCGTACGTCATCTGAACGGGCAGCACGCCCTCGTAGGCGAGCCGGTGCAGGATGAGCTCGAGCGGAAGGCGGAATGCCTGGAAGCCGACGAGCATGGCGACGGGCAGCGACTGCGCGACGAGGCGGCCCGCGCCCGAGAACGCGAACGCCGTGCTGAGAACGACCGAGAGGCCGACGACGGCCATGATCGGCGGCGGCATGAGCTCGAAGCTTTCGAGCACGCCGCTCGCGGCGGCTGCGCCCGTGACGACGAGCCACGCGAGCACGACCAGCGCGGCACGGCGCCGGCGGGCCGACGTGACCGAGGTTTCCTCGCCGGCGTAGCGAGACGCCGCCGCAACGAACGCGACGGCCGTGCCCGCGACCGCGACCACCAGCATCACGAACAGGGCCGTGACGGGCAGCGACGCCGAAGGGTTGTCCGAGAGAAGGTCCACTACGATCCCGGCCTTTCCGCGCGCGTGGCGATGGCGGCAAGCGAGACGCCGATCGGAAGGCCCGTCGTCGCCGCGAGCCCGGCTTCGACGCGGTAGATCCCGCGCAGCAGCGTGTTGAGCGGCGCCGGCACGACGCCGAGGTCGGCGCCGTCCTCTTCCTTGCCGGACAGGCGGCGCGCCACGCGCAGCGCCGCCGTCGGCGCGAAAATCGAGAAATTCGTCCAGCCGAGGGTCTCGAGATGGAGGCCGCTCGCGAGCAGCAGCTCGCGCAGCCCCCGCTTCGTGTAGCGGCGTTTGTGCTCGAGCACTTCGTCGTGGCGGCTCCAGAGAAACGGCCAGGCCGGCACGTGTACGGCAAGCGCTCCGCCGGGTGCGAGCACGCGCGCGAGCTCGGCGACGAAGGTGCGGTCGTCTTCGACGTGCTCGACGACGTCGTAGGCGGTGACCACGTCGAACGTGCCGTCGCCGAACGGCAGGAAGGGCGCTTCGGCCGCGACGACGGAAGTGACACCTCGCGCGCGCACGAAGGCGAGGGCATCGAGGCTGCGGTCGGAGGCCGTGACCTCGCCGTACGCCGACAGCTCGAGCGCATTGGCGCCCGCGCCGCAACCGATGTCGAGGATGCGCACGCCGCCGCGCGTGAGGCGCTCGCCGAGCAGGCGGCGCATGAGGAGGCGCTTTCCCCAGAACCACCAGTGCGACGCCTCGAGCGCGTACATTTCGGCGATCTGCTGCGCCTGCATCGTGCCTATTCCTTTCTCTGGCTCGCGGAGGGATCGGGACCGCCCGGCGGCGGATCGCGGCGGAGCAGCAGCATGCGCTCCTTGCGGGGCGGCAGCCAGCGCTCGAACTCTCGCGATTCGGCTTCAGAGTAACCTTCCAGCGGATGGAAAGCGACGATCCACGGGTCGTCGACGACCCACCACCAGCTCTTCTGCGAGGCGGGCTGACCGCTGCGCGCCTGGGCATCGCTCGGCGCGGTCCGAAGCTCGGCGGCGAGTCTCACCGCGTTGTACTCGACACCGCCGTCGATCTGTCTCGCGGTCGCGCCTGCGGCTTCGGCCGCGTCGAGCAGGCTCCAGCGCGCCCGGTTCCACGCCATGTAGTCGTGCGTTCCGGCCACGCCGTAGAGCGCCAGCGCGGCCAGCGCGGCGCCGGAGCCGGCTCCGAAGCGCAGCCGCGGGGCCAGGGCCGTTGCCGAAGCGATGGCCAGCGGCAGCAGCACGAGCACGTAGCGGTCGAAGTAGTAGCGGGCCTGAAAGAGCGTGAGCAGGCCGGAGAGCACGAGCGCGAGCACGCAGAACCGCGTGGCATCCGCGGAAGCTCGCGAGGTCGCCGCGCCGGGGCGTGCGGAAGCGAGCGTGGCGACGAGGACCGCTGCGCCCGCGAGCGACAGCAGCGTGACGACGCCATGGAAGACCGGGCCGCCTTCGGGCGCGAGCGGCCGGCCGAGGAAGAGCACGTCGCGCGTCGTGATCGCGCCGACGCGGAAGTCGCCGAGCACGTTGCTCAGGTAGAACATCGAATCGCCTTCGCGCGCGTAGAGAAACGCGGCGGCGGCGGCGAGCACGGCGAAGGCCGCGGCGAACCTCCGCCGGCCGTCGCGCTCGGACGGCCTCGTCGCGATCGCCCACGGAAGGAAGAGGAAGCCGAGCGTAGCGAGCGAGCGAAACGCGACGCCGGCCATCGCCAGGGGCGAAGCGGCGAGCGCCTCGCCGGCCTTGTTCCGCATCGCGAGCGGAACCTCGGAGGCTGTCGCCACCCACCACACGTAGGCGGCGAGCGCGAGGAGAGGCAGAGCGACGGCTGCCGCTGCGCGCATGGCGCGCGATTCGTTCGTGCGGCCGTTCCCGGCGCGTACTCCGCCGGTCTCTTCCCGCTCGCCAGTCGCACTCGAAGGCCACAGTGCGGCCGTCGCGGCCGCGGCGGCGATGGCGACGGCGTGCTGGCGTACGAGGAATGCCGCCGCCGCCACCGCACCGGCAAGCACGAAATCCGCGCTTCGCCCGCGGCGGAACGCGCGCGCGTACAGCCAAGTCGCGACGATCGCGAGCGAGGCGAACGGCACGTCCGTCATGAACGTGAACGACTGGTTGAACCACAGCGGCGAGAACGCGAGCACGGCCGTGCCGGCCGCGGCCACGTGCACGGCCGCGCCGAGCTCGAGCAGCAGGAAGTGGAATGCGGCGATGCCCAGTGCCGACAGGGCGAGCGTCGTCCAGCGCAACGCTTCATGAGAGAACCCGCCGCCGAGCCAGCAGACGGCGGAGCCGTAGAGGGCCTGCACGACGGCGCTCGCGCCCGTCCACGGCAGCGGATCGAAGCCTCGTCCTTCGCAGAGGGCGCGCACGAGGTGCGCGTAGGCCCAGTCGTCGCTGAGCGGAAAGTTGCCACCGGGCCCCGCCAGCGCGACGGCGGCGCACCACACGAGGAAGACGGCTGCGAGACTCGCGAGCGGTCTCCGGAGGATCCGGAACATGGCCGCCACCTCACGGGTTGTACGGGAGCCGTTGCGGGCGGGCAAGGCAGGCGCCTCGCGCTTCATTCGCGGCCGCCGTTGTGCTCTAACCGCCGCGGCGCGCAGGAAACGCTCCCTCCTGCGCTCCCCACGAATGGGATCAGACCAGCCTCCAGATTCGAACAGCTGGCGCCAACTTCTCTCCGGTTTCGAGGTTCGCGAAGTCGCGCCGACGACGCCGGAAGGCCGCCTCGACGTTCCGGCCGCCACCATCGACGCACTCGAATCGGCCGGGCTCGCCGATTTCGCACGCGGCGCTGCCTCCGAGGGGCGCTCGCTCACGCTGCTGGTCAACGACACCCACCGCTTCACCGATACGAAGGGCTTCCTCGACGCGGTGATCCACGTGATCGACACGCGGCTTGCCGGCGAGCGCGTGCCGCCGCTGCGCGTGCTCGTGGCGACCGGCAGTCACCTGTCGACCGAGGACGAGCGCCGCGGTCACGAGGCGGCGATGTTCGGCGAGCACGCGGCGCGCATCGCCGAAGTTTCCTGGCACGACGCGAGGAGCGAGGTCGGGCTTCGCGTGGTGGGCAACACCACGCTGCACGCATGGATGGCCGAGAGCGGCTTCTATCTCGCGTGCGGCAGCATGGAGCCGCACTACTTCGCGGGCATCACCGGCGCGCACAAGACGCTCACCGTCGGCGTGATGTCGCTCGAAAGCCTGCGCGAGAATCACGAGCACGCCCTCTCTTCCGCCGCGCGCCCGCTCAAGCTCGACGGCAACCCCGTCCACCTCGGCATCGTCGATGCGCTCGCCGACCTCGAGGATTCGGGCGCTCGCCTGCTGGTGCTCAACCAGGTGATCGTGGGTGGGAGCGTCGTCGGCATCACGGCCGGACACCCGCTCGAGGCGCTCGTCGAGGGCATGCCGATGGTGCGCGGCTGCTTCTCGGCGGAGGTCGAGTCGGAGGCCGATCTGGTCGTCGCGGAAGTCGGGCCTCCGCTCGATCGCGATTTCTACCAGGCCGACAAGGGCATCAAGAACACCGAGATCGCGGTTCGCAGCGGCGGCGTCCTGCTCGTCGAGGCCGGATGCGCCGGCGGCGTCGGCATCGACCATTTCGTCGAGTTGCTGCGCGCGGCCGCAACGGCCGAAGAAGCGCGCGCGGTCGTCGCGGAGCGCGGCTACCGGCTCGGCGACCACAAGGCCGTACGCCTTCGCTGCCTGACCGACGAACGTTCCGTCCAGGTCGGCCTCGTCACGCGCGGGGTTTCGCCGGAGCTCGCGCCGACGCTCGGCGTTCGCATTTTTGCCGATCGCGCGGCGGCCGCGGCCTGGGCGATCGAGACGCTCGGAGCCGACGCGCGCTCGGCCATCGTCGTGCACGACGCGGGCAACATCGCGCTCGAGCTGCGCTGAGCAGATTCGGGCCGTCGTGACTTCCTCGCCGCACCGGATCGTACGCACGCGTGCGGCCAGAGGCGCCGCGTCTGCGGCCATGCGTCGCGACACCGATCCCGACACGCTCGCCTCGTATCTTCAGGACGCCGCGCGCTATCCGGGCGGGCACAGCACGGAAGTCTGCTTCCCCGCCTGCGAGGCGGACGTCGCGGCGCTCGCCGCGGAAGGGCGGCCGCTGCTCGTCGTCGGCGCGCAGTCGTCGCTGACCGGCGGCGCCACGCCGCGCGGCGAGACCCTCGTTTCGACTTCCCGTCTGGCCGCGATGACGGACTGGACGCGTTCGACGGTTCGCTGCGGCGCCGGCGTCGTGCTGCGCGATCTCGAGGCCGAGTGCGCGCGCCGCGGGCTCTTCTTTCCGCCCGTTCCGACTTACGACGGCGCGACGGTGGGCGGCGCCGTCTCGACCGATGCCGCCGGCGCGCAGACGTTCAAGCACGGCACGACGCGCGCGTGGGTCGAGGCTCTCACGGTCGTGCTCGCGGGCGGCGAGGTTCTCGACGTCTCGCGCGGCGAGGTGACGGCAGATCCGGACGGCTGGTTCGAGATCGAGCGGCTCTCCGGGGAGCGCACGCGCGTGCCGGTACCGAGAGCCGCGACTCCGTCCGTGCCGAAGAACTCCGCGGGCTATCGCGGCGGCCCGGGGCTCGACCTCGTCGATCTCTTCGTCGGCAGCGAAGGCACGCTCGGAATCGTGACGGGGGTGACGCTGAGGCTGCT
>CAYYVZ010000188.1:4843-9460 GCA_964475235.1 uncultured Myxococcales bacterium | reverse complement strand
ACGCTCGGGACCTACTTCGTAACCCTGCCGCTTAACTGGCAGCTCATCGAGGGTGTCACCATCGGCGGAGTCACGCTCTTTCGTCCGGACGACGGCATCGACGAAGGTCCGGTCTATCTCCAGAAGAAGATCGAGATCGGCGCCGACGACACGGCCGGATCCTTCTACTACGCGAAGGTCTTCGACGCGGGCGTCGCGGCCACCGTCGAGTGCGCGGAGCTCGTGCTCGCCGGCAAAGCGAAGGGAGTTCCCCAGGACGAATCGCTTGCGACCTACGAGCCGCTCTGTCGCGACGAGCATGCCTGCGTCGTCTGGGCGCGCCCGGTCGCGCAGGTCCACAACCTGATCCGCGGCTGCGACCCTTCGCCCGGCGCCCACGCGCGCGCAGGCGACACCGTCGTGAAGCTTTTCGGTTCGCGCATCGTCTCTCGCCGCGATGCGGGCGCTCCCGGAACCATCCTGCGCGTCGGCGACGACGGCATCGAAGTCGCCGCGGCCGGCGGCAGCGTGCTGCTCGCCAAGCTCGGCGTCGGCGGCAAGAAGCTCGCGGCGTCCGAAGCGGCCGCGACCCTCGGCCTCTCCGCCGGTGCGAAGCTCGACAACGGACGGCTTCCGCTGCGCTGAGCGGCGGCCCGTGGCCGACCGTCCGTGATGGCGCGAACCTTTCTCTTCGTGATGGCCGTCGGCCTCGTACTCGTGCTGAGCATGTGGGGCTCGCCGTGCTCGTCGCCGATCCGGTACCGCATCGGCGACCTCGACCAGCGCTTCGGTCTCACGAAGGAGCAGCTTCTCGAGGTGACGAAGCTTGCCGAGGCCGTCTGGGAAAGCCCGTCCGGCGTCGATCTCTTTCAGTACGACGAAGACGGAAGCCTGCCGATCAACTTCGTCTACGACACCCGGCAACGGACGGCGCAGCAGAACCTTCAGCGCCGTCAGGACGTCGAGGAAGGAAGCGAAACCGCCGACGAGCTGAGGCGCAAGTACGAGTCGGCGTCGTCGCGCTACGAGTCGGCGAAGAAGGACTTCCTCAAGCTGCAGGCCGCCCACGAGGTCCGCGTTGCCGCCTACAACAGAAAGATCGCGTCATGGAACCGCGGCGGAGGACCGTCGTCGGTCTTCGACGAGCTCGAACGCGAGCGAATCGACATCGAGAAGGAGGCGGACGTGCTCGAGGCCGGCCGCGTGGCCGCGAACGAGCTTGCCGTCAAGTCCAACCGGCTGTCGGAGCGCTACAACGAGCAGGCCCGCTACATCAACGCGACCATCGAGGAGATCAACGAGACCGCCGGCCAGGAGTTCAAGCAGGCCCGCTACATCGCCGACTACCGCAGCGCGCGCATCGACGTGTTCGAGTTCCTGAGCCGCGCCGATCTCGTTCACGTGCTCGCGCACGAGCTCGGCCACGCCCTCGGCCTGCCTCACAACGCGAACGAGAAATCCATCATGTACGGAATGAACTCGAGCGAAACGGCGATGCCGTCGCCGGAGGACATGGCTGCGCTGAAGGACAGGTGCCGGCTCTGACGACTCCTGGATCAGTTCGGTTGCGCTTCGACAGAGCCAGTCCACCGTCGCGCTGCGCGCTCCTTACGGATCGGAACTGGACTCGCCGCTCGCCGGCTCGCGGCTCCTACCATTTTCGCGTCTCGCCGATCGCGAGCACCCAGTCCACGTCTTTGCCGCGTCCGGCCTTCGCGGACGCGGCGTGAAATCGCTTCGGCGGCTCCTCGACCGGCTCGTCGGTGAGGTCGAACGTCCCGAAGTGCATCGCGACGCTGCGAGCTGCCTTCAGCGCGACGGCGGCTTCGACGGCTTCCTCCGGATTCAGGTGCGCGGGCTTCATCATCGAGCTGGGCTCGTAGGCGCCGATCGGTAGCGCGGCGAGGTCGAAGGGCCCGAGGCGGTCGGCGGCTTCGGCGAAGCCCGGGAAGAGGCCCGTGTCGCCCGCAAAGTAGAAGCGGCGGTCGGCCGCGACGACGGCCCAGCCGCTCCAGAGGGCTTCGTTCTCGTCGAAGAGGCCGCGGCGGCTCCAGTGCTGGGCCGGAACGCAGTGCACGGTGACGCCGCCGACCGTGCGCGAGTCCCACCAGTTCAGCTCCTCGAAGTTCTCGATGCCGGCCGAGCGCAGCGTGTCTGCGTTGGCGAGCGGCACGAAGATGCGGGTGCCGCGTCGCGACAGCATTTTCAGCGTGTCGAGGTCCATGTGGTCGTAGTGGTTGTGGGAGACGATCGCGAAGTCGACTTTCGGAAGATCCTTGAAGCGCATCCCCGGCTTCACGAATCGGCGCGGGCCCAGCGCGATCGGGCTCGCGGTGCGCGACCAGGTGGGATCGGTGAGGAACGTGACGCCGCCCATCTGCACGAGGAAGGTCGAATGGCCGATCCAGGTGACGGTCGGAACGCTTCCGTTCGCGTTCTCGCGCAGGAAGGCGCCGTCGTTTGCGACGACGGGAGGCGAGGGCACCGGCGCACGCGACAGCGAGCTCGAGATGCGACGGCCGAAGAACGGCAGCGTGACGGAGGCTCCGGGATTGCCGTGCCCGGGCGCACCGCCGGGATTCGCGAACACGCCGCCCTCGAATACCGGCATCGACTGGGCCTGGGCGAGCGAGGTTGCAGCGAACCCGAGGCCCGCCGCCGCGGCCGCAAGGCTGCGCGCAAGCGGCCATCGTGCCCGGCGGCGCGAGCGCGGCCGTCCTGAGCTGGAACCGGTCATCGCGGCGCGGTCACGCTCCGAGCGAGAAGCCGCGATATCCGCTCGCGGCGACTTCGTTGGCTTTCTCGACGTAGGCCGGAAAGCCGAAGTACGGCATGAAGACGCGAGGCTTGCCCGGCACGTTGGCGCCGAGGTACCACGAGTTGCAGCCCGGATAGAGCGTGGACGACGCGACCTCGTTGACGTGGGCGACCCATTCGTCTTCCGCTGCAGGCTCGGCCTCGATCGACGACCGGCCGCGACTCTCCATGTAGGTGAGGCAGTCGCCGATCCAGTTCACGTGCTGCTCGATCGACGGCACCATGTTGCTGAGCACCGAGGGGCTGCCCGGGCCGGTGATCATGAAGAGGTTGGGAAAGCCGGCCGTCGCGATCCCGAGATACGTCCGCGGCCCCGCTTCCCACTTGCTTCGCAGCGGCAGGCCGCCGCGCCCGCGGATGTCCACGGCGAGCAGGGCCCCCGTCATCGCATCGAAGCCGGTCGCAAAGATGAGGATGTCGAGCCCGATCTCGCGCTCGCCCACGCGAATGCCGCCCGAGGTGATTTCGCGGATCGGTTCGTCGTTCACGTCGACGAGCGAAACGTTCGGGCGGTTGAAGGTCTCGAAGTACCCTGTGTCCGCGCACAGGCGCTTGCAGCCGATAATGGTGCGCGGCGTGAGTTTTTCGGCGAGCACGGGGTCCTTCACGATCGCGGCGATCTTCTCGCGCACGAAGTCGGCCGCGTAGTCGTTGGCCTTCCGGTCGAGGATCATGTCGGAAAAAGCCGCGAGGAAGGGCAGGCCGCCCTGCTCCCAGCGCGATTCGTACTCGGCCCGCCTCTCTTCCTCGCTCACTTCGAACGTCGCCTTCTCGCCGCTGCGCGTGTCGAACCCGAAGCCCATCGTGGCGGCAAGCTGGCGGAGCTCGCCGTACCGGGACTTCACGCGGCGGATCTCCTCGGGATCGAGGGGCCGGTTGCGCGCGGGAATCGAGAAGTTCGGCGTGCGCTGGAAGACCGTGAGGTGCGCGGCCTCTTCTGCGAGGATCGGAATCATCTGGATCGCCGAGGAGCCCGTTCCGATGATCCCGACGCGCTTGCCGCGGAAGTCCACTTTCTCGTGAGGCCAGCGGCCGGAGTGAATGATGCGGCCGCCGAACTTCTCCTGGCCCGGGAAGGACGGGAAGTTCGTCGTCGAAAGGCAGCCCGTCGCCATCACGAAGAACTGCGCGGACCACTTGCGCCCGTCGCTCGTCGCGACGTTCCAGCGACACGACGCTTCGTCCCACGCGGCGTTCTCGACGCGCGTGTCGAGCTGGATGTCGCGGCGGAGGTCGAAGCGGTCGGCCACATGGTTCAGGTACGAAAGGATCTCGGGCTGCGGCGAGTAGCGTTCGCTCCAGCTCCACTCCTGCTGGAGATCGTCGTCGAACTGGTAGGAGTACTCCATGCTCTCGACGTCGCAGCGCGCGCCCGGGTAGCGGTTCCAGAACCAGGTGCCGCCGACACCGCTGCCGGCTTCGAAGACGCGCGCCGTCAGGCCGAGCTTTCGCAGCTTGTGCAGCATGCTGAGGCCGGCGAAGCCGGCGCCGACGACGATCGCATCGAAAGAGGAAGAAGACGGTGTCGTGGATGTCGCGTCGCTGCTCATTGGGCTCTCCGTAGGGCTTTTCGTGTGTCTTCCAGGATGGGGAACATCGTCGCTTTCACTTTGGCAGCCCGGCGTCGGCAAGCCACGAGACGAACCGGTCGAAGTCGGCGGGATGTCGAAACGGCCAGCGCCTCATCTGGCCGAGCCGGAAGTCGGGAAAGATCGTGAGCAACCGGTCGCGAGCCGAGCGTGCTTCGTCCGGCCGTCCGGCGGCGGCGCATGCGGCCGCCTCGATCTGCAGAGTCGGTGCGACGTCGCGGACCTGCTGGTC
>CAYYVZ010000188.1:0-4833 GCA_964475235.1 uncultured Myxococcales bacterium | reverse complement strand
CGCGCCGCCGCCCTTGCTCTCGCGGCGAAGATCGCGGCCAAGAGTCCCACCATCATCGCGCTCGCCAAGGAGTCGCTGATCTGAAGAGTCGGTGCGACGTCGCGGACCTGCTGGTCGGAGCGTCTGGCCCAATCGATGGCCTCGGCGGCGCGGTCCGTCAGCAGTGCGCACAACGCGGCTGCCTGCATCGTGCGGTGGTTGGAGATCAGGCGGGTGTTCACGGCGATGGCCTTGCGGCAGACCTCGAGACCGTCGGCCGGCCTTCCGCCGTAAGCGTAGGCCGACCCCAGTGTCAGGTGGGCGATCGCATAGTACGGGCTGAGCTCGAGGGCGCGCTCGGCCTCGCCGGCCGCGCGCTCGGGATCCCGGCTGGCGTACAGATAGGCGAGGGCGAGCGAGGTGTGCGCGAAGTCGCTGCGCTCGTTGCGCTTGACGGCCTCGCACGCAGCCTCGAGCGACCCCGCGCGGTCCTCGTCCGTGATTTCGCGCCACCCATAGAAGACGTCGTGGAGATGCCAGCACGCCTTCATTCCCCAGGCCCCGGCTTCGTGCGGACGCGCGATCAGAATGGAGTCGAGGCGCGGCCCTGCCGCCGCCCACTCGTCGCGGCGTCCTCCGGCAAGCGTGAAGCCGATGCGCGCCAGCATCATCTCCGTGGTGACCTCGGAAGCCGGCTTCCTTTCCGACTCGAGCGCCTCGCGGTCATAGATGGAGAAGCGGATCGACTGGCTCACGCGAATCGCGAGATCGTCCTGGGCCTCGAAGAGGTCCGACAGGTCCCCCTCGAAGCGGTCCGCGGCGAACTGCTCGCCGCTGCGGTTGTCGGAAAGCCGTACCACCGCGCGGTAGCGCGAGCCGACGGCCTGCAGCGTCAGGTTGGCGACGTAGTCGGCTCTCGAAGAGTCGGCCAGCAGCGTGAGGCCGCTCAGGTTGGTCAGGGACCCGAGCGCGGCGTCGTACACGGCTTCGGCCAGCAGCGACGCATCGGCGTTCGTCCCGGTAACCTCGAAGGGCCGCACCGCGACGGTGGACTTGCGTCCTTCGTCGCGCGGCCGGAACGGAACCGAGTCGCCTTCGTCGAGTCCGCCGGGAGCCCAGCACCAGATGGCGATCGGACGCGCGATGTTCTTGACCGTCTGCTCTCCGCGCGCGACGAAGTCGGCATCGACCTTGCCCTGCACGTGATCGTGGACGGCCGCCGAAATGCAGATGCCGCCGAGCGGGGCGAGCGGCTCGAGGCGCGCCGCGACGTTGACGCCGTCGCCGTAGAGGTCGCCGTCCTCGAGGATCACGTCGCCGACGTTGACGCCGATGCGAAGGCGCATCGACTTGTCGTCGGGCACGCCTTCGTTTCGCTGGGCCAGCGCGCGCTGAACGGAGAGCGCCCACTCGGTCGCATCGATCGCACTCGCGAACTCGGCGAGCAGTCCGTCGCCCATCAGCTTGACGAGACGCCCTTCGTGGGTGCGCATCAGCGGATCGAGCACGTCGCTGCGCAGCGCCTTCAGGCGCGCGAGCGTGCCGACCTCGTCGGCGGCCATCTGTTTCGAATACTGCACGACGTCGGCGACGACGATGGCCGCGAGCTTGCGAACGGTGCGTGCGTCTCCTCCGGACATCGGGCCTCGCGCTACTTCTTGCGCCAGTGCGGCGGGTAGGTCTTCTCGTAGGAAGGCCGCGCGCGCATGCGGTCGAGCCACGCGGCCAGCCGCAGCGTCGAGCTCGCTTCGACGGTGACGCCTGCGCGGCCCGCGATCTCGATGAAGGGCAACCACGTCGTGTCGGCCCGCGTCAGCTCCTTGCCCATCAGGAAGTTTCCGTAGTCTCCGCCTCGCGCCTCCAGGCGCGCTTCGAGCCTGGCGAGCTCGGCGCGCACGTCGGCGCGTCGCTCGGACATGGCCTTCGGATCGCGCTTGTCCTCCGGCGTGAAGAACGTTGCCTGCGCGAGGCCGCGGAAGGCCTCGTTCATGTAGGTCGTGCACTCGATCTCTTCCATGCGCACTTGGGCGCGTGCGGCAGGATCGCGCGGGAGCAGCGGAACGTCCGGGTACTTCTCCTCGAGGTATTCGAGGATGGCCTGGGACTCGTAGATGTCGAGCTCTCCGTCGCGCAGCACGGGAACCTTGCCGTGCGGGTTCATGGCGAGGTACTCGGGCTTCTTCAGATCGCCCGCGCTGAAGCTGAGCAGCGTTGCCTCGTACGGCAGGCCCTTCTCTTCGAGCGCGAGGTGTGCGCGCCAGGCCCACGGCGATCCGGATGCGTAGTAGAGCTTCATTGTCTGTCTCCTGTCGGTCGCTCGGCCGCGGTCTTGCTCATAGCGCGCACTCGACGGGCGTTGCGCCGAGCTCCTCGGTGAGCACGGCGGGATCGAGCGAGAGCAGGTGTCCCCGCCGCCCGCCGTTGATGTAGATGCGCGCAAGCCGGAGCACGCTCGACTCCACGTACACGGGCATTTCCTTTCGCGTGCCGAACGGAGAGGTTCCGCCGACGAGGTAGCCGCTGTGGCGCTGCGCGACGTCGGGCTTGCACGGAGTGACGTTCTTGACGCCGATCGCACGCGCGAGGTTCTTCGTGCTCACCTGGCAGTCGCCGTGCATGAGGACGACGAGGGGCTCGCGGTCCTCGTCCTGCATGACGAGGGTCTTGATGACTTCGTGCTCCGAGACGCCGAGCTGGCGCGAGGATTCGGCCGTGCCGCCGCGCTCGACGTAGTCGTAGCCGTGCTCGTCGAACGCGACGCCGCGCGCCCGCAGCCACGTGGTCGCCGGGGTTTCCCCGAGATGCCGGTCGTTTTTCGCAGCTTTTCCCACCTGGTCGCACCGGCCCCGGCCGGCAGTCGCGGATTGTGCCGAACGCATGGCGGAGTAACCAATCGGCCCCGCCGCTCCCAATTGGACCTGCTGCGCTGGCGGGCAGTGGACCTAGGCCGGGCCGAGGGGCGCGTCCAGAATGCGCGCATCACGGAGGCCGTCATGCTCAAGCTCTACTACGCCCCACGAACGCGCTCGGTCCGCATCCGCTGGCTGCTCGAGGAGCTCGGCCATCCCTACGAGCTCGAGCGCGTCGAGTTCCGACCCCAGTCCACGGCGTTCGCGCAGGCGACGCCGCTCGGAAAGTTCCCCGTGCTGGCCGACGGGGAGACGCTGATCGGCGAGTCGGGGGCCATCCTGGAGTACATCCTCGAGCGCTACGGCAACGGCCGCCTCGCGCCGGCGATCGGCTCGCCGCTCCGGGGCGAGTTCCTGCAGTGGGTGCATTTCGCCGAAGGAAGCGCGTTCCCGCCGCTTGGCGTGATCATCTGGCACAGCCTCTACCAGGGCGACGCCGACAGGATTCCGGAAGCGATGGCGGCGGCGCGCAGCAGGGCGGACTCGGCGCTCGCGTTCGTCGAGAAGCATCTCGCAGCCGGCCGCGACTACCTGCTGGGCAGCGAGTTCGCGGCCTGCGACATCATGCTCGGCTTCACGCTGGTGGCCGCCCAGGTGGTGGGCGTGCTCGACGAGCGCTACCCGGCGACGACCGCCTACCTCGACCGCCTGCGCGAACGCCCGGCGTTCCAGCGCGCCAGCGCGGACTGAAATCGGGGGGCCGCGTTCGCTTGTCGCCAGCTCGCCGGCTCGCGGCTCGGGCGGGCGGCGAGTTTCGTTCCTTTTGTGGGCCTTCGCGGATTCGTGCTGGCGGCCTTGGTGGGATTTCCATGATCTCCGGTTTCTCGACTCGGCGGCAGCACCTCAGCCGGTGACCCGTCCTGGTGTGCGCGCAGCACAGTCCGCGGGGAATGTGTGTCAGGCCACATTCCCCGGGGAATGTGCGGAAGCGCCGGTTCTCCAGCGCCCGGACACGTACGCCGTTCGCGATTGCCGTCACTCGTACGTCGCTCGCGTTGGCGTCACACGAACGTCCTCGCGGTTGGCGTCACACGTACGCCGCTCGCGGGTGGCGTACGTGCGAACGGTTGAGCCGCGCCGCCCCGACAACGCCCGGTTCTACTTCCTGCGTCCAGATCACGCTTCGAGCTCCGTGCCAGCACTCGACGCACGTTCGGTCGATTCGTATCGATCATAGAGTCACGACGTGCGCGTCGAATTCGCTTGACAGGATTTGCAGGCCTCCCGGGGCGCGCGTCGTGGACGATCTCCTGACGAGGTTCCGATCGCTCCGAACTTACGGCGTTCGCGTCCGAGCGCCGCTACTGCGCGCGTGTCGAGCGTGTTTCGCGGCCGTCGCTGACGTGCCGCGAACGTACGCGAAAAATGTCGTGGTAGGATTCCCGCATGAACACGACGCCGAATACTCTTGCACACCTCTCCGAGCACGAGCTGCTCGACCACTTCGAAGCCCTCGTCGCGCGCGATCGCCGCACCACGGCGCAGTTGCTCGTCGCGATCGCCGAGATCGACGAGCGCAAGCTGTGGGCGAGGCACGCCTGCCCGTCGATGTTCGCCTTCTGCGTGGAGCGCTTCCACATGTCGGAACAGGTGACCGCCAAGCGGATCTGGGCCGCTCGCACGGCACGCCGCTTCCCGGTCGTCCTCGAGATGGTCGAACGCGGCGAGCTGCACCTCGGCGCGATCCACCTGCTCGCCAGGCATCTGACGGCGGAGAACTGCAGCGAGGTTCTGCGGCGTGCCGCACACAAGAGCTCGCGCGAGGTCGAGCGGCTGGTTGCGGCGCTTGCGCCCCGGCCCGATGTGGCGTCGTGCATTCGCACGCTGCCGAGGATCGTGGCCGGTGGCGCACAGAACGGCGGCGCGGCTTCAGGTGGTGCGGCTTCGGGCGGTGCGGCTTCAGGTGGTGCCACGACGCGTTCGGAATCGGGCTCGGCGTCAGCCC
>CAYYVZ010000187.1:0-9493 GCA_964475235.1 uncultured Myxococcales bacterium | reverse complement strand
CATTCATTTCATCGCGATCTGCGGGGTCGGCATGGCGCCGATGGCTGTGATGCTGCGCGATGCGGGCCACCGCATCACGGGCTCCGACATCGCAGCCTATCCGCCGATGGGCGACATGCTTCGCCAGGCGGGCATCGACGTGAAGCTCGCGTTCGACGCGGCCAACCTCGATCCGCGCCCCGACCTCGTCGTCGTCGGCAACGCCGTCACGCGCACGAACGTCGAGGCCCAGGCCGTCGAGCAGCTCGGCATCGAGAAGACGTCGTTTCCCGCGGCGCTCGGACGCTTCTTCCTCAAGCCCGGGATGCGCTCCCTCGTCGTCGCCGGCACGCACGGCAAGACGACGACGACCGGCATGCTCGCGCACTGCCTCGCGACGGCCGGCGCGGATCCCGGCTATCTCGTCGGCGGCCTCGTGCGCGACCTCGGCAAGCTCGCCGCGGCCGGCTCGGGGGAGTACTTCGTCGTCGAAGGCGACGAGTACGACACGGCCTACTTCGACAAGGGACCGAAGTTCCTCCACTACAAGCCGTCGGCGGTGATCCTGACGAGCGTCGAGTTCGACCACGCCGACATCTACACCGACGTCGAGCACGTGAAGTCGTCGTTCCGCAAGCTCGCGGGCATCATTCCGCCCAACGGTCCTCTCGTGGCGTGCCAGGACTATCCGCACCTGCTCGCGGCGATCGACAAGGCCGGCAAGTACCGTCTCGTTCCCTACGGCATGAAGGCGCCCGAAGGCTGGGAGCCGCGCGAGATCCGCGTCGGCCCCGAAGGCAGCGAGTTCGAGCTGCACTGGAAGGGACGCCGCGACGCGAAGGTGAAGCTCTCGCTCGTCGGCTCGATGAACGCGCTCAACGCCACAGCTGTCTACGCGCTCTGCCGCGAGATGGGCGTGGAGCTCGGCGCCGTTCTCGAAGGCCTTCGCACGTACAAGGGCGCCGCGCGGCGCCAGGAGATCGTCGGCGAGAAAGGCGGCATCACCGTCGTGGACGACTTCGCGCACCATCCGACGGCCGTCGGCCTTACGATCGCGGCAATCCGCGGCCGCTTCCCGAAGCGCCGGTTGTGGGCGATCTTCGAGCCGCGCTCGAACACGAGCCGCCGCGCCGTCTTCCAGCAGGCTTACGCGGAAGCGCTGGCCGGCGCCGACTGCGTCGCGCTCTCGGCCGTCTTTCGCAAGGACAACGATCCGCTGAAGCCCGAAGAGATGCTCTCCACGGACAAGCTCATCGCAGACCTGAAGGCGCGCGGAGTTCCTGCCTGGACCGAAGCGGGTCCCGACGAGATCCTTGCGAGGCTGCGCACCGAGATGCGCGAGGGCGACGTCGCGCTGTGCATGTCGAACGGAGCGTTCGGCGGACTCCCGAGGAAGCTGCTGGCCTAGGCGCCGCTCGCGGCGCCGTTCGACCTAGGTGCCGCTCGGATAAATCCCCCGATAGTTGCGCATGTTGCGCAGGATCGCCTTCACGTAGGCGCGCGTCTCGCGGTACGAGATCTGCTCGATCATCTCGTCCTCGTCGTAGCTCTGCGCGAGGCCTCTCCACTTTTCCGCGGCCGTTTCCCCGGCGTTGTACGCAGCCGCCATCAGCGCCGTGTTGCCGCCGAAGAGCTTCGACAGCTCGGCGAGGTAGCGCACGCCAAGGCGGATGTTCACGGCCGGATCGAACAGGTCTTCGGCTTCGGGCTCGGGAAGGCCGGAAGCCGCCGCCACGCGCTTCGCCGTTTTCTCGAGGAGCTGCATGAGCCCCAGCGCTTTCGCCGACGAGACCGCCGTGGTCGAGAACGCAGACTCCTGGCGCATCAGTGCGTACACGAGAATGGGATCGATGCCGGCTTTTTTCGCCTCGCGCTCGACGATGTCGGCGTGGGCACGCGGATAGAAGAACGTGCGCGCCTCTTCCTTCGAGAGCTGGCCCTTCTCGTTCATCTGGATCGCGATCTTGAACGCGGCGTCGTAGGCGCCGGAAGACGGCAGCGCGGGAAGCACGGCACGCCGGGTCGGCGCGTCGAAGCTCGCGAGTCGGGCCGCAAGGTCGCGCGCGGCCAGCGTCACGAGGCCGGCTTCGCGCAGGGTCTTCGAGCGGCGAATCGCGAGCGACGCGGCGGGCGGCAGGTTGTCGGGTGCTTCCAGCGTGCGAACGCTCGTGGTCGCCTGGGTTCTGCGTCCGAGACGACGCTCGGCCGCGGCCGCGTAGTACCCCAGCGGAAACTCGTCGAGCACGGCCGCATAACGCCGGTGCGCTTCCTCCTTGTTGCCGAGCTTCTCGAACGAGCGTCCTTCCCAGTAGAGCGCCTCGGATCGGCCGTCCGTATCGGAACCGCGCGGGGCGTCCGCAGCCATCTGCGCGAAGGCCTTGCGCGCAGCGTCGTAGTCCCTGGCCCTGTACGAGACCCAGCCGCGGCGCCATTCGCTGTCGGCGCGCACGGCGCCGCGCGCCAGCGCGGCGGCTTTTCCGAAGTAGGCGATCGCTTCGCTGCGGCGACCCTGCGCATCGCTGATGCGCGCGAGCGCGTAGAGCGCCTGCTGCTCGTCGCCGATGCCGGTCCGGAGCGCCAGCATCTCCTCGAACATCTTGCGCGCCTCGTCGTTGCGATCGTCGTTCCAGCGCAGCGTCGCGCCTTCGTAGAGGAGCTTGGCCTTGCGCGCGCCCGACGAGGCGGCGGCGCGTTTGGCGAACCAGTCGGCTCCGGCGGCCTTGCTCTCGCTGCGGCCGAGGCCGCGTCCGTACGCGAGCTCGGCCTCGCCTTCCGACGGGCTGCCGGGGAACTTCGTGAGCAGCTCGCGCAGCGTGGCGACCTGCTCGGCGCCGCGGCCTTCGCGGCCGAGCAGGCGCGCTTCCGACAGGAGGCCGGCCGCGTCGGACGGCCGAAGCTCGGGATGCTCGCTGCGAAGCTTCGTGAGGATTTCGTAGGCGCCGCGCGCCGAGCCGGAAAGCGGCGCCTTCGACCGTGCGCACTGGAGATAGACGTAAGCCTTGCCCGGATCGCGCCGGGCGAGCAGGCGGCCGGTGGCAAGGCAGACGCTCGCCGCGGCCGGACTGTCGTCCGCGCCCCGGCCGTATCGATCGGCCAGCTCGATGGCGCGGGTCGTGTCGCCGTCGGCCTCGACGAGGCGCGCGAGCTCGGCGGCAGCGTCGCCGAATACGATCGAGCCTTCGTGCTTCTTCAGAAAACCTTCGAGCGCGCGTCGTCCAGCGGCGTGGTCGTAGCGGCTGTGTGCGACGGCCGCGTAATACTCCAGCACGTCGTCGAGGTACGGAAGTTTCTTCTCGAGGTCGTCCAGGCCGTCGGCGGCCTTGCGCGGATCGCTGTCGATCAGCGCCACGGCGCGGCCGAGCTCGGTGTCCGACAGGCGCGTCCCGATCTCGTCCTCGCCTGCGCCGGCGGGAGCATGGCTCGCGGCGGCGGGTTTGGCGGGTGTCTTCGTGTCGGAGCTCCTGCTCTCGGCGTGTGCAGCAGGGCAGCCGCACGCAGCGGCGAGTACGAACGTGGCGACGGAGCAGAGAAGGAGCGATCGTGCGCGTGTCATCCCGTTGACTTTACCCGAGCGGCTTCGAGAATGCAGCGATGCACGCGCCGCGACTCGTACTCGCGTCGGGCTCGCCGCGGCGCCGGGAGTTGCTGACAGCAGCCGGCTTCCACTTCGAGATCGACGCAGCCGACATCGACGAATCGATTCACGACGGCGAATCGCCGGTGGATGCCACCTCGCGCCTTGCGATCGGCAAGGCGGAGGCCGTGGTGGTGCGACGGGCAGGCCGCGGCGAGCGCGAGGTGGTTCTGGCGGCCGATACGACCGTCGTGGTGGGCTCGCGCATCCTTGGAAAGCCGTCGAGCCACAAGGAAGCCGTCGAGATGCTGCTGTCGCTCGCCGGCCGCAATCACGACGTCCTCACGGCCTGGGCTCTACTGGAAACGGGAGCGAACGGCTCTCCGCCCCGGTGCGGAATCGTGCGTTCCACGGTGCGCATGCGCGAGGTCGCGCGGGCCGAGGCCGAAGCGTACGCCGCAACCGGGGAACCGATGGACAAGGCGGGGGCCTACGCGGCCCAGGGCGAAGGCCGGCGCTTCATCGGCGCCATCGTCGGCCCGCTCGACAACGTGATCGGGCTGCCGATGGAGCCGGTCGTCGCCGCGCTCGCACGAGCCGGCGTGATTCCGGGTGCGAAGGGATGAGGTCCGCCGGGATCCGCTCGCGGCTCGACGAAATCCACGACCGCATCGCGGGGGCCGCCCGCGCTTCCGGCCGCAACGCCGGCGAAGTGCGTGTAGTCGCGGTCACCAAACGGCTCGGCTCCGACGACGTGCGGGCGGCCTACGCCGCGGGCCAGCGCGACTTCGGCGAGAACTACGTGCAGGAAGCGCTCGCCAAAATTGCGACGCTCGCGACGCTTGCGCCGGAGATGCCCGACGCGCGCTGGCACCTGATCGGCCGCCTCCAGTCGAACAAAGCGGCGGTCGCGGTGCCCGCGTTCGTGCTGCTTCACGCGATCGACTCGCCGAGCGCGGTCGCGGCGGTCTCGAAAGCCGCGCAGCGCGAGGGACGGACGGCCGACGTGCTGCTTCAGGTTCGCCTCGGCGAGCGCGGCACGGCGGATGCGCGCGAGCGCGGCGGTATCGAGCCCGAAGACGCGGCGGCGTTTCTGGACAACGCCACGCGCCACGCCGGTGTGCGATTCGCGGGCCTCATGGGCGTTGCCGATCCCGATCTCGAGGCGCGTCCCCAGTTTGCCGGCCTTCGGGAGCTCGGCGGCCGCCTCGCGGCTCTCGGCTTTGCGCATGCGCCGCTCGGTGAGCTCTCGATGGGGATGACGGGCGACTTCGAGGACGCGATCGCCGAAGGAGCCACCCTCGTTCGCATCGGCACGGCGATCTTCGGAGAAAGGCCGCGCGGCTGAACGCGCCGCGCAGGAGTCAGCATGGGCAAGCAGCAGAAGACCTTCGACGTCGGCTTCGTCGGCGGCGGCAACATGGCCGAGGCCCTCGTGAAAGGGCTCCTCGCGAGCGGACGCGAGGCGAAGTCTCTCGTCGTCGCCGAGCCCGACGCGAAGAAGCGCTCCGCGATGGCGAAGCGCTACAAGATCGCCGCGACCGCGGACAACGCGGAGGTCGTCGCGAAGAGCCGTACGGTGATCCTCGCGGTCAAGCCGCAGATTCTCGGCGACGTCCTTTCCGGGCTCGCCCCGAGCGGACGCGAGCTGTTCGTGTCGATCGCGGCGGGCGTGATGCTCGCGAAGCTGGAGAAAGGACTCGGCGGCGGCGCGCGCGTGGTGCGTGTCATGCCGAACACGCCCTGCCTGGTCGGCAAGGGCGCGTCGGTGATCTGCGCCGGGAGCCGGGCCACGGCGGCCGACCTGAAGCTGGCGAAGAAGATTTTCGCCGCGGTCGGCGACGCGCACGTGATCGAGGACGAGAAGCTCCTGCATCTCGTCACCGCGCTCAGCGGGTCCGGCCCGGCCTACGTCTATCGTTTCGCCGAGGCGCTGATCGAGGCGGCCTCCAGGGGCGGAATGAAACCGGACCTGGCGCGTTCGCTCACCTACCAGACGATCGCGGGCGCGGCGCAGATGATGATCGAGACGGGCCAGGAGCCGGTGGAGCTTCGCCGCGCCGTCTCGAGTCCTGGCGGAACGACGCTCGCGGGGCTCGGCCACCTCGACGACAAGGGCTTCGTGGATGCGGTGAAAGGAGCGGTCGCGGCCGCGTCGAAGCGCTCCGTCGAGCTCGGCAAGGCCTGAAGGCGTGGCGGCGCCCTGGCTGCGCGTCGCCGCAGGTGCGGTCGATGTGCACGTTCGCGTCGTGCCGCGTGCATCGCGAAGCCGCATCGCGGGAGTGATCGGCGATCGACTCAAGGTTCAGGTCGCCGCGCCGCCGGTCGAAGGGGAAGCCAACCGCGAGGTCACCGAGCTGCTCGCGCGCAGCGCCGGAGTCGCGGTGCGCGACGCGACGCTGATTTCCGGCGCGGCGAGCCGTTCGAAGACCGTTCGTCTCGCATGCGAGGATCCGCCGGAAGTAGCGGCCAGGCTCGAAAAGCTCGTCGCCGAGGTTCGTTGACAACCCACAGGGCGCTGCCTAGCTTCCGCGCGCCGGGCCCACCGCCCGGACCGAGCCATGCCGATTTACGAATACGCTTGTCCGAAGTGCGGTGAGTTCGAGCAGCGCCAGTCGATCTCGGACCCCGTCCTCAAGAAGTGCCCGACCTGCCGGTCGAAGGTCACCAAGCTCATCAGCTCGTCGGCCTTCACGCTGAAGGGCGGGGGCTGGTACTCGGACGCGTATCAGAAGAAATCTTCGTCCTCGTCGAGCGACAGCCCCAAGGCAGCTTCGAGCGACAGCTCGAGCGGCAGTTCCTCGACCGGCGGCAGCACGTCCGGCAGCGGCTCGAGCTCCAGCAGCGACTGATCCGGCCCGGCCGGCGTCAGCCAACCCGCCGATTTTCCAAGTAAAAGCTGAGGCCTTCGGCCGGCTCCCGATGGGCGACCGTGCGTCCGCTCGCGGCCTCCCGGGCCGTCGATCCAGGCGCCGTCTTTCCGCTCCGCCCTGCCCGCGAAACAAAAATGCCGCGCTGCGTTGACAGCGTGACGCATCGTGTTAGAAACGGGTCTGCCGGCTGAGGCGGATTCCCTCCCACCGATCTCCGGATCGAAACGAAGGAATCGCGGCGCGGCGAAAAAATTACGGGCCGCCCGCCACGGGCAGCGACTCGCAACAGGAGACCAATGACCATGGCCAAGGCGAAGAAGAAGACGACGAGCACGGTTCCGAGCTTCCGCAAGATCGAGAAACAGGTGGGACGGCTGCGCAAGGATCTGGAGAAGACTGCTAGCCGGGTAAGCCGTGAGGCAGTCCGGTACATCCCCAAAAGCAGCCGCCGTCAGTTCAACGACTTTGTCGATCGCGTGAGCGACCTCGGCGACACGGTGACCAAGCAGGTCAAGAACGTGCGCGCCGACGTCGAAGACACCGTCTTCGACATCCGCGGCACGGTCGACAAGCGCGTGAAGGCCATCCGCAAGGATGCCACCGAACGCAGCGAGAAGGCCCTCGAGACCATCGAGAAGGAGACGCGCAAGCGCTTCGAGCGCTTCCTCGGCGCGCTCGGCCTTCCGGTCCGAAGCGATCTCGACGGGATCAAGCGTCGCATCGGGACCCTCGAGCGCCAGGTCGAGCAGATCGTCGAAGGCTCGATGCGCCGTCGCAAGAACGACGAGAGCGCAGCAGCCTGAGCAAAGCCGTGCGGCTTCGCGTCTGGAGGCGCACGGTGCGCAGGGCGCGCAAGGCGCGATAGCCGTCCGCGGCGCCAGCCGCGACACAGTCTGCCTGAACGGGCCGCCTGGTCAGCGGCCCAGGATCCTCCTCCCGGGCAGATGGGCGTGAGAGCGAAAGCTCTCACGCCCTTTTTTTTGGCCCGTCTCTTCGAGAGGGGCCGGGCGCGCTTCGTGCGAGGTGGTTCACGAAACGCGCCCGGCGGACGACGTCGAGTGGTGGCGTGGATCTCGGATCCGGTGCAGTTCGCGCCCCCTTGGCCGCGAACTGCACCGGGCCGACGCCGCCTCATGCCGCCGTTTCGGTCTCCGCGATGCCGAGCGCCCGTGCGACGCCCGCGCCGTACGCAGGATCTGCCTTCGTGCAGTGCGAGATGTGCCGGAGCTGAATCTCTCTGGGCGCCCCGCCAACCGACCGTGCGGTGTTCTCGAACAGCGCCTGCTGCTGCTCCGGTGTCATCAACCGGAACAGCGCGCCCGGCTGTGACCAGTAGTCGGTGTCGACGCGGTGGTCCCAGTGATCCGCCGCTCCCGAGAGCGCGAGCTTCGGCTCGGCATACTCGGGCTGCTCCTTCCACTCGCCTTCGCTGTTCGGCTCGTAGCCGAGCGTGCCGCCGAAGTTGCCGTCCACGCGCATCGCGCCGTCGCGGTGGTAGCTGCGGGCCGGGCAGCGCGGCGCGTTCACCGGGATCAGGTGGTGATTGACGCCGAGCCGGTAGCGCTGCGCATCGCCGTACGAGAACAGCCGCCCCTGCAGCATGCGGTCGGGCGAGAATCCGATTCCCGGCACCACGTTCGCGGGATTGAACGCCGACTGCTCGACCTCGGCGAAAAAGTTCTCCGGGTTGCGGTTGAGCTCCATCACGCCGACGTCGATCAGCGGATAGTCCGCGTGCGGCCAGATTTTCGTCAGATCGAAGGGGTTGTACGGGACGACCTCCGCGTCGGCCTCCGGCATGATCTGCACCTTCAGCGTCCAGCGCGGGAGATCGCCGCGCTCGATGCTGTCGTAGAGGTCGCGCTGGTGGCTCTCGCGGTCCTTGCCGATGATCGCCTCCGACTCCGCATCGGTCAGGTTGCGGATGCCCTGCTGCGACTTCAGGTGGAACTTCACCCAGTACCGCTCGCCGGCCGCGTTGATCAGGCTGAACGTGTGGCTGCCGAAGCCGTGCATGTGCCGGTAGGTGGCCGGGATGCCGCGGTCGCTCATCACGATGGTGATCTGGTGCAGCGCCTCGGGCAGCGACGTCCAGAAGTCCCAGTTGTTCTTCGCGCTGCGCAGGTTGGTGCGAGGGTCGCGCTTCACCGCGTGGTTGAGGTCGGGGAACTTGAGCGGGTCGCGCAGGAAGAACACCGGCGTGTTGTTGCCGACGAGGTCCCAGTTGCCCTCCTCCGTGTAGAACTTGACGGCGAAGCCGCGGATGTCGCGCTCGGCGTCGGCCGCGCCGCGCTCGCCCGCCACCGTCGTGAAGCGCGCGAACAACTCGGTCTTCTTGCCGACCTCGGAGAAAATCTTCGCGCGCGTGTATTTCGAGATGTCGTTCGTGACGGTGAACGTTCCGTAGGCGCCGGAGCCCTTGGCGTGCATGCGACGCTCGGGGATCACCTCGCGGTCGAAGTGGGCCATCTTCTCGAGGAACCAGACGTCCTGGAGCAGTTGAGGGCCGCGCGGCCCGGCCGTCAGCGAGTTCTGGTTGTGGGCCACCGGACAGCCCGCGTTGGTCGTCAGTTTCTTCTCGTTGCTCATGACTGGCTTTCTCCTCTTCGGATCCGCTTTGCTGGGCGGTTCCGCTCTGCTCGGCCAGCCCGCTGTGCTGGGCGTCCGTCGCGGGATCAGTCATGCGCCGATCGGACTGATCCGTCCAATTGATTGATTTTAGCTCACTGATAACTTTCAGTGAGGGTCCCGGCGCGGCGGAACGCGGGTCCCGGGAGGTTCCGTGGACATCAGCCTCAGGCAGCTCGAGTACGTCGTCGCGGTCGCGCGATTCCGGAACTTCCACGAGGCGGCCGACGCCTGCCACGTGAGCCAGCCGGGGCTCAGCATCCAGCTTCGCCAGCTCGAGGAGCAACTCGGCATCCGGATCTTCGAGCGCGACCGTCGCCGCGTGCTCGTGACGAGCGAGGGCGCGGAGATCGTGCGCCGCGCCGCGCTCGTGCTCGAGGAGGCCGGCGGTCTCGTCGAAGCCGCGAAGGCGGCGTCCAGGCCCATGTGCGGCCTGCTG
>CAYYVZ010000186.1:0-9499 GCA_964475235.1 uncultured Myxococcales bacterium | reverse complement strand
GCACAATCTCATTGGACTTCCAGACGTTGGCGTACACCTGATCGCCCACGCACTCGAGCTCGTTGAGCTGATCGACCGGGGTGCCGTCCAAGGTGACGTGAATCGTCGACTGTGGCGCGAACGTCGTGGGGTCACGAACCGTGAGCGTGTCGGAACCGTTCGTGTCGCAGACGCAGTAGTCGCACCCGACGCTGCCGACTCCGCTGCGCAGCACGTACAGGCAGTCGCTCGCGACCGGTCCCTCGCCGTCGCTCGCGGGCTGGCCGCAGTCGCCCAGGGCGGCGTCGGCGGAGGAGATCGCGACATGAAGCAGGAAGGCAGCAGCGAAAACCAGCAAGCCTGACCGTGGACCAGGAGCGGCTTGCATCGCGTTGCGAATTCTCATGCGCGGAGCCTCCTCTTGACGCTGCTTCCTGCGGTCAGATGTGGATCGAGCGCCCGTCCACGCCGAGCGCCGCTTCCTTGAGGGCCTCCGCGAGGGTGGGGTGGGCGTGCACCGAGCGCGCGATGTCTTCGCTGGTTGCGCCGAATTCCATCGCGACGGCCGCCTCGGCGATCAGCTCGGATGCGTTCGGGCCGACGATGAAGATGCCGAGCACCGTGTCGGTGGCCGCGTCGGTAATGATGCGCACACCGCCGTCGGTCTCGCCCGTGCACCGTGCGCGCGGCGTCGCCGTGAACGGAAACGAACCGATCCTGACCTCGTAACCCGCGGCCTTGGCGGCTTCCTCGCTGAGGCCGACGCTCGCGAGCTCGGGCCACGTGTAGACGACGCCCGGGATCGCGTTGTAGTTCACGTGACCCGCGACGCCGGCCATGCGCTCGACGCAGGCGACGCCTTCCTCGGAAGCCTTGTGTGCGAGCATCGGGCCGGCGACGGCGTCGCCGATCGCAAAGATGCCCGGAACGGACGTCTCGTAGTGCTCGCCGATCTGGATGCGGCCGCGTTCGTCGCAAGCGACACCCGCTTCCGCGAGACCGAGTCCGTCGGTGAATGCGCGGCGGCCGACGGCCACCAGAACAGCGTCCCAGCTGTCGGTCGTCTGTTTGCCGTCCTTGCCTTCGATCGTGACCTTGACGGCCTTCGGGGAGACTTCGGCCGCGACGGCCTTCGTCTGCAGCAGGATCTCGAGGCCCTGTTTCCTGAGCGAGCGCTCGAGGAGCTGCGCCGACTTCCTGTCCGTCCCCGGAACGATCTGGTCCATCAGCTCGACGACGCGGACCTTGCTGCCGAGGCGGCTCCAGACCGAGCCGAGCTCGAGGCCGATCGCGCCGCCGCCGATCACGAGAAGGCGTTCGGGCACGCTGTCGAGCGACAGCGCTTCGGTGGACGAGAGCACGCGCTTGCCGTCGAAGGGAAGGATCGGAAGCGCGATCGGCACGCTGCCGGTCGCAAGAAGGATGCGCGGCGTTTCGAGCTCGCCGTCGTTCTGGCCTTTGACCTCGACCAGGCCCGCCGGCGGCGCGGCGGCGACGCGAGCGCGGCCCTGCCAGACGTCGATCTTGTTCTTCTTCATGAGGCCCTGCACGCCGCGCGTCAGGCCGTCGACGACGCCCTTCTTGCGCGTCATCATCGCGCCGAGGTCGAGCTTCACGTCGCCGCAGGCGATGCCGTGGACGGCGAGGCCGTGCTTCGCCTGCTCGTAGAGCTCGGACGATTCGAGCAGCGCCTTGCTTGGAATGCAGCCGACGTTGAGACAGGTGCCGCCGAGCGAGCCGTCCTTTTCGACGATTGCCGTGCGCAGCCCGAGCTGCGCTGCGCGAATGGCTGCCTGGTAGCCGCCCGGTCCCGCTCCGATGACGACGAGGTCGTAACTCTGCCTGGCCAAGATGTGTCCCCTTCGGTACGCGCCGGCTTCCGACGGTCGCGTCAGATTTCGAGCAGCAGGCGCGACGGATCCTCGATTCGCTCTTTGACCTTCACGAGGAACGTCACCGCCTCGCGGCCGTCGACGATGCGGTGATCGTACGAGAGCGCCAGGTACATCATCGGGCGGATGACGATCTGGTCGCCCACGACCACGGGCCGCTTCTCGATCTTGTGCATGCCGAGGATGCCGCTTTGCGGAGGATTGAGGATCGGCGTCGACAGCAGCGAGCCGAACACGCCGCCGTTCGAGATCGTGAACGTGCCGCCGGAAAGGTCCTCGACCTGGAGCTTGCTCTCGCGCGCGAGGCCCGCGAGGCGGCCGACTTCCTGCTCGAGGCCGGCCATGCTGAGGAGGTCGGCATTGCGCACGATCGGCACCACGAGGCCGCGTTCGGTGGAGGCCGCGATGCCGAGGTGCACGCGCTTCGAAGTGACGACCTCGTCGCCCTCGATGCGTGCGCCGACCACAGGCACGTCGCGCAGCGCGAGGATGCAGGCCCGCGCAAAGATCGACATGAAGCCGAGCGACACGCCGTGGGCCTTCTGGAAGGCTTCCTTGTGCCTGGCGCGCAGCTCCATCGCCGCGCTCATGTCCACTTCGTTGAAGGTCGTGAGGATGGCCGCCGTGTGCTGCGCGGAGACGAGGCGCTCGGCGATCGTGCGGCGCATCCGCGACATGCGCGTGCGTTCTTCCTCGTCGTCGCCGGCGGCGACGCGCGCAGGCGCGGGTTTCGCGGCGGCGGGCGCTGTAGCCGCGACGGCCGCGGGCGGGGGCTCCGCCTGGCGTGACTCCGCTGCGGCGGCGACGTCGGCCTTGGTGGCACGTCCCCCCGGACCGGTTCCGTGGAGAGAAGCCGGATCGACGTGCTGCTCTTCGGCCATGCGGCGCGCGGCCGGACCGAGTCGCGTCGCGGGTGCAGCCGCCGCAGCTGCAGCTGGCGGCGGCGGCGTCGGAGCCGCGGGCGGAGCTGGCGCAGGCTTGGCAGCAGCCACCGCGGCCGCTTTCGCAGCAGGTGCAGGCGCAGCGGCGGCTTTCGCTGCCGGCGCCGCTTTCTGAACCGGCGCCGATTGCGCTGCCGGCTTCGAAGCGCCCGCAGAAGCACCGGCCGCTTCGATGCGCGCAATCACCTCACCGACGGCGACGACCGCGCCCTTCGGCTTGAGGATGCGCACGACGCCCGCGGCCGGCGACGGGATCTCGACGGTCGTTTTGTCGGTCTCGAGCTCGAGCAGGATGTCGTCGACGGCGACCGTGTCGCCGTCGGTCACGCGCCACTCGAGGATCTCGCCTTCGCTGATCGACTCTCCGAGCTGGGGGATGACGACGTCAGCCGGCATGGCTCACCCACGAAACGGAAGAGGCCCTGCTCGGACGGAACGCCATGTCGAGGAGCTGCATGAGCTCGGCCCCGTGTTTCTTGTAGGAGCCCGTCGCGGGGCTCGCCGCCGCTTCGCGGCCTACGTAGTACAGCATGCGCTGGTCATCGAAGATCATGTGGTTGCGGTCGTACACGAAGCGCCATGCGCCCATGTTCTTGGGTTCCTCCTGAACCCAGTCCACCTCGGCATCGGCCGGGAAGCGCGAAAGGATTTCGCGGATTTCCGCGAGCGGGAAGGGGTAGAGCTGCTCGATGCGCACGATCGCGACGTCGTGGATGTTGCGCTCCGCGCGCGCGGCGACGAGATCGTAGTAAACCTTGCCGCTGCACAGCAGCACGCGGCGCACGTGCTCGCGATCGATGTCCTCGACCTCGTCGAGGACGAGGCGGAAGTTCATTTCGCTGAACTCCTCGATCGTGGACACGCAGAGCTTGTTCCGCAGCATGCTCTTCGGGCTCATGATGACGAGGGGCTTGCGGAAGTTGCGCCGCACCTGGCGGCGCAGGGCGTGGAAGAGCTGGGCCGGGCTCGTCAGGTTGCAGACCTGCAGGTTCTGCTCGGCGCACAGGTTGAGGAAGCGCTCGAGGCGAGCGCTCGAATGCTCGGGTCCCTGGCCCTCGTAACCGTGAGGCAACAGCATCGTGATGCCGTTGGTGCGCTGCCACTTCGACTCCGCCGACGCGATGAACTGGTCGATGATGATCTGCGCGCCATTGGCGAAGTCGCCGAACTGGGCCTCCCAGATCACGAGGTTGCGCGGGTCGGCCGACGCGAAGCCGTACTCGAAGCCGAGCACGCCGGCTTCCGACAGGCAGCTGTCGATCAGGTAGAAGCGGCCCTGTTCGTCGCTGAGGCGGTCGAGCGGAACGATGCGCTGCCCGTTCTGCATGTCGTAGAGCGCGGCCTGGCGGTGACTGAACGTGCCGCGCCCGCTGTCCTGTCCGGAGAGGCGCACGCACGTGCCTTCGAGCAGCAGCGTTCCGAACGCGAGCATCTCGCCGCAGCCCCAGTCGATGTTGGTGCCGGCCTCGACCATCTGCTGGCGGTCGGCGTAGAGGCGCTGGACCTTGGGGTGCGGGACGAACCCGTCGGGGAGCGCCGTGACGTCCTTCGCGAGCTTGCGCAGGGTGTCGGCGGCAACCTTCGTGTTGGCGGTCCAGTCGTCGCCGGCCCAGCTCATGCCCTTCCACACGCCGCCGAAGCTGAAGACCTGCTGCTTCGGCATGAAGTCGCGCGCGTAGTCGAGGGCCTTGTTGAGCTCCTCGTCGATGCGGCCGGTGATCTCGGCGACGCCGTTCTCGTCGAGCACGCCCTCGCGCACGAGGCGGTCGGCGTAGAGGCGCGAGACCACCGGAAGCTGCGCGATCTTCGAGTACATGAGCGGCTGCGTGAAGGTCGGGTCGTCGAGCTCGTTGTGGCCGTGGCGCCGGTAGCAGACGAGGTCGACGAGCACGTCTTCGTGGAAGCGCGAGCGGAACTCGGCGGCGATGCGGCCTGCCTGCACGACGGCCTCGGGGTCGTCTCCGTTGGCGTGGATTGCCGGCGCCGAGATGAGCTTGGCGACTTCCGTGGGATAGCGCGTGAAGCGGTAGTCGCGCGGCGACGTCGTGAAGCCGATCTGGTTGTTCACGATGAGGTGGATCGTCCCGCCCGTCCGGAAGTGCGCGAGCTCCGAAAGGCTCAGCGTCTCCATGACGATGCCCTGGCCCATGAAGGCCGCGTCGCCGTGCATCAGCAGCGGGAGGACCATGCTGCAGTCGGTGTCGCCGAGGTAGTTCTGCTTGGCGGCAACGATGCCCTCGGCGATCGGGTTGATCGCCTCGAGGTGGCTCGGATTGAAGAGCAGCGAGAGGTGGATGTCCGATCCGTACTTCGTACGGTGGTCGCGCGAGTATCCCAGGTGGTACTTCACGTCGCCGTCGCCCTGGACGCTGTCGGCAAGGAAGTTCCCCTCGAACTCCGACAGGATCATCTCGTAGGGCTTGCCGAGCGTGTGCGCGAGCACGTTGAGGCGGCCGCGGTGCGGCATGCCCATCACGACCTCGCGTGTGCCGAGACGTCCGCTCTCCTCGATGATCTGGTGGAGCAGCGGGACGAGGGTCTCGCCGCCTTCGAGCGAGAATCGCTTGGCGCCGACGTACTTCTTGTGGAGGAACTGCTCGAACATGTTCGCGCGCAGGACCTGGTCGAGAAGCTCGATGCGTTCCTCGGGAGCAAGGCTCGGGCGGTTGCAGGAGGGCTCGATGCGCTCCTGGATCCAGTCGCGCTGTTCCTTGTTCTGGATGTACATGTACTCGACGGCGACGGTGCCGCAGTACGTGGCGCGAAGGTGATCGATGAGCTCGCCGATGCGCGCGACGGGCTTGGCCTTGAAGCCCGGGATCTCGACGGCACGCGAAAGGTCGGCGTCGCCGATGCCGAACTGCGAGAGCTCGAGAAGAGGGTGCGACGTCTGGTTGTCGCCGAGCGGATCGAGGTCGGCGACGAGGTGGCCGGCTTCACGGTAGGCGTGGACGAGATCGACGATGCCGAGATTGGCGAGCGCAGCCGGCGACCGGCGCGCGGCCTTGCGCGCCTCTTCGATCGACTCGACACGAGGCGAAGCCGGTCCGGAGGTCGGCGTCGCCGGTCCCGAAGTCGGCGAAGCCGGTCCGGAGGCCGGCGTAGCGGGGCCGGCGGCCGCAGTGCCCGCCCGCCCGGGTGAGCCGCTGCCCGCGAGCTCGAATCCCGCGAAGAAGATCCGCCAGTCCTCCGAGACCGAGGTCGGGTCCGCGAGATACTTGCGGTAAAGGTCGTCTACGTAGTCGGCGTTGGAGATGTTGGCGAAATCCGGCTTGATCATGACCTGCGCTCGCGGCGAGCAATCGGACGAGTCGCCGCCTGACGGCGACCTCGCGCATGCGTCGCCGCCGGACAAAGTTCTGGGTGAATCGGGCTGTGATTTTTCATTGGCACGATGGGTCCCGTCCGAGCGAAGGCGGCCCATTCTAATCGCGGATTTCCAGCGGTTGCGAGCGTTTCGCGTGTGGGATCGGCCGGAATCCTAGCGATTTTCCCATGCTCGTGGGCGGTTTCGCACGGGGAGCATTCGCCGATAAGGGACCCTTACTGTGAAGTTGAGAATGTTCACCCGATCCGAGCTCGAGGAGCTGAAGGCCAAGGTCGCGGCATCGCCCGCGTCCCTCGTGGAGCGACCGGACCTCGTCGAGATGCTGTTTGCGCAGGCCGAGTACGCCCTGGACTGTGCGGCCCTTCTCGACGAAGCGGTGCACTATCCGGCCGAGCCCTACAGCGATACCGAGGCTCTCGTCGCACGCCTCACCGACGGCGTGAACGAGATATGGAACCGGCGGAAGTAGGCAGATTTTCCTCCCTTGTCCCCGCGCCTTGGCCGCGGCACACTGGCGGTTCGGGCTTCGGCCCGTTCGGCTATCAGCTTGCGTCGTTCCTTCATGAGCCTGGCTTTCGGATCGGTCCTTCGGGGGGCAGCGGCTGCGTGCGTGCTCGCTGCATCGGCCGCGCTTCCGTCCGCCGGGTTCGCGGCCAACGGGGACTGCGGGCAGCCCGTCTCCAACGGGACCGGCCCCTCGGCCGTGGACTGCAACTTCATCCTCAAGTCGGCTGTCGCGGCAATGACCTGCGAGCTCTGCGTCTGTGACGTCAACGGCTCGTCTTCGCTCAACACCACCGATGCCCTCGTCTGCCTGAAAAGCGCGGTCGGCCAGAACATCAATCTCAACTGCCCGCCCTGCGGCGACGTCACTACGACCACCGTCGAGCAGGGCACCGGCGAGTCGACGACCTCCACTTCGACGACGTCCACCACGACGACGATTCCCGTCCACTGCACGTCGAACGGCGACTGCTCGGGGCTTCCAGCCGAGTTCCGTTGCAATCCGAACAACGATCAGTGCGAGAAGCCGTGCACGCGTACTGCCGACTGCCACGACCACTACCTCTGCAACAAGACCACCCAGTACTGCGAGGAAGAGCAGCTCCTTTTCTGAGCCGCCTTCCGAAGGCGCGGGCTTGTCGCTTCCGCGCCGAATCCGCACTATCCGCCGCAATGTGAGCGCTACCCAGGCACAGGGCACGGCGGCGTTCTGCAGCCGCCTTTCAGCCGAGCGCGGCCTGCCGCCGATCGGCAGTGCCGGCTGCTACGACGTCGTGCTGGCGTTCGAGCTCGACTCGCCATGGACGCCGAAGCTCGCCGGCTCGGCCGCGAGCGACGCGCGGCTCGACGAGGCCATTCGCACCATCGGCTCCGCGGCGAAGCACGTGAGGTTGCTCGCTCTCGAGCCCTCCGGCGATCTGCGCCGAGCGCGCGGCCGCGAGCGATCGAGGGTGCTCCGCTTCTTCCGTTCCGGGGAACGTTTCGCGGGCTACTCGAGGCGGGACTACGACGTGCCTCGCGCAGAGCTTGCCGGCGTGCTCGAAAGTCTCGCCGGAATCGGCGCGGAAGGCGCCGCGGCCGGTGTCGCAGGTGTCGGCGGGGCCGCGACGTGGCCGGCGGGCGCCGGAACTCACGAAGTCGGTGCCGGCGATCGCGACATCCTGGTCTGCACTCACGGCGCGCGCGACGCGTGCTGCGGCAAGTTCGGCTACGGGTTCTACGTCGAAATGCGCGGGCTTGCCGCGATTCGCGCAGGCGGCATTCGCGTGTGGCGCACGAGCCACCTCGGCGGGCACCGTTTCGCGCCTACGCTGCTCGACCTTCCGAGCGGCCGCATGTTCGGCCGCCTTGCCCCCGGCGATGCGGAAGCAGTCCTCGACGGCGGCGAGGCGCTGCTCGCGCGCCTGCCCTCGATCTATCGCGGCCGCTGCGCGTTGCCCGAGCCGGCGCAGATCGTCGAGAGGGAGCTGTGGCTGAAGAGCGGCACCGCGTTCGAGCGGGCGGCGCTCGCGGTTCACGCGGTGGAAGAGCAGGGGAGCTGGAGCGTTCGCGTCGATGACGCGGCCGGCGCTTCGATCGACGCGCGCGTCGCGCGCGCCGAAGTGGACGCCGTGGTGACGCCGGCGAGCTGCGGCCGCGATCCCGAGTCCGAAGCACCCTGGAGAATCGTCGAATGAGCCGTCGCACGATCGCGGCAGCCGTCGTTGCGGTCGTTGTGGCAATGCCGTGGATCTTCGGCGGCGAGCACGAGACGCTCGGCGACGGTGCGCGCCGCCGGCTGCCCGGCCGTTTCGCGAGCCTCAAGGACGGCCACACCTGCTACGAGCTGCAGGGCACGACTCCGGCCGAGACCGTCGTGTTCGTGCACGGGCTTTCGTCGCCGTCGTGGATCTGGGGCGAGCTTCCGGGCGCGCTTCGCAAAGCGGGCTACCAGACGCTCACCTACGACCTGTACGGGCGCGGCTGGTCCGACCGGCCGTGGGTCACGTACGATCTCGACCTCTTCGTGCGCCAGCTCGAGCAGCTTCTGCGCAAGGCGGGGATTCGCGACGGCAGCGTCCATCTCGTCGGCCTCTCGATGGGTGGCGTGATCGCGAGCGAGTTCGTGCTGCGCAACCCCGGTGCCGTCGCCACGCTCACGCTCGTCGATCCGGCCGGTTTCGACGTTCCCGATCCGCCCGGCGCGTGGATCCTCCGCATTCCCCTCGTCGGCGACTGGTTGATGCAGGTGGCCGGCAACCGGTTGCTTCTCAAGGGCCTCGAAGCGTCGGTGTACGACAAGTCCCTCGTCGCCGGCATGGAGCAGCGCTACCTGCCCCAGCTCGAGTTCGCCGGCTACAAGCGCGCGATGCTCTCGACGCTGCGCCACATGCCGCTGGCCGATTTCCGCGACCGCTACGCCGAGCTCGCGAAGAGCGGCGTTCCGATCGAGCTGTTCTGGGGAACGAAAGACGAGGTGACGCCGCCGTCCTGTCTCGACGTTGCGATCGGCATCCTGCCGGACGCGGCGGTGCATCGCATCGAGGACGCGGGCCATCTTCCTCACTTCGAAAAGCCCGGCGAGGTCGCGCCTCGTGTCCTCGAGTTCCTGCGCGCGAAGCCCGCCACCGTCCGCGAGGGCTCCCGCTGAGCGCGGCGGAGCGTCTTCGAGCCCGGCTTCTGCGGGTTTTCGCGTACTTCGCGCTGGCACCGCGGCGCTGGACTCCGGGCCCGATTCTTCTTATTTTCCGGTTCTTCGGATTCTGCGATGGTCCGCACGACCGGCAGTCCAACCTGTCGGTACTCTGACCGGAACGCTCGAGAGAGCGGGAGGTCTGGACGCGGGACACGGTGGGCGTAGCTCAGTTGGTAGAGCC